>MERZ01000360.1:2691-6053 GCA_001770785.1 Burkholderiales bacterium RIFCSPHIGHO2_12_FULL_61_11
CCGCACTGACGACCACCCCTGGCGAGATGGCGGCGGCGCTGGAGCGCGTGGCTGGCCCCGGCGCCACCGCACTGATCGACTGGACGCCCGACCCGGCCATTCGCATCATCGTCAAGACCTGGCCAGCCCGGATTCATGCGGTGAGGGCGTGCGGCCTGGGCTTGCTGCCGGAGGAAAGCTTTGAAGAAATCATCAGGGAGTACATCAGGGAAAATCCTTATGCCGTCAAGCTGCCGATCAGATCACAATAAGAAGTTGTATGACAAATTTCGCACGGATTGACGGACTAAACTGCCGCCAGCCCGTAACCTTTTCAAACTTAGGAGACCTTTTATGAAATTGAGAAAACTGGTTATTGGCCTGTCTTTGGCCGTGGGTTTTGTGGCCACCGCGGGTGCCCAGACCACCATGAAGATCAATATTGCCATCGCGCAAAACTCCCACCAGGGCATTGCCATCGATACCTTTGCCAAGGAAGTTGAATCCCGAACGGGCGGCCGCTACAAAATCGAGACGTTTTACAGCGGCTCGCTCGGCGGTGAGCGCGAATCCATCGAATCTGTGCAACTTGGCACCCAGGCGCTGACCTTTTCGTCGACCGGCCCGGTGCCCAACTTCGTGCCCGACGCCAAGATTCTGGACATCCCGTTTCTGTTTCGCGACAAGGCGCATGCCCGTGCCGTACTGGATGGCCCGATCGGCCAGGAAATGCTGACCAAATTCGACTCCAAGGGATTCAAGGCGTTGGCCTGGGGCGAGAAC
The DNA here is from genome assembly GCA_001770785.1 of Burkholderiales bacterium RIFCSPHIGHO2_12_FULL_61_11. GTDB lineage: Bacteria > Pseudomonadota > Gammaproteobacteria > Burkholderiales > Burkholderiaceae_C > Polaromonas. Next base: position 3,454 of record MERZ01000360.1, read on the forward strand.
GGCATGCGCAACATGACCAACAGCAAACGCGCCATCAACGCCCCGGAAGACCTCAAGGGACTGAAAATGCGGACCATGGAAAACCCGGTGCATGTGGCGGCCTACAAGGGGCTTGGCATCGTGACCACTCCGATGGCCTTCCCAGAGGTGTTCACTGCGCTGCAGCAAGGCACGGTCGATGGTCAGGAAAATCCCCTGTCAGTGATCATGGCCGCCAAACTTGACCAAGTGCAAAAGCACCTGTCGCTGACTGGTCACGTCTATTCGCCCGCCATCTTCCTGATGAACAAGGCAACGTTCGACAAGCTCAGTGCCGCCGACAAGCAGGCCTTCCTGGAGGCGGCCAAAGTGGCCGTGAAAGCCAACCGGGCCCGCGTGGATGAAGATGATGCCAAAGGTGTTGCTTACCTGCGCGGCAAGGGCATGAACGTGGTTGAAAACCTGGACAAGGCCAAGTTTGTGGCCACGCTGGCGCCGGTGTACGCTGAATTCGAAAAGCAGTTTGGAAAAGCCAACATGGACAAGATCCGCAACTACAAGTAATTGCCGCCGTTTTTTCAGCGGTTAACGCCCGAAGCCCAAAAGCGCTCGGGCGTTTTTTTATCAATGACCATTTCAGGCGGCTATTTCAATGAAAGAGAAATTTCTCCGGCTGGAGCACTGGACAAGCAGAATCGCGTTGGTAACCGCCTGCGCCATGCTGCTGGTGGCTGCCGGTCTGGGCATGTTCCAGGTCATCGCCCGCTTCGTGCTTGAAATGCCTGCTGAATGGACCGAGGTATTGACCCGTTTCAGCCTGATCTGGATGGTATTTCTCGGTATTCCGATGGCATTTCGCCAGGGCGCCATGGTCAGCGTGGATGTTCTTTACCGCTGGAGCCCGCCACGCATTCGCCGTTTCCTCGACTGGGTGGTTTGCCTCGCCGCTTTAGGTCTGATCATCATCATCATCTGGTGGGGCTGGGACTATGCCGTCCGCGGCAGGGTGCAAACCATGGCTGGACTGGAAAGCCTGTCGATGTTCTGGGCTTACCTCGCCATGCCGGTAGGGGGGGTATTCAGCGTGATGGGGATCATCGGCAATTTGATCGACCCGCAGCGCCTTGAATTGGAGACCGCGATATGACCGCCGTGATGTTAAGCACCATGATGCTGTGCTTCGCCCTCACCGTTTCCGTGGCGGTGTCCATCGGACTGGCTGCCGTCCTGGGCATCCAGGTGGAAAACGCCAACATGCTGATCTCCGTGAAGGAGATGTTCAACGCCATTAACAAGTTTCCGTTGGCCGCCATCCCGTTTTTTATCCTGGCCGGCAACATCATGGAAAGCGGTGGCATTTCGCGCCGCCTGGTGGAGTTTGCCAAGAGCCTGGTGGGCGGCGTGCAGGGCGGCCTGCCGATGACCTGCGTGCTGACCTGCATGATTTTTGCGTCAGTGTCGGGGTCGTCGGTGGCCACCACTTTCGCCATTGGCACCATCCTGATTCCGGCACTCCTCAAGCATGGCTATCCGACCACCTGGGCCGCCTCGCTGCAGGCCACCAGTGCCGAGCTCGGCGTGATCATCCCGCCCTCGATTCCGATGATTCTGTATGGCGTCAGTGCTGAAGTTTCCATTGGCGAAATGTTCATTGCCGGCTTCGGTCCGGGGCTTCTGATCAGCGGTGCGCTGATGCTGTTTGTCTGGGTTTACTGCAAGATCAAGGGCTGGGGCAAGAAGGACGGCGACGAGCGTTTGTCGGTCGGCAAGGCCACCTTGAAGGCCGGCTGGGCGCTGCTGATGCCGGTCATTATTCTGGGCGGAATTTACGGCGGGATTTTCACCCCGACGGAGGCCTCGGCGGTCGCCGTGTTCTATGCACTGATCGTGGGCCTGGTGATCTACCGCGAGATCAAGTTCGTTGACCTCTACCTCATCCTGCGCAAGTCGGTGCTGTCGTCGGCGGTGATCATGTTCATCATTGCCAACGCCGGGCTGTTTGCGTTCCTGATCACGCGCGCTGGCGTGCCGGAGGCTATCGGTCTTTATCTGGAGGATGTCCTGAAATCCCCAACCTATTTTCTGCTGGGCGTGAATGCCGCGCTGTTCCTGATTGGCATGTTCATCGAGACCGGTGCCGCCATCATTGTGCTGGCGCCCATTCTGGCGCCGGTGGCCATGCACTTCGGCATCGATCCGGTGCACTTTGGCCTGATCATGGTGGTGAACCTGGCCTTGGGCATGATCACGCCGCCGTTCGGCGTCAACCTGTTCGCCGCCTGCACCGTGGCACGCATCTCGCTGGACCGCATGGTCAAGGACCTGATCCCCTTCGTGCTGGTGATACTGGCCTGCCTGATGGTGATCTCCTACGTCCCCAGCCTCTCGCTTTGGCTGCGCGATCTGGTGTACGCGAGCTAGCAGGGAATGGTTCGCCACTTTCCGGCCCCTCCATGACTACTCAATTCAAGCCCATCACGCCCGGCGCCTATCTCTCGGATCAGGTGGCGGATGTGCTCGCCAGCGAGATCCGGGCGGGCCGGCTGGCGGTGGGCGTCAAGCTGCCGACAGAGGCTGCACTGGTGGCGCAGTTCTCGGTGAGCCGCACGGTGGTGCGCGAG
>MERZ01000361.1 GCA_001770785.1 Burkholderiales bacterium RIFCSPHIGHO2_12_FULL_61_11
TCCTCCGTATTGAAAAGAATTCGGACAGCAGCAAATCTGGCTTTCACCACATTAGCGCCTCAGTCAATCTTTGCTTTCGCCGCCTTGCTTGCACGCGCCCATCTGACTACATCGTCCCGGATCAACGCCGCGTATTGCTCTGGGGAACTGGAAATCGCTCGCAACCCCTGATTGAAAAACGCCTCTTTGACCTCGTTCGTTGCCATAACCTTCACCAGTACCTCATTGACCCGTCGGATGACATCGGGCGGGGTTTCTCGTGGCGCGACTAAGCCCATGTTCGCGGTAATTTCATAGTCGGGTAGCCCCGCTTCGGCAGTCGTTGGCACGTCCGGAATCTGACCAAATCGTTCTGGTCCGGCAACGGCAAGCGCCCTTATCTTCCCACTTCGGATGTGCGACAGGAAGGGCCCCAAACCTTCAAACATGACCTGAACGTCATTGGAGAGCAATCCTAAGTGCGCTTGAGCCTTATAGGGCACGTGAACCATGTTCACCCCCGCCGCGAGCTTGAATGCCTCGCCCGCGATATGGTGCGGAGTGCCATTCCCTACTGAAGCATAGTTAAGTTGACCGGGTTTCGACTTGGCGAGATCGATGAGTTCCCTGAGTGTATTCGCGGGCACGGACGAATTGACGAAAATCACGAAATTGCCGGAAGTAAGTTGGCTGACCGCTTCGAACGAACGCACCGGGTCGTACCCCAGGTTCGGGAAAAGCGTCGGTGCCACTGAAAGGGCGGAGGTCGTGGCCAAACCAAGCGTGTAGCCGTCAGCGGTCGATTTCGCCACCGCCTCCATACCGATCGAGCCACCTGCCCCTGGGCGATTTTCGACGATTATTTGCTGGCCAAGCCCATCCGAGAGCTTTGCCGCCACGAGCCGTCCCAGAATATCGGGTGCACCTCCGCCGCAGGAAGGAACAATCAACCGGATAGGCTTGGTCGGATAGGATTGCGCAAAGACCGTGGCGCCGGCGAATGCCATGAAGAACGACGCGACGACCGCGATCGCGCCAATGCGCTTATGACTGCGTTCCCCTCGGGAATCGCCTGCGGCAATTGCAATTCGCTTCATATGCCCCTCATTGCAGGATAGGAATTCAAACGGCACGTCCGCCTGCGCGTCGCCCGCGCGGTTGCCGTACGAACAAGCCAACCGGGAGATGACCGCGGCGACGTCAACTTGGATGATCATTTCT
>MERZ01000362.1 GCA_001770785.1 Burkholderiales bacterium RIFCSPHIGHO2_12_FULL_61_11
CCGCGTCAAGGTGGTCAAAAACAAGGTGGCGTCACCGTTCAAGACGGCTGAATTTGACATTTTGTACGGCGAAGGCATCAGCCGCCTGGGCGAGGTGCTCGACCTGGGCGTGGCCGGCCACATCGTTGAAAAGGCCGGCGCCTGGTACGCCTTCAACGGCGAAAAAATCGGCCAGGGCCGCGACAACTCGCGTGAATTCCTCAAGGAAAACCCGGCGCTCGCCATCGAAATCGAAAACAAGGTGCGCGAGTCGCTGGGCATTCCGCCGGTGCAAGCCGCTGTCGCCGCCGATGTGAGCGAGAAATCAGACAAGGCCGGGAAACCTGAAAAAGCCGAAAGGGCTCCCAAAGCCGCAGTCTGACCGAGTTTTACAGGCAAAGTAAGGTGCCAGCCAAAGCAGCACAAATGCAAGCAGCCATCAAGAAAACACCTGCGCGCCATGCAAGCGCCGGGTTGCCGCGGGCCGTGCCATGAATGCCATGAACACCGCCAAACCCGCGGCCCGGGCGGGCTTGGGCCTCTCGCTCAAGGGGCGCGCCTTGCGCTTGCTGGCGGGCCGCGAGCATTCGCGGGCCGAGCTCGAGCGCAAGCTCGGCGCCCACGAAGAAACGCCGGGCCAGCTGGCGCAAGTGCTTGATGAGCTGCAAGCCAAGGACTTCATCAGCGAGGCGCGGGTGGTCGAGTCGGTCATCAACCGGCGCGCCGCACGCCTGGGCGCGGCGCGCATCAGGTATGAGCTGCAGAACAAGGGGCTGAGCGCCGAGCGGGTAGCCGCTGCCATGGAGCGCCTCAAGCTCAGCGAAATGGAACGTGCCCGCGAGGTCTGGCGCAAGAAGTTTGGCGAGCCGGCGCCGGATGCCGCCGGACGCGCCAGACAAATGCGCTTTCTTGCCGCCCGCGGCTTTGGCGGCGACGTGATTCGCCGCGTGGTGGCGCAGGCTGACGACGTTTGAGTCGCTGCAGAAAATTCGCAACTACCCAGAACTTCCCAACTCGTAGTCGGGTTGGCACAGCGTAACCCGAAACTTATTCATCCTGGCCAGCCACGGCTTGCGGCAGTGCCAGAAAGAAACTGGCACCGGCCTGCTCGGTGGATTCGGCCCATGCCTTGCCGCCGTGCAGTGCGGCCACCCGGTTGACAATCGCCAGCCCCAAGCCATTGCCGGGAAAGTCGGCTGACGAGTGCAGGCGCTCAAACGCCGTGAAAAGTTTGGCGCTGTAGGCGGCGTCAAAACCGGCCCCGTTGTCCGACACCTGCAAAACCCGTTCGCCGGGCGCCTGGCCAGACACCAGCGCGACCTTGATCCATGCCTCGGCCTTCTTGGCCGTGAACTTCCAGGCGTTGTCCAGCAGGCACGTCAAAGCCGTTTCAAGCAGTCTCTTGTCGCCGCGCAGCGGCAAACTGTCGGGCAACTCGATGGCCACCACCCGGCCCGGCTCGCGTTGGTGCAAATCGGCGACCAGCGCGTCACAGACCGGCACCAGATCGATCTCTTCAAACTGGCCGCACTGCTGCGGCAGCTGAACCAGCGTTCGCAAATCGTCAACCAGTCCGGACAGTTGGCGGGTGCTGGCCTGAATGCGGCTGACATAGTGCCGCCCCTGCGCGTCGAGTGCCGCCGAATACTTTTCAGCCAGCCGTGCTGCGAAGCCATTGGCCACATGCAAGGAGTCCTGCAAATCGCTGGTCACCGCATGCTTGAAGGCGATCAAGTTACGATTGGCATTTTCCAGCGCGCTTTGCCGGCCTGCCAGCTCCTGCGCCAGCACGGCATTGCTTCGCCGCAAGGCCGTGTCTGCAAGGTGGTGCTCGGTGACGTCGGCCAGGCTCACCAGAACGGCCTGCTGGCCGTGCCAGTTAAAGCGGCCCCAAGCCAGTTCGACCAGCACCAACTGGCCATTCAATTTCTTTTGCTTGCACAGCAGCAATTCGAGCGGGACGCTCTGGCCCTCCTTGCTGGAAGCCAGGGTATTGAGCAGCGCGGTGCCCTCGCCATCGGGAAACAACGCCCCCATGTTAAGTGTCACGAACAGCTTGGACGCAATGCCGTAAAACCTGACGGCGGCCTGGTTGGCGGCAAGAATCCGCAGCGAGTTGGCGTCAAAGATCCACATCGCGTTGGGGTTGGCCTCAAAAATCAGCTGGTTATAGCGTTCGCTCTGCTCCAGCAGCCGCTGCAGCCTTTGCGTCGAAGCGACGTCCCGGATCTGGACCAGCACGCCCGAGGCTTGGCGCGTGAAGGTGTATTCGACCCAGCTGTCTTCAAAAGCCTGGTTGCCAACAAAGGCATGGCGCGCCGAGGAGCTCAGCGCCCTGTCCGTGGCGCTGCGGTGCTGCTCGGCAATTTCTTCCGGCACGGCATCCCAGAAATCACGGCCCGACACGCTCGGCAGCGTGCAGTGCAAGAGCCCCAGTGCCCGCGCATTGGCCTCGGTGATTTGCCCGCTCTGGTCGAGCCGCACGACGCCGTCGTTGGCCAGGTCGGCAGGTCGCCAGGCCAGCGCCGCTGACGCCGCAGGCGGCTTTCCGACCCGCAGACTGTCATCTTGCACCACTGCTTGCGCGCTGGGCCGGGGCCGCTTATCCAGCGGATTTATTCTGAGTTTGCCTAGAAAGCGTCGCATGGTGAGCGGGTTTGGCTGGGGCAGCTTCAGAGCGGGGCGCGGCTAGGGTGATCGTTCAGTGATGCTTGCGTCTGCTCAGCGCCACTTGGCGTTGGCCGCCACCAGTGCGGTCACATAGCCCTGCAGCCAGGCAAAATTAACCGGTTTTTGCAGCAGGTGCGCGTACGGCGGCAGGCCACCGCGCTCGGCAATCGCTTCGGCAGGCAGGCCGCTGATCACCACCACCTGCATGTCCGCCAGTTGCACGTTGCGTTTGAGCGCCTTGAGCATTTCGAAGCCATCCACACCGGCCATGGACAAATCCGTGATCAGCAAGTCCGGTCGCATGCTGGCAATGTCCATCAAGGCCTCGAGTGCCGAGGTCATCCAGGTGCAATCGACCGGCAAGTCCCATTCCTCGAACTGGCAGCGGTACAAGTCGCGGGTGCTCTCGTCATCTTCCACGATCAGCACGCGCAAACGGTGTTTGGGGTTGATGTCGGCGCGGGAAAGTTGCGGACTGTTTCTGGCCAGATAGGCGTTGATCGATTGCAGCGCAATCCGGCGGTGACCGCCCAGCGTTTTCCAGGCATCGACTTCGCCTTTTTCAACCAGCGACTGCACGGTGGCAACCGACAGGCCCAGCAGCTTGGCGGCATAGCTCGTTCCACAGTAATCGGTGCTGGAAAAGTCTTCAGCCGTGATGGCCGCTTCGAACGATTTGGGTTCACGCGCCATCGCGACCTGCCAAGTGTATTAATTTGTTCATTTTAATTATTTTAACTAATTAAAACGTTTTTTACATATGTATCGCGGAAAAAGACGGGGCGTTCGGCCCCGGCC
>MERZ01000363.1 GCA_001770785.1 Burkholderiales bacterium RIFCSPHIGHO2_12_FULL_61_11
TCAAGGCGGCTTTTTCCCTGCAGCACTTCAGCCAGAAAGCCAATGTCGGCAGGCCGCCCGAGCAGCAAATCCGCCTTCGCATGGGGGCCCATCTGGCCAGCTTTGTGACGGACAGGTACGATATCTATGGCACTGATGTCAACCTGACAGTGCGCTTTTGCACGCTGGCTGGCCCGAATGAGTTGGTGATTTCAACCGCATTGCGCGATCAGCTTGTTGCCGGGCTTGATGCCGAGATTGAAGACCTGGGTGAGTGCCACCTCAAACATGTCGAAAAGCCCATTCACGCCTGGCGCATCGCGCCGCCTGGCGAAGCCCTCACCTGAGGCATCTTGCCGGTGTTCCAGAGAAAGCTTGAGCAAGCGCGGGATCCAGGTTCCCCACTCTGATCGCTGTGGCCGCTACCAGTGGCTGGGCAGCTTCTTGACCAGGGTAATCCGCTTGGTCGCCATCTCGATATAGCCGCCCCGTTCGAGGTCTTTGAGCAAGCGACTGACCATTTCGCGGGAAGCGCCAACCCGACTGGCAATTTCCTGGTGCGTGATGGATTCCAGCGTGACGCCCGCGTCTGTAGTGAGGACCGTCAGACCGTCGTGCGCTTCAAGCAAGGCAACCAGCCGACCATAAACATCCAGCAGCGCCATGTTTCGCGCCGCTTCGGTGGCGGCGCGTGCGCGGCCAATGACCCGGACCAGCAGATTGGCCGAAAATTCGGGTTCTGCCGCCAGATGCGCTCTCACCTCGGCGCCACTGAGCACGGCACAGGTGCACGGTTCCAAAGTAATGACCGAAGCAGATCGAGGCCCGCCGTCAAGCGACATTTCGCCGAAATAGTCGCCTGAATAAATTCTTCCATAAGTGATTTCCCGGCCATCGCCATTGCCGGAAAACACCCTCACGCTGCCTTTTAGCAGCACAAATAAGCTCTCGCCCTTGTCTCCTTCATTGATCACCACCGTCTTCTTGGGGTAACTGCGCAGCACGCCGCGCAATGCCAATTCCCGCAACTCCGGGCGAAGCTGAGCGAATAAGTCCCCACCAACGAGTTGAAGAGCGTTCATGAATACTTTTTAGCCAGCATGGTTCCGATTAGGCTCCGGTGCCAAGCTTAATGTATTGCCCCAAGTGATGGGGTGTCGATGGGCGGCAGGATCGCCACTTGCCGAATCAATTCGCGAACACCGTACGAGTTGGTTTTGGCGCACAGGCTGCGTACATGGGTGCGCACCGTGGAAACGGCGACTTTCATTTGTACGGCAATTTCCGGCGTGCTCAGGCAACGGCACAGGTAAACCAGGACGTGCTGCTCGGTGGGCGTCAGGCCGTACTGACGGGAAAAACCGGCCAACATGCCTGATTCACAGACTCCGGCACGCGACAAAAACAGAGCAACGCGATCGTCCAGAACACCCCCCTGACGCTTAAGTGGGATCACCGCCATTGCGATGGACCGGTCGTTGGCGGACAGCTGGATCAGGCTGCGTTTGCCGACCAGCGCCTCACCTAAAGCAGCTTGAAATGCCTGGTCATCTGCCGGAGAAGAAATCTCCAGGTCGCCAAGCCTGTTTGTCAATAAGTCGCCCAGCTGAAGCTCGCGGCTGGCGGCCCGATTGGCATGGTAAATCTGGCCCTGCGCGCCGATGACAAGCACGCCATATGCCAATTCGTCGACCAACAACGCCAGCAGATCCGGACTGGAATCCGGATTCGTTTGGCCGAGGGGGCGTGCCAGACCATCAAAAAAAAACCCGACATTCGGTATTGTGCGCATGGTCAAGACGTCTCTCCTGCAAATGGATGAGCACAAAAAGTTCACGTCTCATTGTGTGGCGGATATATTTCTTATTTTTGTGACAAATTCACAAAAAAATGCCATGGTCGTCGTTACCGCGGCAACCCTTTTATTCGAGCCCATTTTGGGACCGACCCGCTGGCAGGCGCTCAGGGTATGTGTCGCCCAGCAAGGCCAGCGTGGCATTCATGACTTTCGGCAGGAACGCCAGCTGCACATGGGCCGCGCCACGAACCAGCCGATTATCTGCGCCAGGCAAGGTCGCGGTGGAAGTTGGAAACACGATGTTGTCGCAGTTGGAATACCAGCAGGTGAACAGTGAGTGGCGATCCACGGGCATTTCATGGTCCAGCTTGGCTTGCCAGTCGGACAGCCGGCGCATCTGGCGGCTATTGTGGCCGTGACCAAAGCGCGCCAGCCAGGTGCCACGGTGCGGCGTGCCAATCGTCACGACATGGTGCACGCGCGCCTCGGCCCTCATGCGCTGGAGCCAAGCCCGGGCGGCCAGCCCGCCCATGCTGTGACAAACCAGCAGAGGCGCCCGTCCGGTGGCGTGTGTGATCTGCTGAACTGCATCATCAATTTGCAGGGCATAGTTATCAATGGAGCCGAACAGCGGTTCGAGATTGACGGCGATGAAAGCGTGCCGTCCGCCCTGCAAGCGCTTGAGCCACGGCGTCCAGAAGCCCCGGTTGCAAAAAAGGCCATGCACAAATACCACGCCGCGCTGGCCCTGAACCAGGGGCTGCGGCGCCAGATGATCCGGGATGGCATTAGCGCGAAAAGGCTGGCGCCAGCAGAACACCTGCGGCGTTGTCCACGATTCACCAATCCAGGCGCTGAAGAGTTCTTGCCAGTTCGGCCGAGGTGCCGGATCGCTTTGGTTGACGACCCTCAGGAGCAGGAATTCGATCGCCAGGAAGACCGTGTAGCCGAGCGTGATTACCAGAAAACCTGCCACGGCCAGCACTGGGTCCCTGCGGTGGAAGTAAAGCAGCCAGCCAAACGCCGCTGCAAGCAGAAACAAGGTGGTGAGTTTTTGGAGCTTTGCCAGCATAAAACGTAAAAAGGTCTGCCATCGTTCAGGCCAGGCGTAACATCGCGCCCCGTCAGCGGCTTGACCAAGCCTTGCGCCAGCAGATTGGCGACGCCATTGGTGGGGCCAATCCCCGGCCACAGGAGCCCAGATTCCAGCACGCTTTGACGTTGCGCGCAATGGCGGCGGCGCAAACAGCTGCCATTGGCGTCGCGGACGACAAACAAGAGGGAAGCCATCAAGGTTTTCATCGTGAAAAATTACCCGGCACTCACTGAAGACGGCGTGAGCGCGTATTGCAAGGAAAATCTTTCCGGCTACAAGCGCCAAAAATATATTAAATTCCGTGATGATCTATGCAAAACCAATGTCGGAAAAATTCCCAGGCGTGCATTGCATGCGTCCGCCTGAAGGTTTTCTCATGGCGGCGTTCTGATGGCCGCACCTGATTTACCCGCTGGTCTGCACATTTTCGAACGCGGATGGCTGTCGGCGAACAATATTTTGTTCACCGATGGTGAAAAAACCCTGCTGGTCGACAGTGGCTACTGTAGCCACGCCGCGCAGACATTGGCGCTAGTTGAAGGCATTCTGGGCGAGCGGCCGCTCGACT
>MERZ01000364.1 GCA_001770785.1 Burkholderiales bacterium RIFCSPHIGHO2_12_FULL_61_11
ATTTAACCAATAATTCAAGTGTTCAGGGATGAAACGGCCGTACCAAGGACGTGAGCGGCCATGAAAAGTTGTCCTTCGCGTGCCGGGAATCGGTCGCGGCTATTTCAGGATGTCACCCAGGCAGAGGTACTTCATCTCCAGATACTCATCAATCCCGTGGCTGGAGCCTTCGCGGCCCAGGCCTGACTGCTTGACGCCGCCGAAAGGCACATGTTCGGTCGCCAGGATGCCGACGTTGATGCCGACCATGCCGTATTCCAGCGCTTCGGCCACCCGGAAAATGCGGCCGACATCACGGCTGTAGAAATAGCTGGCCAGGCCGAATTCGGTGTTGTTGGCCGAATCAATGGCTTCCTGCTCGGTCTTGAAGCGGAACACCGGCGCAAAGGGACCAAAGGTTTCTTCCCTGGCGCACAGCATGTCGGCGCTGGCTTCGGAGATCACGGTGGGCTCAAAAAACTGGCCCGGCAGCCGCTTGCCACCCACCAGCACTTTCCCCCCCTTGGCCACGGCATCGGCGACATGGCGCTGCACTTTTTCAAGCGCGGCTTCCTCGATCAGCGGGCCCTGGTTGACGCCTTCTTCAAAGCCATTGCCGACCTTGGTGGTTTTGACCTTGGTGGCAAATTTGGCAACAAATTCGTCATAGACCGCTTCCTGCACATAAAAGCGGTTGGAGCACACGCAGGTCTGGCCCGCGTTGCGGTACTTGCTGGCAAAGGCGCCTTCCACCGCGCTGTCGATGTCGGCGTCGTCAAACACGATGAAAGGCGCGTTGCCGCCGAGCTCGAGCGAGAGCTTTTTTACCGACGGGGCGCTTTGCGCCATCAGGATGCGGCCGACCTCGGTGGAGCCGGTAAAGCTGATGTGGCGCACCACGTCGCTGGCGCAAAACACCTTGCCAATGGCAATCGAGTTGTCGGCGTCGGCTGTGAGCACATTGAGCACGCCAGCGGGAATGCCCGCGCGCAGGGCCAGCTCGGCCACTGCCAGCGCGCTCAGCGGCGTGAGTTCGGCCGGTTTGATCAACACCGGGCAGCCCGCCGCCAGCGCCGGGGCGACTTTGCGGGTGATCATGGCCATCGGGAAGTTCCACGGCGTGATGGCCGCGCAAACGCCAATCGGCTGGCGCAGCACCATCAGGCGGCGGTTGTTGTCAAATTGCGGCAGGGTTTCGCCATTGACGCGCTTGGCTTCTTCGGCATACCACTCGACAAAGCTCGCGCCATAGGCAATTTCGCCCTTGGCTTCGGGCAGGGGCTTGCCTTCCTCGGCGGTCATGATGCGGCCCAGGTCCTCCTGGTTGGCCATTAAGAGGTCAAACCATTTGCGCAGGATGATGCTGCGCTCCTTGCCGGTCTTGCTGCGCCAGGCGGGCCAGGCCGCGTTGGCGGCGGCAATGGCGGCTTCGGCGTCAAGCGGGGCCGAGGTTGGCAACGTCCGCCAGCTTGCGGCCGGTAGCGGGGTCCATCACATCGAAGCGTTTGGTTCCGGCCAGCCACTGCCCATTGACCAGTGCATCGGTCTTGAACAGGCTGGGGTTTTTGAGCAAGGCAAGGGGGGAAGTCTTCATGTCCATGATGTTTAGTGGAAAAAGTTGGGGGTGAATACTAAAGAAGAGATCAAGCTTAACGGGTTTTCATGTTTGCGGGTCCTGGGCTTGACCCTGCTGGTCACCGTCCCCGGAACGGTGCCTTGCGGCTTGACGCGCTTCGCTTGCCAACGGCCATTTTACAAGAGGAAAACAAAAACAAAATACAAGGCAAGATGAAACGGAAATTGACCGCGTGTAACATTCACGCGGCGAAAGAATTAAGCCACGCAGAAATTCCGGCACTCCTGCGGCGGTTCTTACGGCCCGCCGATTAGGTGCACATTTTCCCCGATCTAAGGAAACTTTCATGGAAACCATTCATGCCGCCGGTGAAGGCGAAATCCTGTGGAGGCCCTCGCTGGCTCAGGTGGAAGCTGCGCGGCTGACGACCTATCAATACTGGCTGGCTGCGCAACACGGCCTGCGCTTCGAGGACTACCAGGCGCTGTGGCAATGGTCGGTCGATGACATCGATTTCTTCTGGCAGACCGTATGGGATTTCTTCGATGTCCAGGCAGGCGGCTCGACGGTGCCAGTGCTGGCCTCGCGGGAGATGCCCGGCGCCGCCTGGTATCCGAATGCGCGCTTGAACTACGCCGAGCATGTCTTTCGCAACGCCACCGCCGAAACGCCGGCCCTCGTCGCACGCAGCGAGGATGTCCCGCTGCGCGAGGTGTCGTGGGCCGAATTGAAGCGCGACACTGGCGCGCTGGCGGCCACGATGCGCATGCTGGGCATAGGCCCCGGGGACCGCGTGGCGTCGTACTTGCCGAATCTTCCTGAAACCGTCGTGGCCTTTCTGGCCTGTGCCAGCATCGGCGCCGTGTGGTCGAGTTGCGCCCCCGACATGGGCGCAACGGTCGTTCTCGACCGCTTGCGCCAGATCGAACCCAAGCTGCTGCTGGCCACCGACAGCTACAGCTACAACGGAAAGACGCACGACCGCGCAGGCGTGGTCGAAGAGTTGCTGCGCGAACTGCCGAGCGTGCAGACGGTGGTGCATCTAGCCGGGCCGCTCGCGGTCGGGCGGCCGGTGTCTTGGCGCGACTGTACAACTTGGGCCGAGGCCATCCGCACTGAGGCCGAGTTGACGTTCGAGCGCCTGCCGTTCAGCCACCCGCTGTGGATCGTCTATTCCTCCGGCACCACTGGCCTGCCCAAGGCCATGGTGCATGGGCATGGCGGCATCGTGCTCACCCACTTGAAGACCCTGGCGCTGCAGCAGGATCTGCGGCCTGGCGACCGGATGCTGTTCCTGGGCGGCACGGGCTGGATCGTGTGGAACCTGCAGCTCGGCGCTTTGCTCACCGGCGCGTCGATCGTGCTGTACGACGGCAACCCGGCCTGGCCAGACACGCAGGCGCTGTGGCGCTTCATGGACGAGAAGCGCGTCACGTCATTCGGCTGCGGCGCGGCGTTCCTGATCAACGGCATGAAGGACGGTCTGCGCCCGCGCGACTTCGCCCCGCTGACGTACTTGCGGGCGATCTACTCAACAGGCTCGCCTCTGCCCATCGAGGCCTATCGCTGGGTCTACGACGCAGTGAAGTCCGACCTGTGGCTAGCCTCGATCAGTGGCGGCACCGACATCGCCTCGGGCTTCGTCTCCTGCGCGCCGACGCTGCCGGTCACTGCCGGCGAGATCCAATGCACCGAACTGGGCGTGGCCGCCTACGCCTTCAACGACGCCGGCCAGTCGATCCAGGACGAGGTCGGCGAACTCGTGATCACGAAGCCGATGCCATCGATGCCGCTTTACTTCTGGAATGATCCTGAGCACAAGCGTTACCGTGAGAGCTACTTCGAGACTTTCCCCGGCGTTTGGCGCCATGGCGACTGGATACGCTTCACGCCGCGCGGCACGGCGGTGATCTACGGTCGCTCGGACAGCACCATCAACCGCCACGGTATCCGCATGGGCACGGCCGAGATTTACCGCGTCGTCGAGGAAATTCCCGAGGTGCGCGACAGTCTGGTCGTTGACCTGGAGTACCTGGGCCGGCCCTCGTTCATGCCGCTGTTCGTGGTCTTGAAGCCGGGCTGCGTGCTTGACGACGCGCTCAAGGCACGCATCGCGCAGCAGATACGCACCAAGGCCTCGGCACGGCATGTGCCCAACGAGGTGTACGAGGTCGCAGAGATTCCACTCACGCGCACCGGCAAGAAGATGGAAGTGCCGGTGCGCAAGCTGCTGCTCGGCGCACCGCGCGACAAGGTGGCCAGCCCGGACGCCATGCTCAACCCGGCGAGCCTGGATTTTTTCGCCTGCATGGCGGCGCAGCTCAACAAGCCGGAGTCCTGAGGTTACGGCGGCGCTCGGCGGGCTCGACGCCTGGTCAGTTTTCGGCTGGCGTCAACAGGGCTGTCACGAGAAACTCGGACGACTGCAGGTGTGCCGCACGATCTCGAAGTGCACCCCGGCGCCGCATCCGGATGACGCAAGCACGAGAACTGTCAAGGCACCCTAAGACCTCACGGCAGCGGCAAAAAGCGCGCTTGTCGCGCGCACTCCCAGAGGGATAATGCAAAGGCTCCCGAGGCCAGTCGCCGCGGCGAGACGCACCAAAATTCACCCCATCTAGGTTTGATAGAACACATGAAACTCGCTACCTGGAACATCAATTCGCTGGCCGTGCGTCTGCCGCAAGTGCTCGAGTGGCTGGCCGCCAACCCGGTCGATGTGCTGTGCCTGCAGGAGCTGAAAATCAGCGATGACAAGTTCCCTTTGCAGGAACTGGAGGCTGTGGGCTATCAGTGCGCGGTATTTGGCCAGAAAACCTACAACGGCGTCGCCATCCTGAGCCGCACCCCGGCACGCGACATTGTGAAAAATATCGCGGGCTTTTCTGACCAGCAATCGCGTGTGATAGCCGCCACGCTCGACCTGCCGGGCGGCAAGCTGGCGGGCGATGAAGTGCGCATCGTCAACTGCTATTTCGTCAACGGCCAGGCGCCAGGCAGCGAAAAATTTGACTACAAGATGAAATGGATGAACGGCTTGCGCGACTGGTTGCGTGATGAACTCCTGGACCACCCGAATCTGGTGCTATTGGGGGACTTCAACATCACCGCCGACGACCGCGACAGTTATGACCCGGTGAGCTTACGCGAAACCATTCATCACACCACCGAAGAACGCCAGCATTTCCAGGCGCTGCTCGATCTGGGCCTCGCCGACGCCTTCCGACTGTTTGAACAGCCCGAAAAAAGCTACTCCTGGTGGGACTACCGGAACTTGGCCTTCCGCCGTAACCACGGGCTGCGGATTGACCATATTCTGGTCAGCGAAGCACTCAGGCCGCTGGTCACCGCCTGCACCATCGACAAGGCCCCACGCAAGAACGAACGGCCCAGCGACCACGTTCCGGTGGTGCTGACGCTGGGGTAATCGGTTCGGCTCAGGCCAGCACGCTGTCGGCGCTGACGTAAGGAAGGTCCAGCGCGCGCGCTACCGCCGCGTAGGTGACCTGCCCCTGGCAGATGTTCAGTCCGTTGCGCAGGTGCTCGTTGTCACGCATCGCCGCCTTCCAGCCCTTGTCAGCCAGCGCGAGGGCGTGCCCGATGGTGGCATTGTTCAGGGCAAAAGTGGATGTGCGCGCGACCGCTCCGGGCATGTTGGCCACGCAGTAATGCACCACGCCGTCCACAACAAAGGTGGGGTCGGTATGGGTGGTCGGGTGCGAGGTCTCAAAGCACCCTCCCTGGTCGATGGCCACATCCACCACCACGGCACCCTTTTTCATGCGCGAGATATGCGAGCGCGTCACCAGTTTGGGGGCTGCGGCACCAGGCACCAGCACGCCGCCGACCACCAAATCGGCGTCGAGCACGGCTTCCTCGATGCTCGCCGAGGTCGAATACACCGTGCTGATGCGGTTACCAAACACCAGGTCAAGCTGGCGCAGGCGATCCACGCTCTTGTCAAGCACCGTTACGCGCGCACCCAGGCCGACAGCCATTTGCAGCGCGTTGGTACCCACCACGCCCGCTCCGATAATGAGCACATGCGCGGGAGCGACTCCCGGCACACCACCGAGCAACAGACCGCGCCCGCCGTGCTCTTTTTCCAGGTACGTCGCGCCTGCCTGAATCGCCATGCGCCCGGCCACCTCGCTCATCGGGGCCAGCAACGGCAAACCGCCGCCCGCCCCGGTGATGGTCTCATAAGCGATGCACACAGCCCCCGACTTGACCAGCGCCGCCGTCTGTTCGGGGTCGGGTGCCAAGTGCAGATAGGTATAGAGGATTTGGCCTGGACGCAGCATGGCGCATTCATCAGGCTGCGGCTCCTTGACCTTGACGACCATCTCAGCGCGTTCAAACACCGCCTGCGCGTTATCGACCAGTTCGCCTCCTGCGGCTTGGTACTGCGCATCCTCGAGCCCGATGGCGCTGCCGGCATCGCGCTGCACCAGCACTTGATGACCGTGTGCCACCAGTTCGCGCACGCTGGCGGGCGTCAGGCCGACGCGGTATTCATTGTTCTTGATTTCCTTGGGGACTCCGATACGCATGACGCTCTCCAGTAGTGGTTGGCATGGAGAGTGATTGTGCTGAATTATTGGAAATTAAAGTAGCTATATTAATGATTATTAGTAAACATTAATGTCATTAATTTTTATGACGCTCTTGAACAGCGCCAGCTACGCTCAATACGCCTATTAAAGTAATAGCTGCTTGTAGCAGTAGCACGGGGGCTGTGGCTATTACTTATTCAAGATGGAGCTCCTGGATCTTGCGCGTGATGGTGTTGCGGCCAATACCCAGTTTTTGAGCCGCCTCAATGCGGCGGCCACGGGTGTTAGCCAGCGCGGTCTGGATCAGCCTGGGTTCAAAGCGACGCGTCAGAACGTCCCACACGTCGCTGCGGCCAGCGGCCAGCAGGGCCGTTGCCTCGGCTTCCAGTCCGCTTTCCCAGCCCTGCCCATTTTTCTCAAGCGTAGCCAAAGCTACTTGCTGAGCCGTCGGGGCGAAAGATTCTGGCAGGGACGTGGCGGGTGCATTTTCGGAAACCTCAGCCCACTCTTGCTTGGGTGTTTCTGCTTTTTCCAACGGCGCCAAGGGCTTGCCAAACTCCGTCGTAGCGCTCAGAACTTCCGGTGGCAGGTCTTTGGGTTCAACCACCTGAGAGGGGGCCATCACGGTGAGCCAGTGGCAAATGTTCTCCAACTGGCGCACATTGCCGGGAAAGCTGAAGTGGCTCAGTTGCTGCAAGGCCGCGTCTGAAATACGCTTTGGCTCCACGCCCAGTTGCTTGGCGCTTTGCTGCAGGAAGTGCCGCGTCAGCATGAACACATCTTCGCGCCGCTCACGCAAGGCCGGCAGGCGCAGACGGATCACGTTAAGGCGGTGAAACAGGTCTTCGCGAAAAGCGCCGTCCTTGACGCGCTGCTCCAGGTCCTGGTGCGTGGCGGCGATCACGCGCACATTGGTTTTCACGGCGTTGTGGCCGCCAACGCGGTAAAAATTCCCGTCGCTCAGGACCCTGAGCAAGCGCGTCTGAAGGTCAAACGGCATGTCGCCAATTTCATCGAGAAACAGCGTGCCACCGTCGGCCTGCTCAAAACGGCCGCGCCGCATGCTCTGCGCGCCGGTGAAGGCCCCTCGCTCGTGGCCGAACAGCTCGCTTTCCAGTAGGTCCTTGGGAATGGCTGCGGTGTTGATGGCAATGAACGGCCCATTGGCGCGCGGCGAATGCTTGTGCAGCGCGCGCGCCACCAGCTCCTTGCCCGAGCCCGATTCGCCGGTAATCAGCACCGTCACCATGCTCTGACTCAGGCGGCCGATGGCCCGAAACACGTCCTGCATCGCAGGTGCCTGACCCAGCATTTCCGGGGCCGCCGCCATGCGCTCTTCAGCGACTTCCTCGCGCTGGCTTTCTTCAACGGCCCGGCGGATCAGCTCGACGGCCTTGGGCAGGTCAAACGGTTTGGGCAGGTATTCGAAGGCGCCCCCCTGAAAGGCGGACACCGCGCTGTCCAGGTCGGAAAACGCCGTCATGATGATCACCGGCAGGCCGGGCAGCTTGACGTGGACTTTTTCGAGCAATTCCAGGCCCGAGCCGCCGGGCATGCGGATGTCGCTGACGAGAATTTGCGGACCATCGTCTTCCGTCGCGTTTTCCAGTGCTGCCAGGACTTCACGGGGATTGGTGAAACTGCGTGTCGGCAGGCCCTCGCGAAGCAGGGCTTTTTCCAGAACAAACCGGATGGACTGGTCATCGTCAACGATCCAGATCGGCTTCATGTTTCTTGTCCCTTTGCTATGAGCGGTTATCCATGGAATACAAGGGCAACACACTTCAAGGCAGCGGTATCAGCAGCTTGAAGTCTGTATGGCCCGGCCGGCTCTCGCACTCAATCAAACCGTGGTGTTGCTGAACAAAGGTTTGCGCCAATGTCAGCCCCAGCCCCGAACCGCCTTCACGCCCCGACACCAGGGGATAGAAAATCCGGTCTTTGATGGAGTCCGGCACACCCGGTCCATTGTCAACAACATGCAATTCCAGTGCCAGGCGGTAGCGCTGCTTGCCAAATGTAACTTGTCGGGCGACACGTGTCTTGAAAGTGATCCGCGCATCGCCTGCCGCCATGCGCTCGGTCAACGCCTGGGCTGCGTTGTGCGCGATGTTAAGCACTGCCTGAATCAGTTGCTCGCGGTCACCGCGGAATTCCGGAATCGAGGTGTCGTAGTCCCGCATGACCCGCAAGCCCTTGGGGAACTCCGCCAGGATCAGCGATCGCACGCGTTCGCACACTTCGTGGATATTCACGTCGCCAACCCGATGCGGATAGCGATGCGGTGCCAGCAATCGGTCAACCAGGGTTTGCAAGCGATCGGCCTCGTGAATGATGACCTGTGTATATTCGGTCAAGTCCTTGCCAATTTCCATCTGCAGCAACTGCGCTGCGCCGCGAATGCCGCCCAAGGGGTTTTTGATTTCGTGCGCCAGATTGCGGATCAGCTCCTTGTTGGCCTGGGCCTGGTCGATCAGGCGCTCCTCTCGGTCTTGCTTGGCTTGCTGCTCCTGCGGCAGCAGTTCCACAATGGCTTCGCCCGGCGTATCGGTTTGCGCCACCACCACATGCACGGGCAGGGGCTCGTGGTTCAGTCGCCTGAGCAAGGCGTCATAGCGCAAAGTGGCAAACTCGTTGCTGGCGGCACCGGCCAGCGCATTCTTCAAAATCAGGGGTTCGGCAAAACACTCGGGAAGCTGCGAGCCTTCAATGGCGCGCCGGGAAATGCCCAGCGCGTCTTCGAGGGTCGCATTGGCAAACACGACGGTGCCATCCGTTCGCACGACTGCCACCAGCGTGGCCAGCAGGTCAAACGACTGAAATCGAGGCGGTCCGCTGGCCGTGGCGCGAGCCGCTGAGTTGGAAGAAAAATAAGGCTTGCTCAAACCGTCTATTTTGACTTGGAAGTGCCTGGAAGGCGCTTAATTCGCGGCCGGCAAGCGGGAAATTTCCCGTTTGATGCCGGCGATGTCGCTCTGGCTGCGGGCAATGCTGTCCTTGAGCTCGGCCACGCGGTCCAGATAGCGCTGATAGTTGCGCCCTTCTATGCCCTGCTTCTCGGGCTCGCCGTTGTTGTACTCTTTTAGTTGTTCGGCCAGCTTGGCTTCAGCCTTCTTCAGCTCAGCTTCGAGAATGGCCCGCATGTCGCCGTCGCGCGCGCGCTGGTCGGCGTTGCCATCGGCGCGCGAAGCGCTTGAAGTTGCCGTCGCTGCCGCACGCGCAGGGGCTTTTGAAACCGGCGTCCCCTGCACCACAGTGACATTTCCGCCCGAAACGAGCTTGCAGTTGCGGCTTTGGGCTTCTTTGGTATTGTTGATGTATTCGGGCGAACCACCGCCTGCGGCGACACAGCGGTAAACCTGCGCCCAGGCATCATTTCCCCCGCTGACCAGCAGAAAGGACACGAGGGGTAGCAATAAAGTTTTTTTCATGGGGCGTGTGAAGGCTGGGATGATTTAAGTATGCGGCAAAGCGGCAAAAATACAAAATAAGCAAAACCCATAATCCCGAAGCAATAAAAAAAGGACGGAGTGTTCCGTCCTTTTTAAACACAGGCCGATGAATTACAGCGAGTAGTACATCTCGAACTCGATGGGGTGCGTGGCCTGGCGCAAACGTGTCACTTCACCCATTTTCAGTTCAATATAGGCGTCCAGCATGCTGTCGGTAAACACGCCACCCTTGGTCAGGAAACCCCGGCCCACATCCAGTGCTTCCAGCGCCTGGTCCAGGCTGTGGCACACAGTCGGCACTTTCGCATCTTCCTCGGGCGGCAAATGATACAGGTCCTTGGTGGCGGCTTCACCCGGATGGATCTTGTTTTCCACACCATCGAGGCCAGCCATCATCAATGCGGCGTAGCCCAGGTAGGGGTTCATCAGTGGATCAGGGAAACGCGCTTCAATGCGGCGGCCCTTGGGGTTGGCCACATAAGGAATGCGAATCGAAGCCGAGCGGTTTTTGGCCGAATAAGCCAGCTTGACCGGTGCTTCGTAGCCAGGCACCAGGCGCTTGTAGCTGTTGGTGCCGGGATTGGTAATCGCGTTCAGGGCACGAGCGTGCTTGATGATGCCGCCAACGTAATACAGCGCAAAATCGGACAGGCCGGCATAGCCGTCGCCAGCGAACAGGTTTTTCCCGTCTTTCCAGATTGACTGGTGGACATGCATGCCGGAGCCGTTGTCGCCGACAATGGGCTTGGGCATGAAGGTGGCGGTTTTGCCATAGGCGTTGGCCACGTTATGCACCACGTATTTCATGAGTTGCGTCCAGTCGGCGCGCTGCACCAGCGTGCTGAACTTGGTGCCGATCTCGTTTTGGCCAGCACCTCCCACTTCGTGGTGGAACACCTCGACAGGAATGCCCAGTGATTCGAGAATCAGGGACATTTCAGCACGCATGTCCTGCGTGCTGTCAACCGGCGGCACGGGGAAGTAGCCGCCCTTGACGGTGGGACGGTGGCCACGGTTTCCGCCTTCAAGCTTGGTTCCCGAATTCCAGGGGGCTTCATACTCTTCAATTTTGAAGAAAGTGCCCGACATGTCGGTGTTCCAGCGCACGTCATCAAAAATGAAAAACTCGGGCTCTGGACCGAAAAAAGCGGTGTCGCCCAAGCCGGAAGCCTTCAGATAGGCCTCAGCGCGCTTGGCGATGGAGCGTGGATCGCGGTCATACGACTTGCCGTCGCTGGGCTCCACCACATCACAGCTCATGAACAGCGTCGTTTCTTCAAAGAACGGGTCGATGTTGGCGGTGTTGGGGTCAGGGATCAGCAGCATGTCGGACGCTTCAATGCCCTTCCAGCCGGCCACCGATGAGCCGTCAAACGCGTGCCCCGCGCTGAACTTGTCTTCGTCAAAGTGCGACACCGGCACGGTCACGTGCTGCTCTTTGCCCCGGGTGTCGGAAAAACGGAAGTCAACAAATTTGACCTCGTTTTCCTTGATCATTTTCATGGCGTCTGCGACGGTCTTTGCCATCAGAATCTCCTGTTGCTGGATGGGTGGTTGAAAAAATTGTTTTCAGGCGTTGCTGAACGCACGTTTTGTGCCAAAGCCAGTGGCGGTTCAGTTTGCCCTCAAACCTTGGATTGTGCCGTGATCTGAAGACTCTTCAGTGCTTCGCACTTTTAATTAGTCAAAAAAGAATCTTGCCTGGACGCACCATAAAGGTGAAAAAAGATGCACCAGTGCAAATTTAACGCACCAATTTAGGACCCAATCTAAGATCAAAGTGGTGCAAACCTGCCAGCAAGGCTGGAAAAGCCAAGTTGACGGCATCCGGTGTGCCTTTTACCCCAAGTTCAATATGTCGCCCATATTTGGGATGATCCACGCTGGGCAGGCTGAAGACTTTGACGCCGCTGTATGCCGCTTCAATGTCGAGCATTAGCGGTGTCAGCATGGCCTCCATGGACCCGAGCACGATCACCGACTTTTCGACGTAGGCCGCCTTTTGGTACAAAGGGATATAGCGGCTGTCCAGCACCCATTCGATCATCGGCCAGGCCATGACCGGGAAACCCGGCACAAAGTGCACTGCGCTCTCTCCCGATTTACAGCTAAAGCCCGGAATCTTGTTGTACGGATTGGGAATGATCTCCGCTCCCACCGGAAACACGCCCATGTTCAGGCGGTGGACGTTGTCATGGCGGTCAGGCTCATAGGTCACGCCCTGCTCCTTGGCCACTTCCTGCATGCGCTCCATGATGAGCGCCCTGGCTTCGGGATGCAACGCCAAGTCAACGCCCAAGGCCTTTGCCGCGCATTGCCGGGTATGGTCGTCGGGGGTGGCTCCGATACCGCCGGTGGAAAACACCACGTCGCCCGTTTCACGCGCCGCGGCAAAGGCACGCGCCAGCATGGCGGTGATGCGCACCGGATCGTCGCCCACGTAAGCGGCATAACTGAGCTGCAGGCCGCGCGCGCCGAGCAGATCAATGACCTTGGGCAGATGCTGGTCGGCGCGTTTGCCGGAAAGTATTTCATCGCCAATGATGATGAGTCCGAAAGCTGTGGTCATGGAGGGGCGCTTTGAAGTTAAGGTCGGGGATCGGGTTGCTCGCCCAGTGAACCGAAGCGGGGTTCTGGTCCCGTCAAGGCTTCTGGCAGTCGTCCGTTGGCGATGTATTGGGTAGCCTCCTGCGCCGGAGGATAGGGCGCGGGCGCATTGTTTTTTTCTCTGAGTTGCTCCAGCGCCGCCAACAAGTAGTGGGAAAACCAGAGCGACGAAAAGGCGAACACCAGGGTATAAATCCAGATGACTACCGGCACCAGTATCGGTGCCATGGCGATAAACATGGCACCCGAAGCCCAAATCAGGCTGGGCGCGGCACCGAGGTAACCGCTGATCACCCCGATGCCCAGCAGCGCCCCCCGGTTCTCCTTGAAAATCTGGAGCCGCTCTTCGCGGCTTGCGTGTTCTGCCAGCGCGTCGTACGACATGACGCGGTAGGTGAGCCAGCCCCAGATCAGGGGCGGCAGGATCAGGATCAGCGGTGGAATCAACCACAGTGGAATAGAAACCAGCAGCGCAATGACAGCCAGTGCGGTGGAGCCGAGTGACCAGAACACGCTGGCGAGCAAAGAGCCGCCTTTTCTGCGCTCCAGCTGTGCAAAGCGCCGTTCAGCCACCTGCGCCACCATGGCCGGTGTCATGAACATCGCCACAAACAGCAGCGTGCTAATCACGATCACGGGAATCGCCAGAAACAGCAGCAGCGCAGGCACGAGCACCAGCTGAAGACTGCTCAGCCCCAGCCCTGCCAACCATTGCGACATGGTGTTCACCAGCTCGTAGCTGTCAAGATAGCGGCGCAACAGCGTGAGCGCGCTTTCCCAGAAGAAATAACCCAAGCCGAGCGAGATCGCGCCCATGATGACGACAGGCAGGATGGACAGAGCAATAACGCGGGGATGCATGCAGTACATCACCGCTCGCCAAAAGGAATCGAGAAGCTTGCTCATGGGGCAAGAATAACGCGATTGGCCGAGATGGCCCTGGCCATACCGCATTCACGGCAGCCTGAGCCGCCGAGACGGGGTCGACTTCAGCCATTCGCCTCAACGCGGCTCGCCTGAAAAAACCGACGAAGCAATCATTTTTATTCTGAAAAATCTGGCCAGTTTGCTACTATTTTTATAGCCTACACTTCCTGTCCTGTTAGAGGCCTATTTTGTTATATTCCCGGGCAGAGCGGCAATACGGGCCATATCTGCCGGCGTTAACCAGCGCCATTCCCCGGGTTTCAGATCAGCCGGTAGCGACAAAGCACCTATTTGCGAGCGGTGCAGGGCTTCCACCCGGTTGCCCACGGCAGCAATCATGCGTTTGACCTGGTGGTACTTGCCCTCCGTCAGTGTCAATCTCAGCTGCAGGTCACCTGTTTTTTCACAGGCAGCAGCCCGGACCGGCTTGGCGTCATCATCCAGCACCACTCCGGCCAGCAGTTTCTGAATCTGTTGGTCATCCACAGCATGTTTGACGGTTACTTCATAGACCTTGGGCACATGGTGTTTAGGGGAACTCATTCGGTGAATGAATTTGCCGTCATCCGACAGCAGCAGCAAACCGGTTGTGTCCTGGTCCAGCCGACCGACCGCCTGCACGCCCGCCGCCGCGCCGCCGCCGCGTTGACGAATCGGTGCGGGTAACAGCGTGTAAATGCTGGGGTAGGTGCTGGGCTTTTGCGAGCATTCGTAAGCTGCGGGCTTGTGCAGCATCAAATACGCCTTTTCGTGGTATTCCCAAGCGACGCCTTGCACCGTGAAATGCAAGCCATCCACCATGAAATTCATCGCGGTATCCGTACATGGGACGCCATCTACCACCACCAAGTGTTGTTGAATCAGGCCTGCACAGAGGCGCCGGGTGCCAAAGCCCTGAGAG
>MERZ01000365.1:0-3173 GCA_001770785.1 Burkholderiales bacterium RIFCSPHIGHO2_12_FULL_61_11
GGGCTGGGGGTCAGGATCACGCTCGCCCGCAGGTTGGGTTCTTTCACGTTAATAGTTAAGCGCCGTGCTTTTGCCCCAGAACACGCGGTAGGCAAACACGGTGTAGCCGATGATCATGGGGAGCACCACCAAGGCGCCCACCAGAATGACACCCATCGCTTCAGGCGCGGAGGCGGCCTGCCAGATCGTGATCCGGTCCATGACCAGCCACGGAAACAGGCTGTAGGCCAGGCCTAAAAAGGCCAGCAGGAACACGCCCACCGTCGCGCCAAAGGGCACCCAGGTTCCGTGGCCGTTGCCTTGGGCCAGGCGCGCCGGCAAGCGCTGCAGGCTTGTCAAAATCACCGCGAACAACACGGCCGTAGCCGCCGGAATCGGCAACAGCAGCACGATATTGGGAAATGAAAACCACTTGTCGGAAATAGGCTGACTGACCATTGGCGTGGCGATCGAGATGGCGGCGATGCCCACCATGGTGAGCAGCAGGCTTCCCCTGGCCCAGCGCACCGCCAGCAGTTGCAGGGTGCCTTCCGTCTTCATGATGAGCCAGCCGGCGCCGATCAGGCAGTAAGCGGCCAGCAGCGCCAGCCCGATCACCGCGTTGAAGGCAATCGCCCAGCCGGTGGAAGCAAAACCCGTAACCAGTGAACCCAGCATGTAGCCCTGCGAGCCGCCCGCCAGCAGCGAGCCAGCGTAGAACGCCCGGTTCCACAGCGGCTTGTGGGCGGCGCGTGCCTTGACGCGAAAGTCAAAAGCCACGCCGCGCAGCGTCAGCCCAATCAGCATCAGGGCCACCGGCAGGTACAAGGCGCCCAGAATCACGCCGTGCGCCATGGGAAACACCGTGAGCAAAATGCCGACGCCGAGCACCAGCCAGGTTTCATTGGCGTCCCAGAACGGGCCAATGCTGGCGATCATGGTGTCCTTGTCGTCCGCGCTGGCGCGCCGCATCAGCACCCCCACACCGAGGTCATAGCCGTCCAGAATCACATAGACCAGCATCGCCAGCCCCATCACCCCCAGAAAAACAATCGGCATCCAGCCTGCGGCTTGCGTGAGATCGGGCGCGAGATCAAGCATGGGAGGCTCCTTGCTTCATTGATCGATTGACGGTTTCGTCTTCGGCCTGCGGTTTGTGCCTGGCCAGATAAAAAACCACCGAGATGTAAGCCACAAGAAGCGCCGCATAGAGCGTGAGATAGAGCGACAAGGTCAGCGCAATTGTCGGTGCCGGCACGCTGGAAGCCGCATCGGCAGCCGTCAGCACGCCCGCCACCAGCCAGGGCTGGCGGCCGATTTCCGTGACATACCATCCCGCCATCAACGCCGCCCATCCCGCAAAGGTCATGGCAACCAGCAGCCTCGCGTGCCAGGGCCTCATCGTGCGGGACGGGTCTTTCTTCCACGGTGCCAGTTGAAAAACAGTGGCCCAGCTGACGGCCAGCATCAGCAGGCCCAGGCCCACCATGATTCGAAAAGCCCAGAACACTGGCGCCACCGGCGGGTGCTCGCCGACAAAATCATTCAAGCCCCTGATTTCGCCATCAAGGCTGTGAGTCAGGTACAGCGAGGCCATTTTCGGAATGGCAATTTCGTAGTGGTTCTTGCGTTCGTTGCTGTCCGTCAGGGCAAACAGCACCGCCGGCGCGCCCTTCTGCGTTTCCCAGAGGCCTTCCATGGCGGCCAGCTTGGCCGGCTGGTGCTCCAGGGTATTGATGCCGTGCAAGTCGCCCGCAATGATTTGCAGGGGAATCAATAATGCCGCAAGATAAACGCCCGTTTTAAGGCTGGCCATGACTTCTGCATCGCGCTCGTTGCGCAACCAGCGGTAGGCCGAAATGCCAGCCACCAGAAAAGCCACCGTCAGCCCCGAAGCCAGCAGCATATGCGTGAAGCGGTAGGGAAATGAGGGGTTGAAAATCACTTCGAACCAGCTCGTGACATGGGCCTGACCGTTGATCATTTCGAATCCGGCGGGCGTGTGCATCCACGAGCTCAGCGCCAGAATCCAGAACGCCGACAGCGTGGTGCCACCCGCCACCAGCAGCGTCGCCACCGTGTGCATGCTTTCACTGACGCGTTTGCGCCCGAACAGCATGACGCCCAGCATCGTCGCTTCCAGGAAAAAAGCGGTCAGCACTTCATACGCCAGCAGCGGCCCGGCAACATTGCCCACCTTTTGCATAAAGCCCGGCCAGTTGGTGCCGAACTGAAAACTCATGGTGATGCCGCTGACCACGCCGAGCGCGAACGTCAGGGCAAAAATCTTCACCCAGAACTGGTAAGCATCCATCCAGTGCCGCTGCCCGGTCCTGACGAAACGCAACTTGAAAAACAGCAGCACCCAGGCCAGCGAGATGCTGATGGAAGGGAACAGAATATGAAAACTCATGTTGGCTGCGAACTGAATTCGGGCCAGAACAAAGGCATCAAGTCCATCCATGATCAATTCCCTTTCCGACCGTCTTCATCAAGAAAGTTGTGGCCTGTACCGCCCCACTTTGCCCGGAAAGACCCGGCCCGTCAAACACGGCGCTGGCCATCCTGGCAACTTTCCCCTGACTTCCAGCAGCTTGTGCACTCGGGCTCCCCTCGTCATCAGGCGGACCAGCGTTGCATAGCCTGAAAACCCAACGACTTTAACGCTGCTTGCCGCGCCGGACTTTATGCACCGGCTCAGGCCGCTCCATCCGCAGGGCCAACGATTCAGGCACCTTCAGCGAAACCTCCGTGACGCCGAGCGCCAGCAGACCCAGGACTTCCGCCGCGGCCTTGCTCAGATCAATCACACGCCCAGGGGCAAACGGACCGCGGTCGTTGATGCGGACGTCAACTTCCCGCTCGGGATCCAGAACACTGCGCACCCGCACCACCGTGCCAAAGGGCAAAGTCTTGTGGGCTGCCGTCAGCGCATGCATGTCGTAGCGTTCGCCGCTGGCCGTGAATCGTCCATGAAAACGCGAGCCATACCAGGACGCATTGCCACGCTCCAGCTCCCTGGCCTCTTCACCCGTCAGCAGGTATTTGTCGTCCACCAGCACCTCGGCAAGCGGCGCAGCATCGTCCGCCAGAACGGGCGCTTTCAGCTTCAGCGGCTTCCTGGCGACCGGCGCAAAAGGACTGGGCGACAAAGGCAAATCGGGCAGCGGGGGCGGATCCGGAACAACGACCGT
>MERZ01000365.1:3193-3310 GCA_001770785.1 Burkholderiales bacterium RIFCSPHIGHO2_12_FULL_61_11
CCAGCGCAGCCAGCAGGCTTGCAACGAGCCAGTACTTGCAGGCACCCATGCGCATCGGGTAGCCGATCATTTAACGTGAAAGAACCCAACCTGCGGGCGAGCGTGATCCTGACCCCC
>MERZ01000366.1:0-1884 GCA_001770785.1 Burkholderiales bacterium RIFCSPHIGHO2_12_FULL_61_11
CTACCCCGAATCGGTGCCCATCAACAACCTGGTCAAAGTGGAAGGCACGCCGCTGGCCGACCGGAAGGATCTGGCCGACCTGGACCCGCTTGAGTTTGTCCGCACCATTGCCGTGGCGCGCATCACCATGCCCACGGCGCGCGTGCGCCTGTCGGCCGGCCGCCAGCAGATGGGCGACGCGGTGCAGGCACTGTGCTTTCTGGCCGGCGCCAACTCGATTTTTTACGGCGACAAGCTGCTGACCACCGGCAACCCCGATACCGAGGCCGACGTGAACTTGCTGGCGCGTCTGGGAATGAGCCGCGCAATACCCGAAGTTCGTTGAGATTCCCTGCGCACCAGGCGCCTGTTTTCAAAACGCGGGTGCCACACACTTGACTGTTTAGCCGCTGAGGTCACGCTTGCGTTCCTCGAACTCGGCCTTGTCAATCTCGCCGCGCGCGTAGCGCTCGCGCAAGATGGCCAGTGCCCGGTCTTCTTCCGGGCGGCGCAAACCGCGTGGACCCCGGCCAAAAACCCAGCGAAAGAGCGCGATGACGCCAAGAAGGATGAGTATCCACCAGAGGATATGCATCACCCCAAACAGGCCCCAACCCGGACCCCAGCCGCCGCCCCACTCCATCATGTGACCCCACATTTCAGTTCTTCTTGCGGGTTATCTGCGGCCCCAGCCACGGTGCATCTGCATCTGCTCACGCTGTTGCGGGGTTAGCAGGCTGTCGATCTGCTTGTGTGCCTCCAGCGAGTTCTCGAACATCTGTTTGCGCAGCTCGGCCATCGCGTCATGCGCCTTGCGCGCAGCCTGTTCATCGAACTTGCCATCGCGCGCGAAACCCCCTGAATGCCAGCCCTGCTCGTGCATTTTTTCCATCAGCGCCCACTGCTTGTGCCTGAACTCACTCTGGATCCCGGCAAGCTTCGCACGCTGCTCATCCGTGAGCTTGAGGGCGCCGTGGTCCCACATCATGCCCGGCCCCATGCCATAGCCGCCGTGCCGATAACCCGGGCCCGAGCCGTCACCTCGCATCATCCCCGGCCCCATGCCATGGCCGCCAGGAGCGTAGTCACCCCCCATCATCCCGGGGTTCATGCCGTAACCGCCGTGCCGGTAACCCGGGTCGTCACCTTGCATCATCCCCGAGCCCATGCCATAAGGTTGAGAACACCCAGATACCGCCAATACAAGGCCTGCGACGGCAGCCATCAATGCGCGTTTCATATCCGACTCCTTTTTTTTTCAAACAAATAATTTTCAAGATACGCCTGATATTGAAGCCGCCGTTGACCTGAATCAAACGGTCCCTGCTTAACGCACGCCACAGCCCGCGCAACGGGTCAAGCAGATCAAGAGCGGGCAGACCAACCCGGTCCCTATGAGCAACGAGGCTGGCTTTCGACACGGTGGGCGACAGCTCGTGCGAGAATTCCTCCGGCAGTCTTGCCGCCGCGGCCACCTCCTCCGGTCTTTTACCTGATTCATGCTCAATATCGCCGCCACCTTCCTGGTCATCACTGCCTTGCTGTCCTGGCTGAATCACCGCTTCGTGCGGCTGCCGACGACCATCGGAGTGATGGTCATCGCCCTCGCACTATCGCTGGCCGTCGTGGCCCTCGACGCCGTGGGTTGGGTTCATGTGCTGCTGCGCTACGAGGAGTCGCTGCTGCGCTCCATCGATTTCTCCGACGTGCTGATGCAGGGCATGCTGTCGCTACTGCTGTTCGCCGGCGCGCTGCATGTGGACTTGAGCGAGCTCAAAGCCCAGCGCTGGCCAGTGATGGCGCTGGCGCTGCTCGGCACAGTGTTGTCCACGCTACTGGTGGGCTTCGGCCTATGGCTGGTGCTGCCCTGGGTGGGGCTGCCGTTGGACCTGCTTTACTGCTTGC
>MERZ01000366.1:1905-5198 GCA_001770785.1 Burkholderiales bacterium RIFCSPHIGHO2_12_FULL_61_11
AATCTGGAGCTGGTGATCGCCGGCGAATCGCTGTTCAATGACGGCGTGGGCGTGGTGATCTTTGCGCTGCTTGTGGGCATGCTGACCAGCGGCGGCGCCCCCACGGTGGACTCGGCGCTGATGCTGCTGCTGCGCGAGGCCGGCGGCGGCATCGCCTTCGGGCTGGTGCTCGGGTATGCGACCTACTGGCTGCTCAAGAGCGTCGACGATTACCAGGTCGAGGTGCTGCTGACGCTGGCGGCGGTGACGGGTGGTTATGCGCTGGCCAGCCAGCTGCACGTGTCGGGTCCACTGGCCATGGTGGTCACCGGCCTGATTGTCGGCAACCATGGGCGCGCCTGGGCGATGTCTGACACGACTCGCCGCTACGTGGACATGTTCTGGGAGCTGGGGGACGGCATCCTCAACGCCGTCCTGTTCGTGCTGATCGGCATGGAGGTTCTGCTCTTCGATCTTTCGACCTCGTTGCTGGTGGCCGGTGCAATGGCCATCGGGGTGACGCTGCTGGCTCGGCTGGTCTCCGTCGGGCTGCCCATCGGCGCGTTCGGCAGGCACTTTGGATTGCCCGGGGGCGCATGGCGCGTGCTCACCTGGGGCGGGCTGCGCGGCGGTATTTCGGTCGCGCTGGCGCTGTCGCTGCCGGCCGGTCCGCAACGCGACAGCGTGCTCGCGCTGACCTACTGCGTCGTGGTGTTCTCTATCCTGGTGCAGGGCTTGACCATTGCGCGCTTGGTGCGCGGGACCGTGCGAGCGGCCGGTGTGGACAAGATTGACTGAGCCGGACGCCAAGCAGACTGCTAGTAGACTCTTGCTAACTCGGAACTGAACCATGACCTCAGCGAACATTTCTCCAACATCATCGCCATCAGCAACGCCCTACGGCACGCTGCCACCCGCCTCCACACCCTCGGCGCGCAAACCGCTGAGCCTGCCGCGCCTGCGCGAAATGCATGCGCAGGGCGAAAAGATCGCCATGCTCACTGCCTACGATGCGACTTTTGCGGCCGTGGCCGATACCGCGGGCGTGGAATGCATTCTGGTCGGCGACTCGCTTGGCATGGTCTGCCAGGGCCTGTCCAGCACCGTCGGCGTGACGCTGGAGGCCATGCGGCATCACACCGAGTGCGTGGCCCGTGGACTGCGCCGCTCGCAAGCGACCGCCTGGCTGATTGGCGACCTGCCGTTTGGCAGCTATCACGAGTCAAAGGAGCAGGCCCTGCGCAGCGCCGTGGTGCTGATGCAGGCCGGCGCCCACATGGTCAAGCTGGAAGGCGGCGGCTGGACCACGCAGACCGTGCGCTTTCTGGTCGAACGCGGCATTCCGGTGTGCGCCCACCTGGGGCTGACGCCGCAAACCGTGCATGCGCTGGGCGGCTACCGCGTACAGGGAAAAACCGAGGAATCAGCCAACACCCTCAAACGCCAGGCGCATGAGCTGCAGGATGCCGGCGCCGCCATGCTGGTACTGGAAATGGTGCCTGCGGCCTTGTCGGCGGCGCTCACCCAGGAACTGGCGCACTGCCCCACCATCGGCATAGGCGCGGGCAACGGCACCTCCGGCCAGGTCCTCGTGCTGCACGACATGCTGGGCCTGAACCTAGGCAAGATGCCGAAATTTGTGCGCAACTTCATGGAAGATGCGCACAGCGTGCGCGGCGCCATGCAGGCCTATGTACGCGCCGTGAAAGACGGCAGCTTTCCGGTCAACGCCACCCACGCGTGGTAAACCGCCCCATTCAAGGAAACAAGATGCACATCGTCCATACCATTGCGGAACTGCGTGAGCGCCTCAGCCCCTTCAAGCGCCCGGCCTTTGTGCCCACCATGGGCAACCTGCACGACGGCCATATCGCGCTGGTCAAGCAGGCCAAGCCGCTGGGCGATGTCACGGTGTCCAGCATTTTTGTGAACCGCCTGCAGTTTGCGCCGAACGAAGACTTCGACAGCTATCCCCGCACGCTGGACGCTGACGCCGAGCGCCTGGAAGCGGCGGGCTGCAATGTGCTGTTTGCCCCGCGCGAGAAAGACCTTTACCCCGAGCCGCAAACCTACAAGGTGCACCCCTCAAGCGACCTGAGCTCCATTCTGGAAGGGCATTTTCGCCCGGGCTTTTTCATCGGCGTCAGCACCGTGGTGCTCAAGCTCTTTTCGTGCGTCTATGCCGGCATGCCCACGGGCGTGGCCGCCTTCGGCAAAAAAGACTACCAGCAGGTGCTGGTGGTGCGCCGCATGGTGCAGCAGTTTGCCTTGCCAATTGACATTCTGGCCGGCGAAACCCAGCGCGCAGAAGACGGGCTGGCGCTGTCATCGCGCAACGCTTACCTCAACCCGGTCGAGCGTCTTGAGGCCGCGCAGCTCGCCAAAGCCTTGCGTGCCTTGGGCGAATCCGCGAAGGCCAGCAGCACGCCCGACCTGCCCGCCCTGGAGGCCCAGGCCATGCAGGCGCTGGCGCGCCGCGGCTGGAAGCCCGACTACCTGACCGTGCGCCGCCGCGACGACCTGCTGCCGCCGCAGGGCCCGCTCGCCGGGCAGCCGCTGGTGGTGCTGGGCGCGGCCAAACTGGGCAACACCCGGCTGATTGACAACCTGGAAATTTGAGGCAGCGAGCCGCTTTTTTGCAAATTATATCCTTGCAAATCATGGAATAACAATCCATAATTACAAAGATGTTTCCCCGCCTGCTGCTCCCGCAACTTACCGAAGAACTCCAACACTCCCCCGCTGTAGCCCTGCTCGGGCCACGCCAAGTGGGCAAGACCACGCTGGCGCTGGAGGTCGCCAAAGCCATTCCAGGCATTTACCTGGACCTGGAATCCGAGCGCGACCGCGCCAAGCTGGCGCAACCTGAGTTGTATCTGTCCGACCATCTGGACAAACTGGTCATCCTCGACGAAGTACACCGCGCGCCTGGCCTGTTCCCGGTGCTGCGCGGGTTGATTGACCAGGCGCGGCAGAGCGGCAAGCGCGCTGGCCAATACCTGCTGCTCGGATCGGCGTCGCTGGATTTGCTCCAGCAATCGGGCGAAACACTGGCCGGCCGCATTGCCTATCTTGAGCTGGGGCCACTCAACATACTGGAAACCGGCGCAGACCATGCCGATGTGCTGTGGCTGCGCGGCGGCTTCCCCGACAGCTTCACCGCGCCCAGCGACGCGCGCAGCCTGCGCTGGCGGCAAAACTTCATCCGCGCCTACCTGGAGCGCGACATCCCCCAATTCGGCCCGCGCATTGCGGCCGAAACCTTGCGCCGTTTCTGGACCATGCTGGCACACCACCAAAGCGGCCTGCTCAAT
>MERZ01000367.1 GCA_001770785.1 Burkholderiales bacterium RIFCSPHIGHO2_12_FULL_61_11
TTTTCTCGACGCCTTGCTTCTGCAGCATCCGATTGACGACAGGATCAAGATTTGAGGAAGAGCCTATGAGGGGTGTCGTTGTTACGGCACTTCCCTCGGCATCCTCATCCGGTTCAATTCTATTGAAGGCACGAATAGCACCATGACAGAACCATTTGTCGTTTGCCGAACAAGCGACCAGGAAAAGGGACGTACCCGTGACTTGTTCGAACTCATTCCGAAGCAAGGAAAGATCGCCCTGGATATTGGTGCTCGTGATGGGTACTTCTCCAGGCTGCTTGCAGAGCGCTTCGATCACGTCGTGGCACTGGATCTTGAAAAACCCAATATACATCATCCGCGCATAGGACGGTCAAGGGGGATGCCAGTCAACTAGATTTTGGCGAGAAGGCGTTTGATCTGGTCCTGTGCGCTGAGGTCCTGGAGCACGTCCCGCCTCATCTTCTCGAGCAGGTTTGCCGCGAAATCGTGCGTGTCGCTGGTCATGAGGTGGTAATCGGTGTTCCGTTCAAGCAGGATATCCGGTTCGCTCGCACGACCTGCCTCGCCTGCGGTAAAGTCAATCCGCCGTACGGACACGTGAACTCCTTTGACGAGGATCGGCTGAAAACTTTGTTCAGGGGACTCTCATTAACCAAGGTGTCGTTTGTCGGAGCAAACACAAACGCGACGAATGCGGTCTCAGCGGCGCTGATGAACTTCGCCGGGAATCCCTATGGTACTTACGATCAGGAAGAGCATTGCCTATGGTGTGATAGCGAACTGGTAAGGCCTGCACACAGGAATCTGGCGCAGAAAATCGCGACAAAGCTGGCGATACTTCTGAATGCCAGCCAGCACGTGTACTTGCGCCCGCGTGCGAATTGGATTCACTTGCGCTTCGAGAAAACAGATTAAAAATGGGTGGGTAATGAGCTTTCTTCTCAGTGGTTTTTCGGGAGCAGAGCAGCACGTGGCGCCATTACTGCCTGCCAGGGTGCCATCGGCGAGGAAGTTTTTTAAATGAATCTCCGCTCACAGGCCCTTTCGGGCTTTCGCTGGACCGCCAGCGTCAGGCTGGTGAGCCAGGGTGTCACTTGGGCGATCACGCTCGTTGTGATTCGCCTGCTAACACCTGCCGACTATGGGCTGTTGGCGATGGCCACAGTCTTTGTTTCATTTCTTGCGATGTTTTCCGAGTTGGGCTTGGGAGCCGCGATCGTGCAAAAGGCCGACGTGGACGAACAGCTTCTAAGACGGGCGTTCGGGGTGATTCTCATCATCCATTTTTCGTTGGCCGCCCTGTTGATGCTTTCGGCGCCTCTCATCGGAGCTTTTTATGACGAGCCGCGGGTGATTCCGGTTATCCGCGTCCTATCCCTGCAATTTGTTCTTGCCGGGTTCGCCGTCATCCCGGACGCCCAGTTGCAGCGCAGGATGGAGTTTCGCAACCGTTCCCTGCTCGACCTGTCCGGTGCCATCGTCGCCAGCTTCATCACGCTGGCAATGGCGTTCTCCGGTGCGGGCGTCTGGGCGCTCGTCGCCGGGTCCATCCTCAGTCAAATATGGAAGACCATCGGAATCAACTGGCTCTCGCCTTTCCTGCACTCGCCGGAATTTTCGGTGAAAGGCTTGCGATCGCTGCTCCGTTTTGGGGGGCACATTAGCGCTGCTCAGGTGTTCTGGATGTTCTACTCCCAAGTGGATATGCTCATTTGCGCCAAGTTGTTGGGTAAAGAAGTCCTCGGCTTCTATTCGGTCGCCATGCACCTCGCCTCACTGCCGAGCCAGCGCATCTCGGGTCTTGTCAATCAAGTGGCGTTCCCGAGCTTTTCGCGCATGCAGCACGATCTACCCAAGGTAGGTGCGAACGTGCTGCTGGGCGTGCGTATCTTGAGCTTTTTTGTCTTTCCCGTGTTGTGGGGCATGTCCAGCATTGCCCCGGAAATGGTTGAGGTAATCCTCGGCGCCAAATGGGCCACTTCAGTTGTTCCCTTGCAGGTGCTGGCACTG
This sequence comes from Burkholderiales bacterium RIFCSPHIGHO2_12_FULL_61_11, assembly GCA_001770785.1. Lineage (GTDB taxonomy): Bacteria > Pseudomonadota > Gammaproteobacteria > Burkholderiales > Burkholderiaceae_C > Polaromonas. The sequence goes on from MERZ01000367.1 coordinate 1,993, forward strand.
ATCATCCCGCTGCGTCTAGTAGCAAACTTTGTGCAAGTCGCCATTCAGGGAGTAGGGCGCTCTGATGTCGTGCTGCGTAACGCCATGTGGGCGTCGCTGATTGCCCCCGTCGCCTTTTTCATTGGCGCGAACTGGGGAGGGCTGCTTGGGTTGAGCCTCGCGTGGCTCATCGTCGCTCCCCTTGTGGTGGCTCAAGGCATGATGCGTGGCTTGCCGGTGCTCGGCCTGCGGCTGGGTGGGCTCGTCATATCCATGATGCCTGCGGCAGGTGCGGGTCTCATCATGTATGGCGCCGTTACGGCAACGCGGCACTGGTTGTTGGTCGAGCAAGGTGGTGTACTGCGCCTGTGTGTTCTGATTGCGGTAGGCGCCCTCGCGTATTGCGCCGTGTCGTTAGGGCTCAACCGCAAGGGTGCGAAAGAAGTGATCGAAATGCTGCGGAGCATCGTAACGACCAAGCGATAAAAATCAACGGAGATGTGAATGGTGCCACTTACCAAAAGAATGGCCGGGTTCGGGAAAAAGGTCTTCCTGACGACTCTCGGTAAGCTTGTTAATGGCGTTGGGTGGCGCCTGCGACACCTGTACGATCAAGGCCTGTATCGGGTCACCTACATGCATCGCCGAAGGCTGGGTAACACCGTATTTGTCGGCGTAACGGGGAGCACCGGCAAGACGACGACCAAGGACCTTATTGCCAGTATTCTGGCGCGACACTTTTCCAAGGGACGAAAAAATCCTGGTTCGCTGAACTGGCCTGAGGACATGGTTCGCATGGTGTTGAGCACACGTAGGTCTGATGCCTTTTGCGTTGGGGAGATCTCGGCACACGGTCCAGGTGCTGTGGATTTGCCGGTGGCACTTATTCGGCCAACCGTTGGTGTAGTGACCAACATCGGTTCTGATCATTTTTCTGCATACAAAAACCGCGATGCCATCGCAGCTGAGAAGAGCAAATTGATCAGGGCGCTGCCAACTGATGGTGTTGCAATTTTGAATGCGGATGACCCTCGTGTTCTCGCAATGCAGTCACTCTGCGCGGGGCGCACGGTAACCTTTGGCCTAGCCACCGAATCCATGTTGCGTGGCACCGCAATTCAATCTGTCTGGCCAGATCGACTCTCACTTACTGCCACCTGGAATGGTGAGTCGGTGCACGTTAAAACACAACTCTGTGGCACGCACTGGGCTCCCTCAGTTCTGGCAGCGCTGGCAACCGGCGTTGCCTTGGGTGTACCGCTTGCAGTTGCGGCAGAGGCGGTGTCAAGCGTGGAACCGTTCGAAGGTCGCATGGCGCCGCTGGTCAAGGATGGCATCAACTTCATTCGGGACGATTGGAAGGCACCGTTGTCGACTATCGAGCCGGCCTTTGAGTTCATGCGTCAGGCCAGAGCCAAGCGCAAGATCGTGGTGATAGGAACCATCTCAGATTATCCGGGGGACTCTGCCCGACGATACGTCCAGATTGGCCAGCAGGCGTTGGCGGTGGCCGATTGTGTGCTGTTTGTGGGCCGGTGGGCCTCCGCCGCATTACGTGCCAAGCGCGATTCGACAGACGAGTTGTGGGCGTTTTCTTCGCTCCAGGATGCGTCAAAGTATCTTGACGGTTATCTGTTGTCCGGCGACCTCGTCCTTCTGAAGGGATCTCACCGCGCGGACCACCTTCAGCGACTGATTCTGGCACGCACGACCGGCGTTCAATGCTGGCGATCCGACTGCGGTCGCCTTCAGTCCTGTGACCTGTGCGATCTTCTTCATGTGCCATCGGGACCGAATGCTGCAGAAGACGTTGTCACAAGTCTGCCAATTGACGCCGAATCGATTCCTGTTGTTGCCAATTTATTGGCTGTCAACAGTTCAACGGAAGTTGTCATCGGGCTCGGTAATCCGGAAGCTGGTCGCGTCAATACGCCGCACAATGTAGGGTATGAAGCCGTGGACATCTTGGCGAAACGCATGGCCCAGGACTGGGTGACAGAAAGCGATCTGGCCAAAGTGGTGCGCGGTGAGCTGCACGGTGTACCTGTCTTGCTGGTCAAACCGATTATCCCGATGAATGACATCGGGCCGCTACTCGTCAGGCTTGCAAGAAATTTAAATTTTGATCCGCTTCAATGCATTTTGGTACACGATGATCTGGCGCTTCCCATCGGCAGCGTGCGCGCACGTATACGCGGTAGTGATGGTGGGCACAGGGGTGTTCGCTCGATCCTGCAGGCCTTTCAGGACGACAAATTTCGTCGGGTCAAAATCGGTGTTGGGCAACCACGGGAGGGGCAATCAGTGATTGATTACGTGCTCACGCCATTTCCAGCAGAACAGCAGGCTGCCGTTGCAGCCGCAAACCAGACCGCAGCGGATCGGATTGACGAGTTGATCCGCCAGGGGAAACAACAATGACAATTCTTGCTGGCGTCTTTAGCCGTAATCCTTCGGTACGCATTCCTGATTCGGTTTGCGATACCTTAAAGAAGAACATTTCGCGCGATCCATCAGATCACCCCATCGAATTCCGAGATGCCCAGGCCTACTTTGTGAAGGTCGATATTGGGGCATTCGACCGTCCGGCGCATCGCGTTGCGCCGACGGGTTCCATGGCCATCCTCGCTGGGGAACCGCTGCTCACCCGCGACGGGCCGACTGGCCCAGGTCGTGATGTTCACCTGGCGTATTTGCAGACCCAGTGGGACGAACGCGATTTTCGGAGCCTGCGCAGTGCCAGTGGCACCTACTGTGCCGCTTACTTTGACCCGCGCACCTGCACTGGCCACCTGGTTGCTGATCGGCTGGGGTTGCGCACGCTTTACTACTGCGTGGTGGATGACTTTGTTTATTTTGCCACCGCGTTGCGGATTCTGGAGGCGATCCCGCAAGTGCCCAAGGTGCTGGATGTTCTGGCCGTGGCAGAGATCACCGGTTTTGGTTATCCATTTGGTGGCGGCACGGCCTACGCAGACATCAAGATGCTTTTGCCTTGCGAGGTTTTGACCATTCAGCAAGGCGATGTCAAATCAACCCGGTATTTTCATTGGGATGCCATTGCACCCGTGCAGGCCACCGAAGAAGAAGCGATGGCCGAAACCTACCGGCTGTTCCAGTCGGCAGTGCGCCGACGGTTGCGCGGTGACAAGACCACATTTGCATACCTCAGCGGCGGGCTTGATTCGCGTTGCGTGGTGGCAGCGCTTCGTGCAGATGATTTGCGGGTTTATACGTTCAATTTTTCTCTGGCCAATACGCAGGACCAGGCTTTTGCGTTGGAGTACGCGAACAAAAGCGGCACCATTCACCATGAGTTGCCCACCGAGCCGGGGCCGAACTGGTCGGCGGTAATGGCTGATGCGTGGCGCGCTTCACCCCAGCGCCATGAGCAGATGCCGGAGCACCCTGGTGTGGTCTGGACCGGGGAGGGTGGCAGCGTGGGACTTGGCTATGTGTATGTGAGCCCGGAGATTGTGAGCCTGTTGCGATCTGGCAATTTGGACGGCGCCATCGACATTTACTTGCGGCAACAGAATAAAACCATTCTGACGAGGTTTCTGGCCCCTGCGCTTGCTGCGCAACTCAGTGGCCATTTGCATGCGCGGCTGAGGCAAGAACTGGACGAGATTCATTGCGCCGACCCGGTGCGGGCATTTTATATTTTCCTGAATCTGAACGGTCCGCGACGGCACTTGGTGAACCACTTCAACACCATTGACCAGCATCGCCTTGAGTTCCAGGTGCCGTTTTACGATAGTGAACTGCTTGAATATCTGACGTCGATTGCCGTGGATCCCTGCCTGTACCATCAGTTTTACGTCAAGTGGCTGGGCCTGTTTGACCCGGCAGTGCGAGAAGTGCCTTGGCAAGCCTACCCAAGGCATGTTACGAGCCCTGTGCCGATTCCAGACAATCTGCCCGATCAGTGGAACGCGCCTGCATCACGCGCGCATCAAGCGGCGCTGGACAACGATTTGCTCAAGCGGAGCGCGGCAATGTTGTCAGATGCAGACTTTCCAGACCAGGTGTTGCGCAAGAGCAGCTTGCGATTGATGCGGCTGGCCTGGAGGCTTGGTCTTGGCAACTATGCCTATGCACTCAAGGCGGCGCTGTCGTACTACAACTACTGGAAAATTTCAGGCGGAAAATGTGAACTGCCGGCCAGTCGTGCCACCCGCCATGAGCAAGTGGGCAACTAGCGCCGGGCGCCCTTATTGTTGATAGCGCAAGCCCTTGTTGTCTGCATCCCGCTGGAGGGCGAGCGTGATGAGCTTGTCAAGCAGTTCGGGGTAGGCCAGGCCAGACGCCTCGCACATTCTGGGAAACATGCTGATATTGGTGAACCCCGGAATGGTGTTGATCTCGTTCAGGAACAGGGCACCTGTGTTGCGCTCCAAAAAGAAATCGATTCGGGCCATCCCTTCGCAACGTACAGCCGCGTAAGCAGCTTCGGCGGTGTGCATGATGTTTGCGCGTGTTGTTGCGTCCAGGCTCGCTACGGCCACTAATTTGGCGCCGTCCGGATCAGTGTATTTTGCGTCGTAGTCATAGAAACTGTGCGTGTTACCTGGAACAACTTCCCCAGGCGCGTAGGCTTGGGGTACAGCATTGCCAATCACTGCACATTCAATTTCGCGGGAATCTACGTAACGCTCAAGCAGCACCCGGGCGTCAAACTGCAGGGCCTGTTCGATGGCTGCATCCAGTTCCCTGGCATGGTTGACGCGCGAAGCACCTAAGGAGGACCCTGATGCACATGGCTTAACAAAAAGCGGCCAACCAAGGCTATTACCTGCAGTCTGCCGTTCTTCCAGGCTATTTGCCCGATGAATGAGCTCGAAGTCAACAATGGGCAAACCCGCATCGCGCCATAGACACTTCGAGGTTGCCTTGTCCATTGAAGCCGCGCTGCCCAGAACGCCAGCGCCTACGTAGGGCAGATTGGCCTGCTCCAGTAGCCCCTGGAGGGTGCCGTCCTCCCCAAAATTCCCATGCAGCACTGGGAAGACGCAATCAATTTCCAGTTTGCCAGTCGCAGCATGGATGCCATCAGACGGGACAACCGAGACCTGATGGCGGTAAGGAGTGATGGTCAGAGCATCCCCTTGGCCAGGCACCAACGTTGATATGACGGTTTCCTGCAGATGCCAGCGCCCCGCCTTATCAATGCCTATGGCAATGACCCGGTATTTGCTTGGGTCGAGGTTTTTTACAACGGAAGCGGCCGATTTGAGAGACACCTCATGCTCGCCCGATTTGCCGCCGTAGAGAATGCAAATGTTGACGGGTGCTGGTTTCATGCTTATTTCTCAGAAGTTATCGGTGGCTTGGAAGCAGATTGCTGGGGATTTGCGGCGGATTCAACCGGCACTGTAGCTACTGGTTCGGTCCATTTGCCGACGCTTTTTAGTTTGTCTGGCAAGGTGGGCATGCGAAGTCCGAGCTCATAGGCTTTGTGGGCGTGAATGAGGGCCTTTTCATAGTTCTTCATGTCAAAAAAAATCAAACCAATGTTGTTGTGGGTAAAGGCGTTGTTACCGGCCTGTTCGACAGCAACATTCAATTGCTGTTCGGCTTCGTTGATACGCTTGGCCTTGACGAGAAAATTGGCGTAGATCATTCTGACCATCGAATCGCCGGGCCGCCATGCAATGGCGCGACTGAACCAGCATTCAACGTTATAGTTTGAGCCAATAGGCTTTGGGGTTTTCTCTTTTTCGCTAAGCGCAACCATGGCGATCAAGGCGCGGTGATGGTTCGGAAATGCGTGAAGCGTGTAGGCTATATCGCCACCTGGGGTGGTGTTGGTTTTGCCGCGTATAAGCGCTTCTACTTCAGGTGTGAAATGGTGATGTTCCACAATGTAAAGTAGTGCCTTGTGTGAACGGTAGGTTGTTTCAGGTATGTACCCACTTGAACGATAGTCGTAAGGACCAAATCGACCTTGTGACCAAAGCGATCCGCAGCCCACCGGGAGCTCTTGTGCTATGGCGCTCGGCGACGTAAAAAGTAGAAGTGCATTGAATGAGAGAGTGCTTATCAAAACGGCAAATCGGACCGTGCAACGAATGGCACCGGCATTCACAAATAATCGCATTCTTGATCCTTAAAGGTAATTTGCAGGCCACTTAAGTGACATGTTCTGCTAGTCCTTAGATTACAGTTTATCTGAGAATCTGACGACGTGCCAATGTGCTAACCTAACAATTCTCAACGGTTGAATTGTCCAACCGCAGAGGCTAAGACTCTACCGTTATTTCAGACAACTACTCACCGCACAAGGCTACATTGGTAATCTATTTTTGAAATATCACATGCAGTACATAGATCGACGACGCTTCCTACTACTGACTTGCACCGGACTGGAGAGCGCTGCAATTGCCGCCAGCGCCCCCATTGGAACCGGTGGCGGGGTTCCTGTGTCAGAGCCATCCGGAAGCAGGATTGTTTTGACTGGCCCAACTAGCGGTCTCGAGCGATCGCTGTCAAGCATGTTCACAGTTGCACTTACCGGGACGCTTACCGGCACCATCAGGGTTACACCCAGCGACAGTAACGGGGGGCGATTCTGGTCGTCACTCAGTCAACCCGGTGACTACGGCTCGGTTTACCTGAGATCGTCAACCCCTACCGCGACGCTCCTGTATGCGCCTGCTTCTGCTGGCCTAAAAACGATCACACTTACCAACGACCGAAATTTGTCCAATCCGTCGGCGTACAGTTACACCGCGAACGCAGCAACGCCAAGTTCTGCAACGCCATTTCGGTTGGTCCGGGGCGACACAACCATCGGAAGCTATGCCACGCTTCAACAGGTCAAGGACATCGGTGGCTGGCAATCGGGCGATGTGGTCAAGGCGACTGGGGGTACCTATGTTGTTTACGGGACAAACGACCCCGGAAACACCACGCTCGTTAGCAACACGGGCGGAATCCAAACTGGCGTGCTGATCGATACCACTATCGAATGGGAAACGCCTGGCCAACCCATGATCCTTGATTACAGTCGTTACTGGCAAGTCGGCATGTTAAGTGGCGGACAGCCACAGCTTTTGACTATGGGACAGTCATGCAGAAATCTGACCATACGCGGGCTTCATTTTCGCGGTGCCCGCCCACCAAAAGTTGAAAGCAGGCAGGGAGCAGCAATCTGGACAGCGGTCAGCACAGCTGGTGGCACTCACCCGCCCGCCACACTGACGGTTGAATACTGTAAGTTCTGGCAATGTATTGACGGTATTCACACCCAGCAGACTCACTACGGCCTGAGCACCTATGTGCGCTATTGCGTGTTTGAGGACAACAGCGATCCGCAGGGACTTCGACATGACATTTATACAGGCCGCAATGCGCTTGCCTACATACTCGGCTGCACATTTAGGAAGACCAAGGGTCAGGGCTACCCGCAGGCAGGGATGGGTCATGCCATCAAATCACGCTGCCGTGCGACTACGGTGCTTGGGAACATGCTTAATGTGCAAATGTTCAGCGATGGCACGGGTGGTTGCGCTCAGAACATCAATACGCCCAATGGCGGTGTGGTCGTCATAGCGGGCAATGTCATCAACCACTATGGCTCTCTAAGCAATAACCAGGACGGCAACGGCTTGCGCTACGGTGAGGATCAGTACGCGGTAACCGTTGACACCAACCAAGACCCGTCGCTCACTTCGCACTCGATTTTGTTGGCCCAAAACACGCTCAGAAAGTACAACGGGCGTCCGGCTGACGGTAGCGATAAGCCGCTGATCAGCATCTACCCTACCGGTGTCGCAACGATGCTGCTTGATGGGACGGGGGGGCAAATTCCTGTCACAGCCATTGTGCGAAACAATCTGGTTGCGTCAGATACAACAAGGGCTAGGAGCTTTGTTGCGCTGTACCCCAACAACACTGAAGCCCCGGTTTCCCGGCTAGCGGATTCAGGGATTTTTTCGGGGGGTGAAGTTGCTGGATTTCCGGAAGTCAACGACGCACCTTACGAGTGGGCTGGCGACTTCACAATCCCGATCGCGCGTGCAGACAGCTATAGGGGTGGGCGCACCGTATTCATTCCGGATTGGGTGCCAACAACCGCTTGGGAATGGACCGACATCCCAGGTACGCGATGGCTGGACTACATCAAGGACGATGGGTCCGGTGTAACCGGTGCCACGAAGGTTACGAGTCTGGACCCAGGACCAGGCCGCAGTTATGCCGTCACTTGGGATTACTCAGGCCCTTGCTACAGTCCCAAGAACCACGAAGTGTGGATGTTTGGTGGTGGTCATGCCGGCACGACCATCAACATTCTCACCAAGTACAACTTGCACAAAAACTTGCCCGATGTGGTCGTTGTAAGCCCACCCACCCCTGAGGCCATGCGCCGGGAATATGCGCTCGCGCCAAATCATCTTGCTTATGCCAAGAAAGTTTATTGGCCAGACGGGAAACCCTATTCCGCGCACAGTTACACCAATAGCTTTTACGTAGACGCCCTGGACGAGTGGTTTCAGTTTGGTGTCAGCGGCTGCGCTTCTAGCGTTGATGGTGTGGCCATGAGTGGTCCAGGAATTGACGGGCGAGACGTTGTCGGCTTCCCGCGCAATGACAGGTATCGCATGCCTGGCTACTGGACAGCAATCCCGGCCACGGGTGATGGTGTAACGCGTGGTTACAGGTCGATCGCGGGCGACCAAACCGGTATTTACTATTGGAATCGGTCTGGCACGCCAGGATTGCGCAAGTTCACCTTTGCAACAAATACTTATACATTCATAAGCGGTACAACGCCACCCGAGTTTTCAAGACCCTCTGATGAACATGATGGCGTCGTGTTCATTTGCGGTACAGATACCAGCCTCGGATGGAGTGGGCAGTTTTGCAACATGAGCACGGGTGCGATGACGACCGTCAAATTCACAGGCCCAGCACTGCCGAAAGCAGCAAACTATCTGATGGACGTGATTTGGATTGCCCCGAAAGGCTATTACGTCACAGTCTGGATCAATGCATCGGCGGTGGATTGGGGTGCTTCAAACGTGGAGGGTAATCTCACGACAATCGTCATTGCGACAGTGACGCCCACCGGGTCTAGCACGGCAAAGGTTGAAATAAAGACTATTGCCGGGTCTGCACCAAGGCGCAACACAGTTATACGCGGTGTCTTTTTTGACCCGACTTATGAATGCCTGATCTTGCCGGTTTCGTATGCAAACAATGTCAAGGCAGTGAAGGTGGCTTAGAGACCGAGCATAAACCCATCATCCCTGACAGCGTTCGCGGGTTGTAGGCAATGATGCCCCATCGCTCCCTTCGATGACTCATCCAGGTTTTTTTTGTAGGGATCATCGCCTATGAGGCAATCCACCTCGGTCACCTTGTCTTTTTCAATCACATGTTCCATCAGCATGGCAGTGAACAGTGTTCCGGGTGTATAAGCTTTGAAATGTTCGTCGTAAGATACTTTGTAGATGCTGGCTTTGCCGTTGGCCACAATCCAGAATTGCGAATCTACTCATGCAACCGATCCAGCAGCCGGATTGACTTGAAAACTGGCAGGATTACCCTTGAGTTTGTATGAAATTCGTCGGAAACCCATATTTCATGAGGGTTTCAGGGCCTTTTCTGTTCCGATGTTAGGGCGACAAACGCCATTGTTAGGGAGAGCAACCTGACTCCCCCCGTATTGGGTTGGGCGTCACAATGAACCATCTACCACTAGGAAATGTTTTGAATACAAAACTCACAGAACGCCAACAACGGGAATTTGACTATCACAAAGAGCACGCAAAGCTTCATCAGTCGGTCCTTTCTTCACCGTTCTCTTGGGATGTACTCAAACAACCCGACAGTCGGTGGTGGAATGCATACTGGGGAATGTACGAGTACCTTGTGAACTGTGACTTGAAAGATAAGAGAGTATTAGTTGTTGGCTGCGGATTCGGTGACGATGCACTTCGTCTAGCAAAGCTAGGCGCCAAGGTAAGTGCATTTGATCTTAGTCCAGATTCCCTTCAGATCGCAAAGGCGTTGGCATTGCGAGAGGGACTAGAGATCGCCTTTGAAGAAATGCCGGCTGAGAAAATGTCCTACAAGGACAACAGCTTTGACTTCATCCTTGCTAGGGACATCCTTCATCACGTCGATATTCCAAACACGATGAGCGAGATTGTTCGCGTAGCCAAGCCAGATGCAATATTCTTGGTAAATGAGATTTATTCGCACTCCCTCACTGACAAGATTAGACACTCAGTCCTGGTTGAAAAAGTCCTCTATCCGAAGATGCGTAGATTAATTTATGGTCCCGGAAAACCATACATCACCGAAGATGAGCGAAAACTCAGTGAGTCTGACCTCAAGCAAATAATGACACCATTACAGGCATGCCTGTTCACAAAGTACTTCAATTTTCTCGTAACGCGAGTCATTCCCGATCGGTACGAAACACTCGCGCAACTTGATCGCGTGTTATTGTGCATTCTGCACCCCATTGGTCATCTACTCGCAGGGCGTGTGCTGTTTAGCGCTCGTATCTCAAAGCCTACCGGCAGCAGCGCACAGTGACGCCCAATCACTGGTTTCGCCAAAACCCCGTTAAACCTGCTAATCTAATAGTCTGATCGAACATGGGGGCGAAAGCTTTCGCTCCCCTTTCGCCACCGTCTGTACAGTAGGTTCGGTCCAACAAGGTTTATTGGGGGATTACCTTTCAGCATCGCAGCGCGGCAGACAAAAGCTATTCGTTAAGTGAATCAAAACTATGAAGATCAGCAAACCTCAATCATCCAAGAAAACAAACAGACAATCCATCGGGTACGTGTGGAATCTGCTAAAGGCAATGAGACGCCTATCCGGGAATGGGAGACGGCGTCACATCAAATCTGGATACTGCGAAGCGTCAATAGCCCAAACCCACAAAAAAAAGGATTCACTCGACGATAAGTATGGCTGGCGTTTGCTTAGACTTTCGAAGCGATATTAACGGATTTCGGACTTGGGTCGTGTTGAAGACACTGTGAAAAGTGTTCACAATACATTCAAGAGACTTCGGATTATTTAAGTTGCGGGTTCAATCAAGACTAAAAGACTTCACTTTGACCGACTCGCGTGGCAACCGCGATGTCGAGGCAACTGTCTTGAGACGACTCGCCAAAAATTGACGTCCATGCAGGATAGGCATCATTTGATGCTAAGCGCCAAAAGTGGCGGTTTTCAAGGAGTTCGCTATTCAATGATGCCCGCTGACTGGCAAAGCTTGAATCTTTTAATTCGCGAATTGGGCACATCAACCGCGTTTTTTGTATTTGTTGGATCAGTTTTTGCGTCGCATCAGCACTCAATGCGTGTCGGAATTTCTCTTTGCGAAGCAATAGGCTGTTTTTGATGCGCTGCTCAAATCACAAGGCATTTGCTTAGGCCTTGGTACGGACGAAATAGACGTTGCCATCGTACCTGTTCGCCAATACAAACCCCTTGAGTTCTGGAACGTACTGCATGGCGTTCTGAAGGCCGCTCGTTCGTGCCGCTGGTGCGATGCCTGGCATGGCGGGTTCGTCAACAAACCAGGTTTCAGGATGCACACGCAAAATCCTGATGGCATTGCCCGAATTGAACGCCACGATGTAGCGGTCCATGGCTTCGTCATAGGTCACGCCCGGATAGCCAGCTAGCGTTAAGGTAGCAGACCCCAAACCTGAAAATGATGTCGCAATCTTTGAGCCATCAAGTGCGCGCACCTCTGTAAGCGTTCCGGCAACCCATATTGACCGGGTGCAACCGATCAGGTAGAGGCGGTTGGCGTCCAGCGATGGGGCAGCAATTCTGCCAATCG
>MERZ01000368.1:0-3656 GCA_001770785.1 Burkholderiales bacterium RIFCSPHIGHO2_12_FULL_61_11
GCTCAGATTCCGGGCATAAAAATCACGCCGGAACCACATCAGGCCGGTCTGGCATTGTTTTTTCATGGCCTGATGGGTCGCTGAAAAGGCCCGGGTTGCGCCTGCTGTCGTCCTTTTGAAATGAAACCTGATGGCCCGCACCCGAGCTTGCAGTGCGCGTAAAATCAGCCGATGGCCATGGACTCCGCACCGATTAACCTGACGAACCACTTCCTCATCGCCATGCCTGGGCTGGAAGATGAAGCGTTTGCCAAAAGCGTGGTCTACATGTGCGAGCACAGCAATCGCGGGGCCTTGGGCCTGGTGATCAACAAGCCCAGCGACATCACGCTGAAGCACCTGTTTGACAAGGTCGAGTTGCCACTGCACCGCGACGACCTCGTGCAAGCGCCGGTCTTTCAGGGTGGCCCGGTGCAGACCGAACGCGGTTTTGTTCTGCACGAATCCATGATGCCCGGCCAGGAGTCGGTGTACGCCTCGACCATGAGCATTCCCGGCGGCCTGGAAATGACCACCTCCAAGGATGTGCTGGAAGCTTTATCCACCGGCGCCGGGCCCCGCAAGGTGTTTGTTTCGCTCGGCTACTCCGCCTGGGGCGAAGGCCAACTGGAATCAGAAATATCGGACAACAGCTGGCTCACCGTGGCCGCCGATGTGGCGGTGATCTTTGACACGCCGGTGGCGCAGCGCTACGACAAGGCCCTCATGCTGCTGGGCCTGCAGAGCTGGATGCTGTCGCCCGACGCTGGCCACGCATGAGTCTTGCTGGTGTGCCTCGTCAGGCTGCGGGTCTTCAAACCTTTCTGGCTTTCGATTTCGGTGTTAAACGTATCGGCGTTGCCACCGGCAATCGGCTGACCCGCACCGCCACACCGCAAGCGACCATCGCGGCGCAAGGCCTTGCCCGTTTTCCGCTGATCCAGGCCCGGATCAGGCAATGGCAGCCCGATGCGCTGGTCGTCGGCATTCCGTTCCACCCCGATGGTGCGAGCCACGACAATACGCTGCGCGCGCAAAAATTTGCGCGTCAGTTGCGCGGGCGCTATGGCCTGCAGGTGTTTGAGGTGGATGAGCGCTACAGCACCACCGAGGCCTTGGCCAGCGGCGCGGCGGACGCCGATGCGGCATCTGCGTGCATCATTCTGGAACAGTTTTTAAGGAGTCTTCCATGAGCAGCCTGATACTGGATGCCGAGGCGCTATACGCCGATCTGCTGCGCGGCATGCGGCTGCTGTTGGCTTCCTGCGACCAGCCGCCGCGACTGGTGGGGGTGGCCTCCGGCGGTGCCTGGCTGGCGCAACGCCTGCAAAAAGACCTGGGTCTGGCGCAAGAAATCGGCATTCTTTCGTCTTCCATGCACCGCGACGATTTTTCCCAGCGCGGACTGGCTTCGAGCGGGAAAACCCAGCTGCCGTTCGATGTGAATGGCGCGCACCTGATTGTGGTCGATGATGTGCTCTACACCGGACGCACCACACGGGCGGTGCTCAATGAGCTGTTTGACTATGGCCGACCTGCCAGCGTCAAGCTGGTGGTGCTGGTGGATCGCGGCGGGCGCGAATTGCCGGTACAGCCCGATCTTGCCGTGGCGCGAGTGACCCTGCCGGCCTCGCAGACCCTTGAGCTGGCGCGCGCGGAGGACGGCAAGTTCAGTTTTCAGGTCCAGGACCGGTAAGGTCCAACCGAAACACCCAGCGAAAACCCGGAGCAGAAATTCAGAGAAAAAGAGGAACCCAGAGCGTGTTGTACCGACGAAACCCACAACTCAATAAAAACGGTGAGCTGATTCACTTACTCTCGACGGAAGGTCTGCCCAAGGCCACCCTGACGCAGATTCTGGATACTGCCGCCAACTTTGTGTCAGTGAGCAACCGCGAGGTCAAAAAGGTTCCGCTGCTGCGCGGCAAAAGCGTTTTCAACCTGTTTTTTGAAAACTCCACCCGCACCCGCACCACCTTTGAAATTGCCGCCACGCGCCTGTCGGCCGACGTGATCAACCTCGACATTGCCCGTTCATCGGCCTCCAAGGGGGAGTCGCTGCTCGACACCATCGCCAACCTGAGCGCCATGGCCGCTGACCTGTTCGTGGTGCGCCACGGCGAATCGGGCGCGCCTTACCTGATCGCCCAGCATGTGGCGCCGCATGTGCATGTGATCAATGCCGGCGATGGGCGCCACGCCCACCCCACGCAGGGCTTGCTCGACATGTACACCATCCGTCACTACAAGAAGGATTTCAGCCAGCTCACGGTCGCCATCGTGGGCGATGTGCTGCATTCGCGCGTGGCGCGCTCGGACATTCACGCGCTCACCACGCTGGGCTGCGCGGAGGTGCGTGTGGTCGGCCCCAAAACGCTGGTGCCCGCGGACATGGCGCCCATGGGCGTGCGCGTTTGCAACACACTGGAAGAAGGCATCAGGGGTGCCGACGTGATCATCATGCTCAGGCTGCAAAACGAGCGCATGTCGGGTGCGCTGCTGCCCAGCAGCCAGGAGTTTTTCAAGAGTTTTGGCCTGACCAACGACAAGCTGCAACTGGCCAGTCCGGACGCCATCGTCATGCACCCCGGACCCATCAACCGGGGTGTTGAAATTGATTCGGCGGTGGTCGATGGCGCGCAGAGCGTCATCTTGCCGCAGGTCACCTTCGGCATCGCAGTGCGCATGGCTGTCATGAGCATCGTCGCCGGGAATGAAGCATGAGTGTGGCCCCCACGCTTGCCACTTCGTGTGCTGCGCTGCCCCCCGAGGGGGCTGCTTCGCCTAGGGGCGGCCCGGCGGCGAAGCTGGCCCCCCCGCTTGCCACTTCGTGTGCTGCGCGAGGCCTTGCAGGCCGCGGCTCGCGAGACGCTTCGCCTCTGTCGCCTGTCCAATCCTGCTCAAGCAGGATTGGAGCCGCAGGCTCCAGCCCCTCAGGGGCTGAGCTTGCTTGGGGCGGCCCGGCGCTGCGATCCATGGCCCCCACGCTTTTCACTTCGTGTAATGCGCTGCCCCCCGAGGGGGCTGGCCTTGCTTGGGGCGGCCCGTCGCTGCGGCCTTTTTCCGGAACGACCAAATGAAACTCCTCATCAAGAATGGCCGTGTCATCGACCCCGCCACCCGCTTGGACCAGATCGGCGATCTGGCGATTGCCGCTGGCCGCATCGTGTCGATGCCTGGCGCCGTTGCCGATTTCGTGCCCAATAAAATCATCGATGCCAGGGGCTGTATCGTGGCACCGGGCCTGATCGACCTGTCGGCACGGCTGCGCGAGCCCGGTTACGAGCACGAAGGCATGCTGCAAAGCGAGTTGACTGCGGCGGTGGCTGGCGGCGTGACCAGTCTGGTGTGTCCGCCCGATACCGACCCGGTCCTCGATGAACCCGGCCTGGTGGAAATGCTCAAGTTCCGCGCGGAAAAACGGCACCAGTCGCGGGTGTTTCCGCTGGGCGCGTTGACACGAGACTTGAAAGGTGAAGCGCTGACCGAAATGGTCGAGCTGACCGAGGCCGGTTGCGTGGGCTTTAGCCAGGCCGAAGTTCCGCTGGCCAATACCCAAGTGCTGATGCGCGCGCTGCAGTATGCGGCCACCTTTGGCTACACCGTCTGGCTGCGCCCGCAGGAGATGCACCTGGGCCAGGGCGTGGCCGCCAGCGGTGCGATGGCCACGCGGCTGG
>MERZ01000368.1:3663-11321 GCA_001770785.1 Burkholderiales bacterium RIFCSPHIGHO2_12_FULL_61_11
GTGCACCTGTGCCGCGTCAGCAGTGCCGCTGGGGTTGAACTGATCGGCAGGGCCAAGGCAGAGGGGCTGGGCGTGAGCTGCGACGTGAGCATCAACAATCTGCATTTGACGGACGTGGACATTGGCTACTTCGACAGCCGCATGCGGCTGAACCCGCCGCTGCGCCAGCAGCGCGACCGCGACGCGATTCGCCAGGGTCTGGCAGACGGCACGATTGATGCACTGGTATCTGATCACACGCCGGTCGATGAAGATGCCAAAACCCTGCCGTTTGCCGAGGCCGAGGCGGGCGCGACTGGCCTGGAACTTCTGCTGGGACTGGCCTGCAAGTGGGGCAGTGACAGTCAGGCTGGCATGGCGCGGGCACTCGCGGTGTTGACGAGCGAGCCCGCGCGCGTTCTGGGCAACACGCTGGGCCCGCTGCACGGCAGCGTCGGCCGGCTGGTCAGGGGTGGCGTGGCCGACATCTGTGTGTTTGATCCGGACAGCCCCTGGAGGGTCGAGCCGGCGGCTTTGCGCAGTCAGGGCAAGCACACACCGTTTTCTGGCCACGAGCTTTCCGCGCGCGTGCGTTGGACGGTGGTCGCTGGCCAGGTGGCCTACGAGGCGGCACCTTAAACCGTGGCTGATGCATGAGGCTGCTCGGCGTCTCCTGGAAGCTGCTGCGGGCCATGGTGCATGCAGGGCATGGTTTCTGGATCATCAAAATCCTCTTTCCGAGGCTTGAGCAGGCCGACCGGGATGCGCGGGTTCGCGCATGGTCGGGCCAGATGTTGCGCATCGTGGGAATCGAGCTGGTGGTGAACGGCCTGCCGCCCGCTGGGGGCCCTGTGCTGCTGGTGTCCAACCATATTTCGTGGCTGGATATTTTGGTGATCCACGCGTCACGCCATTGCCGATTTGTTTCCAAATCCGATATCAAGGGGTGGCCCGTTGTCAGCACGCTGGCCGGTGGCGCGGGCACCTTATACATCGAGCGCGGGTCGCGGCGCGATGCGCATCGGCTGGTGCTGCAAATGGCCGAGCGCCTGCGCGAGGGTGACATTCTGGCGGTGTTTCCCGAAGGCACGACCGGCGACGGCATCACGCTCAAACCGTTTCACGCCAACTTGATCCAGGCTGCCATCGAGGCGTCTGTGCCGGTCCAGCCGATGGCGCTCAAATTCATCGATGCAGCCAGCGGCGTGACGAGTTTCGCTCCCAGTTATGTGGGCGACGAAACCCTGGCGGGATCGATTTGGCGGACCCTCGCGGCGCGCGGGCTGAAGACCGTCGTGACTTTTGGCGAGCCCCAGGTGGCGCAGGGGCAAACCCGGCGCGCGTGGGCGGACTCGCTGCGCGAAGAAATCGAGCGCCTGAGACAGGTGTAGCAGTGCAGCTTTAGCACTGCGAAATGGTTTCTGGCAGGTCGCTCGCCTCGCGCGGGAAGGTCACGACATGATCGACCTCGGCGCGTATGCCAATCCATTCACCCAAGGCATGGTCATGGTGGGAGGGCACATTGGCCACAACCGTCTCGCCCGTCAAAAGCCGCAGCGTGTACAAAAATTCAGAGCCACGAAAAGCCTTGCGGATGATTTCCGCTTTGACGGGCGCGTGGTCGTCATGCACGATATCGTCAGCCCTGAGCAGCACATCGCACAGCCCCCCCGGATAGGCGCTGGGCAACGGGCATTCCTGCAGGTCCACGAGGTCGCCGAGAACGGTATGCACCACCGCATGGGTTCCGCGATGCTCGATGCGCGCTTGCGTAAACACGCCGTGGCCGATGAAATCCGCGACAAATCGCGTGGCTGGCCGGTGGTAAAGCGCATAAGCGTCGTCCCACTGGTGCAGTCGGCCTTCATGCATCACGCCGATGCGGTCACCAATGGCAAAGGCTTCGAGCTGGTCGTGGGTCACAAACAAAGCTGTTGCACCAGCTGCCTTGAGAATGCCGCGCACCTCGTGCGCCAGGCGTTCTCGCATCTCCACGTCAAGATTTGAAAACGGCTCGTCAAGCAGCAGCAAGCGTGGGCCGGGTGCCAGCGCGCGCGCCAGTGCCACGCGCTGCTGCTGCCCGCCCGACAGCTCGTGCGGATAGCGCTTGTGGATATCGCCCAGACCGACCAGGTCCAGCACTTCATTAACGCGCCGGTCACGCTGGGCAGGGGCCAGATGGCTAAGCCCGAAAGCCACGTTTCGCGCCGAATCCAAATGCGGGAACAGCGCGTAATCCTGAAACACCATGCCGATGCGGCGCGACTCGGCCGGCACATGGGCGCTGGGACTGCTGACGATTTGTTTCGCCAGGCGGATGGTGCCCGCCTGCGCGCGCTCCAGACCGGCCACCGCGCGCAGCAGCGTCGTCTTGCCACAACCCGAAGGCCCGATCAACACCCCGATTTCGCCCGCCTGCAGGCTGAACGACACGCCGTCAACGGCCGGCTTCACGCTGCCCGCATAACGCACGCCCAGTTGGGAAACATCCAAGAACATGGATTCATTGTAGATGCTTACAATTCTCATTTGCAGCCATTAACTGCAACAACCATGGCGCATGCTGGTTGGAATCTGCTCCTGCCTCTAGCGGCCTTTTTTCGGGTTGACATGCTCCGCCATCTTCTAAGTTCACTGTTTCGCTTCATCCCTTCTGCGCTGTTGTTTTTGCTGGTCGGCCTGTTGACACTGCCGGTATTGGCGGTGGCGCTGTCATGGGTGCAGTTCGACGACGTAGCACGCTCCATCCTGGTGGAGATGCTGCAAACGGTGTTGCCGGACTACGTCTGGACCTCGCTGCTGCTGTGCTTGTTGGTCGGCCTCGGTGTGGCCGCGGTGGGCATGGCAACCGCCAGTGCCGTCACGCTGTTCGAGTTTCCGGGCCGGCGGGTCTTTGAGTGGGCGCTGCTGCTGCCGCTGGCCATGCCGGCCTACGTGGTGGCTTATGCCTACACCGATTTTTTACAGTATGGCGGTCCGCTTCAGACCTGGCTGCGCGCCGCTTGGGGTCTGCAGGGCCGTTTGCTGCCAGAAGTGCGCAGTTTGGGCGGCGCCGTGCTGGTCTTTACGGTCGCGCTTTACCCTTATGTGTATTTGCTGGCGCGCACCGCCTTGTCGGAGCGGGCGGTACACCTGATGGAAGCGGCCCGCCTGCTCGGCGCGCCACTGGCCCGCCGCATTCGTGAAGTGGCGCTGCCGCTGGCCCGCCCTGCCGTGGCGGCCGGCGTGGCGCTGGCGCTGATGGAAACCATGGCTGACTATGGCGTGGTGAGTTATTTCGGCGTCCAGAGCTTTACCGCCGGCATTTACAAGGCGTGGCTGTCCATGGACAACCGCATTGCCGCGGCGCAACTGGCGACCGTGCTGCTGATCGTTGTGGCGGTGCTGCTGGGCATTGAGCACGGCGCTCAAAAGCGCATGCGCTTTGCGGGCAGCCGCGGCGGGCGCGCGGGTGCCGCGGATGCTGCGCCGGTCCAGTTGCAAGGCGGGCCTGCCGTCGTGGCCTGGCTGATCTGCGCCGTGCCGATTGCGCTGGGTTTTGTGTTGCCGGTGCTTTTCATGCTGCGACCGCTGATCTTGGGTTGGGACAACCTGCTCTGGGACAACTTCCTGAGCTGGACGCTTAACAGTGTTTGGCTGGCCAGCTTGAGCGCGGTGCTGGCAACCGCGCTGGCCGTCAGCCTGGCCTTCGCGGTGCGGCGCAAGCCCGATGTACTCACCCGTTCGGCAGTGCAACTTGCCAGCCTGGGCTACGCCATACCAGGCGCAGTGATCGTGGTGGGCTTGTTGCTGCCGGTGGGCTGGCTGCAGGCTGCAGCGCCGCAAACCGGCGCGGGCTACTGGATCACCGCCACCGTGCTCGGAATCGTCTGGGCTTATCTGGTGCGCTTCAGTGCGGTCGCCCTGCAAACCATTCAGAGCGGATACTCCCGCATTCCGGCCAGCTTCGATGACAGCGCGCGCATGCTGGGCACTACCGGCGCAGGCCTGCTGGCGAGGGTGCACTGGCCGCTGCTCAAGCGTTCGGTCGCGGTGGCCGGGCTGCTGGTGTTTGTCGATGTGATGAAAGAGTTGCCGGCCACGCTGGTGCTGCGCCCCTTCAACAGCGACACCCTGGCCGTGGTCACTTACCAGTTGGCGCGCGACGAGCGGCTCGGTGAAGCCGCATTGCCTGCGCTGGCCCTGGTGCTGGTGGGCTTGCTGCCGGTGGCGTTGCTGAGCCGCACCTTGCGGTCAAAGTAGCACCGGTTGCGCCAGCTGGCCATCCGCCTGCCGCCCCAACGATCCCATCACTGTAGGCAGGAGCCTACGCCTGTTAAATACGCGGGACTACCACCCTGCCCCGGGAGCGAAAGTATGGTTCATCCATCCTGGCAAGCGCGATCAGCTGCTGGGCAGGATCCAGGAGCGCCACGGCATCACCAAAGAGGAAGCCGAAAAGCAGGTCAAGGCATGGCAGGAGCACCATCCCGGCAATTTTTTTTGAACGCGACTGACCCGGCAGTCGACTTGAATACCGTAAAGAGAAGGCCGGAACCGTGACTGAAGTCAACAAAGAGGCCAAGGAGCGCTGCAGGAGGCAAGCATGGTGAACGCAGATTTAGCCGACCCGAAAACCAACGCGTCGCCGTGGCCCACGCTGGACTACGCGGCATGGAAGGATACCTGCGCCACGCTGCACCTGTGGACCCAGATCGTCGGCAAAATCCGGCTGGCGCAAACGCCTTGGACCAATCATTCCTGGCATGTGACGCTCTACGTCACCGCGCGCGGCCTGACGACCTCGCCCATTCCCGACGGTGCGCGCACGTTCCAGATTGATTTCGACTTCATCGACCATCGGCTGTTGATCGAGACCAGCGACGGGGCGGTGACAACCATGCTTTTGACGCCGCGCCCGGTGGCCGACTTTTACCAGTGCTTGCTGGCGCAGCTGGTCAAGCTCGGCCTGCACGTCAAGATTCACACCACGCCCAATGAAATCATCGATGCCATCCCGTTCGAGCTGGACCAACAGCATGCGTCGTATGACGCCGCGTCGGCCCATCGCTTCTGGCAGGCTTTGGTGCAGGCCGACCGCGTATTCAAACAATTCCGGGCTGGCTTCATCGGCAAGTGCAGCCCTGTGCATTTTTTTTGGGGCAGTTTTGACCTGGCGGTGACGCGTTTTTCCGGGCGCCCGGCCCCGCAGCATCCCGGGGCATTCCGCATTGCCCGGACTGGGTCACGCGCGAGGCCTATTCGCACGAAGTGAGCAGTTGCGGCTTCTGGCCGGGCGGCGAGATGCTGCCTTACCCGGTGTTCTACGCCTATGCGTATCCCGAACCGCCCGGTTTCAGCACCACCGCCGTGCGTCCGGAGAGTGCCCGCTACGAGCCCACATTGCACGAATTTATTCTGCCTTACGACGCGGTCCGGCAGGCCGCCTCACCGGATACCCTGCTGCTTGAATTTTTGCAGAGCAGCTATGAAGCCGCTGCCAACCGGGGGCAATGGGATCGGGCCGCGCTGGAGCAAGCTTTGCCACCCCGCTAATTTCCAGGATTATGGGACAGAGCTTGTCCGAGGTGAATGTCGTGAAGAACCGAGGGACGAAATCATCACGAATGAAATGGCGAAGACAACGGTAGCAAACAATGCGCTAGTTTTTTTCAGGATGATGGCCCTGTCTGCCATCGCCCCAGCCGCTGCGCCAGCCTTTCAAACGCCAGATCGGTCACCACCGCCAGCAAACCCACCAGCACAGCGCCTTGCAGCACATATGCGGTATTAAAGCCGCTCAGGCCCACGATGATCGGCAAGCCCAGCGTCTTGGCTCCTACTGTCGAGGCAATCGCCGCAGTGCCGATGTTGATGATGACCGAGGTGCGAACGCCCGCCAGAATCACCGGGGCGGCCAGCGGCAGCTCGATGCGCTGCAAGCGCTGCCAGGGGCTCATGCCCAGACCCTCGGCGGCTTCGCGTGCCGCCGGCGGCACCGATGCGAGACCGGCCAGGGTGCTTTGCAGTACCGGCAGCAAGCCATACAGGGCCAGCGCGATCAGTGCCGGCGCTTCGCCAAAACCCACCACGGGAACGGCCACGGCCAATACCGCCACGGGCGGAAAAGTCTGCCCCGCGGCCACCACGGTTTCAATCAGGGGGCGAAACTCGCGCCCGCTGGCGCGGGTCGCAAAAATCCCTGCGGCAACACCGACGATGACGGCAAATCCGCTGGACAGGCCGACGATTTTCAGGTGCGCCAGCGTGAGCCCGAGAAAGCTGTCCCGCGCGTACACTGGCCGCTCCAGCGCCGGAAACAGCGCGGCAAAAAGCGGTTTGAGCCACGCCATGCCAAAAACCAGCAGCAGCAAGGCCGCAGCGGCCCACGGCAAGGGGTCGCGCGCCCAGGCACGGCCCGTGGCGCTGGCAGGCGCTGCGCTGCTCATGGCCGCAGGTCCAGCAGGCCATGAAAGTCAATCACGCCCAAGGCTTGGCCATCGCCGTCCACCACCGGCAATCGGTCCACCCGGCGCAACAAAAAAATCGACAACGCTTCGCGCAAGCTCAAGCTAGCCAACACCGGCTCGCCATCAACGCACTCACCGACCCGAAGGCGCGTGGCCACGCTCTGCAGGCCCAGCAGCTTGATGCCGACATCGCTGCGGCCAAAAAAATCGGTCACAAAGTCATTGGCGGGCGCCGCCAGCATCTGCAGCGGCGTGCCGCTTTGCACGATGCGTCCCTGGTCAAGCAAAACGATGCGCGTGGCCAGGCTGAGCGCTTCATCAATGTCATGCGTGACCAGCACAATGGTCTTGTCAAACGCCTTGTGAATGCGCGCAATCTCCAGCTGCAGCGCTGCGCGCGTGACCGGATCGAGCGCACCAAAAGGCTCATCCATCAGCAGCACTTCGGGGTTGCCCGCCAGCGCCCGCGCCACGCCCACGCGCTGCTGCTGCCCGCCCGAGAGCTGGTGCGGATAGCGCTTGCGATACAGCTCAGGCGTGAGCTGCAGCAGCGCCATCAGCTCCGTCACGCGGTCGCGGATGCGGGCTTTGGGCCATTTGAGAAGCGTCGGCACCGTGGCAATATTTTTCTCGACGCTCCAGTGCGGAAACAGCCCGACCGACTGGATGGCGTAACCCATGCGGCGCCGAAGGTCTTCGGGCCGAAAGCTGCGAATCTCGTCGCCGGCAAACGTGATGCGGCCGCTGTCGTGCTCCAGCAGCCGGTTGATCATCTTGATCAAGGTGGATTTACCCGAGCCCGAGCTGCCCAGAATCACGGTGAACTCGCCGCGCGCAATGTGCAGGCTCAGGTCGTCGATGACCGTCACGCCGTTGAAAGCTTTGGAGACATGCTGCAGTTCAATCATCAAACTTCAATCATTCATGTCGGGCGCCAGCGCCAGGCTGAGGGCCTTGAGCAAGGCATCCACCACCACCGCCATGGCCACCACGGGCAGCACGCCGAGCAGCACCAGATCCAGCGCACCGCTGAGCAAGCCCTGAAACACGATGGCGCCAAAACCACCCGCGCCAATCAGGGCCGCCACCACCGCCATGCCAATGGTCTGGACCGTCGCCACGCGCAGCCCCGAGAGAAAAACCGGCAAGGCCAGGGGCAGCTCGACGCGCCAGAAAATCTGCCGCGGCGTCAGGCCCATGCCGCGCGCCGACTCAATCACCGGCTGCGGC
>MERZ01000368.1:11361-17335 GCA_001770785.1 Burkholderiales bacterium RIFCSPHIGHO2_12_FULL_61_11
GCAGGGCGTACAGCGTCAGGGCAATCACGGCCGGGGCCAGGCCAATGCCCTTGATGCCGAGCTGCGCCAGCACCGGCACGCTGGCTGCCAGCAGAGCCAGCGGTGCCATCAGCAAGCCAAACAGCGCAATCGATGGCACGGTTTGAATCATGTTGAGCACCGCAAACAGCGGCGGGCGCAGCGCGCGCGACCTGCTTGACGCCAGACCCAGCGGCACGCCAATCAGCAACGCGGGCAGCAGACTGGCCAGCACGATTTGCAAATGCTGCCCTAGCGCTGCATTGAAGACATCCTGGCGGTTGGCATATTCCTTGAGCAGCGACAGCTCCCTGAACGCCCCGGCCGCCAGCAGCAGCCCCAGCGGCACGATGACGACGCCAGCGCCAAGCAGGCGCCAGATCGGCTTCAAGGCCAGCCGCTGCATCGCGTCGGCCGCCGCCAGCCAGCTTAAAGCGCCCAGCAGCCAGAAGGCGCCGCCCAGGGACGTGCGGGCGATAGCGCCCGACTGGCCTGCCAGTTGCGTTGCGTGGTCCGCCGCCAGCCGCGCCAGGCCCGTCAGCAGCAGCGTTGCCGCCAGGTAGATAACGATCTGTGTGCTGCCTGCCGGGCGCATGAAGATGGCGGCGACCAGCAGCAGGGCGGGCAGCAAGGCCAGCCAGGCCAAGGGGCGCCCCGCCATGTCGCTGACGAGTTGCGCCAGCGAGATACCGGTGCCAGAGATCAGCCGATTTGGCGCGTGCGTTAAAAATGGCAAACCCAGCGCCGCAGCAAGGCCTGCCAGCACCAGCACGGCCAATACGCGGTTTTTGACCAGGCCCATCACGGGAGTGGCGTTACAGCGCCAGTGCGGTGCTGCACGCGATCTGCAACGCCGCGGAATATCACTTGATAAAGCCCTTGGCCCGCAGGTAATCAGCGGACACCTTTTTGGCGTCTTGCCCTTCCACCGCGATCTTTGCATTGAGCGCTTGCAGCGTCGGGCCGTCCAGCGTCTTGAAAACCGGCGCGAGCAGGTCCTTGATCTTCGGATAGCGTGCCAGCGTTTCAGCCCGGATCAGCGGCGCGGGCGCATAGATCGGTTGAATGCCCTTGGGGTCATCAAGCACCACCAATCCCAAAGCGGCAATCGCGCCGTCGGTGCCATACGCCATGGCAGCGTTGACGCCCGAGGTCTGCTGGGCAGCAGCCTTGATGGTCACCGTGGTGTCGCCGCCGGCCAGCGTCAGGAGCTGGTCTTGATTCAGCTTGAAGCCGTAGGCCGTCTGGAACGCGGGCAAGGCGTCGGTGCGCTCGATAAATTCGGCTGAAGCGGCCAGCTTGAATTGGCCGCCTTTGGCCAGCCATGGCCCCAGGTCGGCAAGCGACCTGACTTTGTTGCTGGCGGCAACGTCCTGGCGCAGCGCAATCGCCCAGGTGTTGTTGGCCGGGGCGGGCTCCAGCCAGATGATCCGGTTTTTATCGGCATCGAGCTTTTTCACCCGCTCGTAGCCCGCCTTGGCGTTTTTCCAGGCCGGATTTTTTTCATCGGAAAAGAAAAATGCACCGTTGCCGGTGTACTCCGGATAGAGGTCAATCTCGCCCGCGGTGATGGCGCCGCGCACGATCTTGGTGGCACCGAGCTGCACTTTGTTTTCGGTCTTGATGCCATTGGCCTCCAGCACCTGAATCATCATGTTGCCCAGCAAGGAGCCCTCGGTGTCAATTTTTGACGCCACGCGAACGGGGGCTTGGGCAAATACCGGGGCCGAGGCAAAAAGAAGGATGGACGCGCAGCGGATCAGCCAGTGGCGTGGCAACAGGGTGTTCATACGGAAACCTTTCAGGTGAAGTGGTGCGCGCTTTGCAAGCAGCGGCCCGAGTGTCAAAGCGTTGCCAGGCACGGCATCAGTTTTCAGTTTACAGCGCGAATCGGCAGACGGCGCACACCACCCGCGCCAAGCTCTTCAAGCGACAATACGGTAAATTGTTGACTTCATGAAATCCCCCGCAGACATTCCCATGCCCAGGCGCATGCACAGCAGCGCCCTCGTCCTGTTCTCCGGCGGCCAGGACTCCACCACTTGCCTGGCGCAGGCGCTTTCCAAATACGAGCGCGTCGAAACCATCGCGTTTGACTACGGCCAGCGCCACAAGGTGGAGCTTGAGGCGCGCCTCAATGTGCTGCGCGAAATCAGGACGCTGTTTCCACAATGGGCGAGCAAGCTGGGCCAGGACCATCTGCTCGATCTGGCCGTGCTGGGGCAGGTCAGCGAGAGCTCCCTGACGCGCGATGTCGCTTTCAAAATGGAGTCTTCGGGGCTGCCCAACACCTTTGTGCCGGGGCGCAACTTGCTGTTTCTCACGCTGGCCGCCGCCCTGGCCTACCGGCGCGATCTGCAGGTGCTGGTCACGGGCGTCTGCGAAACCGATTTTTCAGGCTACCCCGACTGCCGCGACGACACCATGAAGGCCATGCAGCTGGCGCTGTCGCTGGGCATGGATAAACGCTTCTTGATCGAGACGCCGCTGATGTGGATTGACAAGGCCGACACTTGGGCGCTGGCGCATGTGCTGGGCGGACAGCCACTGGTGGACTTGATCATCGAACACACCCACACCTGCTACCTGGGTGACCGCGCGCACCGGCAGGCCTGGGGTTATGGCTGCGGCGAGTGCCCGGCCTGCGTGCTGCGGGCGCGCGGCTACGAGCGTTATCAAGCGCGAGCCTGATCGCGCACCAGGTGATGCATCAGGAACTGAAAAAAGGCGTCGAACCCGCAACGTCGCATTAGAGGGCATGGTCGTCCCACCATCACTTCAAACCCGGAGGCCGCACCACTGGGCTCGCTGATCAACCCGTACACCAATTGAGTTCAAATTTGCCGTTTCGGACTCATTCCTGGTTGGAAATACAGGGCTGTTCAGACTCACACCACGTTGGACAAGGCTGTCACTTGCAATCCGGTGCGCCAGGGAGCATACTTTAAAATAAATAAGTTCGGACGGCTTCATCGGTGGCGGCTTTCAAGAAGCCGCTGGTTGATCGGATCCGGAAGTGCCGGAACAAGGGAGACCCTGATGGACGAAGAGACACTCAACCTCAGCATTCGGAAGTTTTTGAAGATGGTCGGAGTCAACTCGCAGCGCGATATTGAGCAGGCCGTCGCGGGGGCCATCAGCAGCGGGGCCATTGCCGGCACCGAGAAGCTGGCGGCAACCGTAACCCTTGAGATCGCGGCGCTGCAGCTCAAGGTCAAGTTCGACGGCGTCATCACACTGCAATAACTCCCAATGACTGCTCAAAGCGAACTGCAGACAACGGTGGAGGCGCTCTCGCAGAAGGGCAAGGGCATTCTTGCCGCCGACGAAAGTGTCCCGACGATCGCCAAGCGGTTCAAGGCGATCAGCGTGGAGTCGACCGAAGAGACCCGGCGCGCCTACCGCAGCCTGCTCCTGGCTGCGCCGACGCTCGGCGAGTTCGTCAGCGGTGTCATCCTGCACGAGGAGACGCTCGGCCAGTACACTGACGATGGCACGTCCTTGCCGCAATTGGCCGCGCGGCAAGGCATCGTGCCAGGCATCAAGGTCGACGCGGGGAAGATCCCGCTGGCGGGGGCTCCGGGCGATGAGATCACGCAGGGCCTGGACGGACTCGCCAAGCGCGTCGACGCTTACAAGAGGCAGGGCGCCCGCTTTGCCAAATGGCGCGCCGTCTACAACGTCTCCGACACGCTGCCGAGCCGGTTGGCGATCGAAGCCAACGCGGAAGCACTCGCGCGCTACGCCGCGATCTGCCAGGAACAAGGCATTGTGCCAATCGTCGAACCTGAGGTCCTGATCGACGGTGATCACACGATGGCGCGTTGCGCCGAAGTCACCGAGGCCGTGCTGCACGAGGTATTCCACGCGCTGCATCGACACCGGGTGGTGCTCGAGCACATGCTGCTGAAGCCGAGCATGGTGGTGCCTGGCAAGGCGCACGCACAACAGGCAACGCCGGCCGAGGTGGCGGCACAGACGATCCGGATCCTGCGGCGCACGGTGCCCGCGGCGGTTCCGAGTGTCAATTTTTTGTCAGGCGGCCAGACGCCTGTGGAGGCGACGGCCAATCTCGATGCAATCAACAGGCTCGGCCCACAGCCATGGCAGTTGAGCTTCTCGTACGGACGTGCGCTGCAGGAGCCGGCCTTGCAGGCCTGGAAGGGGCAAGCGGCGAATGCACGCAACAGTCAGGACGCGCTGATCGAGCGCGCCCGACTGAACAGCGCAGCGTGCCAGGCACAGTACACCGCTGCGATGGAAGTTGCCAACCGGGAGTCTCGCTTGGAGTGACGCCGAACAGCCGTCGGAGCGGGGCACCGGCCAATTGCACCGAGGTCCGTGAGGAGCAGGACAGGTGTTCACGCTGGCATTGGCCGGCTCTGCCAGTCACGCTTCCAAATCGAACTCGGCTTCCCTCGGCGGTGAAGTCGCCTTGCGGTCACGTTCAACATATTTGCGTATCAGCACGGTGCCAAGCCGGCGGGCTTTGACGAACGCCGGTGCTTGTTTTCGTCCTGAGCCTGCTGTCATCCTTGTTGAACGATGGCGCTTGTCAGCCACGCCGAAGGGTCGGACACTATCCAGGATTTGACGCACATCAAGAAGAAAGCCGCGCTGCGGCTGCAAGATAATGATCAATCCACCAACCCTGAAGCGAGACAACCATGTTCAAGCACATCCTCCTGGCCACTGACGGCTCTGACGCATCCGAAAAGGCGGCGCAACTGGCGGTCGGCCTGGCGCGCAAGCACGGCGCAAAATTGACTGCGCTTTACGTCGTGGACCCTTATCCCTATATGAGCATCGGCGAGGCCAACCCCATCGGCTTCCAGGCCTACATGTCGGCGGCCCA
The DNA here is from genome assembly GCA_001770785.1 of Burkholderiales bacterium RIFCSPHIGHO2_12_FULL_61_11. Taxonomy (GTDB): domain Bacteria; phylum Pseudomonadota; class Gammaproteobacteria; order Burkholderiales; family Burkholderiaceae_C; genus Polaromonas. The sequence goes on from MERZ01000368.1 coordinate 16,235, forward strand.
GGAGCATGCGGCGCAAGCTCATGGCAAAGTGGCCGCGCTGTGCGAGCAAGGCGGTGTGCCCGTGGAACTGCAATTGCGTCTGGTCGAAAACGTGACCGCCTCGGCCGGCATTGTGCAGCTGGCCAAGGATGAAGGCGCGGACCTCATTGTGGTGGGCTCGCACGGACGCAGCGGCCTGGTCAAGCTGATGCTGGGCAGTGTGGCCGCCAAGGTGGTGGCGCAATCGCCAGTGCCGGTGCTGGTCGCGCGCTGAAGAGGCAGTTGATGAATGCGCTGACAGTGCCCGAGCCGCGAAAATTGTGGGTGCGGCTGCTGTTCATGGTGCTGCTGGCGGCCGCCTTCCAACTGGCTGCCTCGGTGCTGTTTTTTGTGGCCGTGCTGCAACTGCTGCTGGCCGTGGCCACTGGCGCGCCCAACGCCCGCCTGCGGATCTTCGGCCGCAGCCTGGGCCGCTACCTGGCCCAGATTGCCGACTTCGAGAGCTTCGGCAACGAGACGCTGCCCTTCCCGTTCAGCGAGTGGCCCGAGGATGTAAGCTAAGTATAGGACTGCAACACAAGGCTCTCATCCGGCGCTTCCGCGCGCCAGTCATTCCCTTCAGGCAGCAATATCCATATCCATATCCCTTTGCCCCTTTGCCAACGTGGGATTGGTGGATTTTCTGCGGGCGTCGTATGCTGCATCCTTGCAAGAAGGAGTACGCCATGCCACCACGCCTGACCGCCCAGGACTTTGACCAGGAGCTGCTGATCCTCTTCGACGCCTATGTCCACGGCAATCTGGACCGGCGTGGTTTCCTTTCTCAGGCACGAAAATTCGCCAAGGCCGGCATGACGGCGGCCGGCCTGCTGGCCGCGCTGAGTCCCGACTTCGCGGCTGGCCAGCAGGTGGCCAAGGACGATGCGCGGTTGAAGACAGAGCGGCTCAGCTACCCCTCGCCCGCTGGCAGCGGCAGCGTCATGGGTTATCTGGCCCGCCCGGCCAGCGCGGGCACGAACAAGCTGCCGGCCGTGCTCGTGATTCACGAAAACCGCGGCCTCAATCCGCACATCGAGGACATCGCCCGCCGCCTCGCGCTGGACGGCTTCATGGCCTTCGCAC
>MERZ01000369.1 GCA_001770785.1 Burkholderiales bacterium RIFCSPHIGHO2_12_FULL_61_11
AGCCATCGCCGACGCCAATCCCCTGTCCGATCTGGCGCGCCTGCTGCCGCAGTTCAAGCGCTGGTACAGCCAGGCCGGCACGCCGCGGCTGCAGGCGCAAGGCGTGTACGACGCCGCCGCACGCAGCTACACCCTCACGCTGGCGCAAAGTTGCGCGCCAACGGTCGGCCAAGCAGTCAAGGAACCGTTTGTCATCCCGGTGAGTCTGGGCCTGCTGGGCGCCGATGGCCAGGATGTGCCGCTGCAACTGGCTGACGAAACCGCAGCCGTCACGGGCAGCCGCACCGTGGTGCTGACCGAAGCCAGCCAGACCCTGACCTTTGTCAACCTCGACACCGAACCCGTTCCGTCAATTCTGCGCGGCTTCACCGCGCCCGTGGTGCTGGAGTTTGACTACACCGACGCCCAGTTGCTGCACCTGCTGGCGCACGACAGCGACCCCTTCAACCGCTGGGAAGCCGGGCAGCGCCTGGCCGTCCATCGCGCTATTCGATCTATTGTCGGCAGCGCCGACATCCCTGACGCGGCTGTGCTCGATGATGCCTATCTCAGCGCCATGCGCCAGGTGCTGCGCCACCCCACACTGGACGCCGCCTTCAAGGACCTGGTGCTGACGCTGCCGTCCGAAACCTATCTGGCCGAGCAGCTCGACGTGGTCGATCCCCAGCGCATTCACGCCGTGCGCGAAGCCATGCGCCAGCAACTTGCCACCGCGCTCAGCGCCGACTGGGAAGCCGTGTACCAGGCCAATCAGGGCACCGGGGCCTACACACCCGACCCCGTGTCTTCAGGCCGCCGCGCCCTGGCTGGCATGGCGCTCACGCATCTGTGCCTGGCGGCACAAGGCAACGGCGACCCGATGTGGCCGGGCAAGACCTTGCAGCGATTCAAGGACGCCGGCAACATGACCGACCGCTTCAACGCCCTGTCCGCTCTGGTGTCCAGCGGCCACCCGCTGGCCGCCCAGGCACTGGCGCGCTTTTACGAGCTGTTCAAGAACGATGCACTGGTCATCGACAAATGGTTCGGCCTGCAGGCCGGCGCACCCGATCGCAGCGGAAATATCCTGCCCGCGGTCAAGCAGCTCATGAAGCACAGCGACTTCAGCCTGCGCAACCCCAACCGCGCGCGCAGCGTCATCAGCACGTATTGCCAGGGCAACCCGGCCGCATTCCACCGTGCTGATGCCGCAGGCTATTTGTTCTGGGCTGACCGCGTGCTGGAGCTCGATGCCATCAATCCCCAAGTGGCCGCTCGCCTGGCGCGCGCGCTCGATCGCTGGAGCCGGCTGGCCGAGCCCTACCGCGGTGCGGCGCGTGAAGCCATTGCCCGGGTCGCCGCCAAGGCCGGCCTGAGCAAGGACACGCTCGAAGTCGTGACGCGCGCGCTGGCTGATTGATACGCTCAACTTGAAGAATCAACCGTTGAAGGAAACCAGCACCATGACCAAGAAGAATGCTTTTTACGCGCAATCGGGCGGCGTCACCGCCGTCATCAATGCATCGGCCTGCGGCGTGATCGAAACCGCGCGCGCTCACAAAGACAAGATAGGCAAGGTCTACGCCGGGCGCAACGGCATCATTGGCGCGTTGACCGAGGACCTGATTGACACCAGCAAGGAATCAGCGACCGCGATTGGCCAGCTGCGCTACACCCCGTCAGGCGCATTCGGCTCCTGCCGTTTCAAGCTCAAGTCGCTGGAGGCCAACAAGCGCGAATACGAGCGTTTGATCGAGGTCTTCAAGGCGCACAACATTGGGTATTTTTTCTACAACGGCGGCGGCGACTCGGCCGATACCTGCTACAAGGTGAGTCAGTTGTCAGAGGCCACGGGTTATCCGATCCAGGCCATCCATATTCCAAAAACGGTGGACAACGACCTGCCCATCACCGATTGCTGCCCGGGCTTTGGCTCGGTGGCCAAATACGTGGCCGTCTCCACACTCGAAGCCTCGTTCGATGTGCGCTCCATGGCCAAAACATCGACCAAAGTCTTTGTCCTCGAAGTCATGGGCCGCCATGCGGGCTGGATCGCCGCGGCCGGTGGCCTGGTGGAAGACCACGGCATCCCGGTGGTGCTGCTGTTTCCAGAAATCGCGTTTGACGAAAGCAAATTCCTCGCGCGCGTCGACGCGCTGGTCAAGTTGCACGGCTACTGCACCGTGGTGGTGTCCGAGGGCTGTCACTACGCGGACGGCAGATTCCTCGCCGAACAGGGAACGCGCGATGCATTCGGCCACGCGCAACTGGGTGGTGCCGCGCCGGTGGTCGCCAACATGGTCAAGCGCGCGCTGGGCCACAAATTTCACTGGGCGGTGGCCGATTACCTGCAGCGTTCGGCGCGCCACATCGCATCCGCAACCGACGTGAAGCAGGCCTATGAGCTTGGCAAGAAGGGGGTGCAGCTCGCGCTCGCGGGCCACAACGCCGTCATGCCCACGATCGAACGCGTCAGCGACGCCCCCTATAAATACAAGATCGGCATGGCACCGCTGTCCAAGGTGGCGAACGTCGAAAAGTTCATGCCGCGCAACTTCATCACCAAGGACGGCTTTGGCATCACCGCGTCATGCAAGCGCTACCTGATCCCGCTGATCCAGGGAGAGGATTATCCGGCCTACAAGAATGGATTGCCGGTCTATGCAACGTTGAAGAATCTGCCTGTGGCCAAAAAACTGTCCCCGTTTGAATTGCCATAAGCCTCAAGCCAGCCAGGCGCATCAGCGTCATGGCGGACTCAAAAAATGAAGTCAAGCGGGTTACCCGCAGTCGCTCCCAGCTATAATAAAAAACTTATGCCGGTGTAGCTCAGTTGGTAGAGCAGCTCATTCGTAATGAGAAGGTCGGGTGTTCGATTCATCTCTCCGGCACCAATATTGATAAAGAAAATCCGCTACCAAAACAGTAGCGGATTTTTTTGGGCTAGCACCGGGCTAGCAACAGACCCAAAACGCGACACCATAGAAAGTACGAAGTCACTAGCTCGTCGGCGACCGGCGCGGTTCTGAGGGAGCCCCCTTGGGGGGCGGACGGGCAGACCGCGCGGGCGATGCTGCGAAGCAAGCAAGCCCCAGGGGTGGGCGGGGGCAAACACAGGATACCTGGCCGCAGGCCACTGACCAAAACATAGCGCGTAGCGCCTGACTAACTGACCAGGTGCCAGCACAACACTAGGGTGACAGGCGACGGCGTGTAGGACGCGAAGCGACCGAGGAACGCCGACGGCTGACAAGCCCGG
>MERZ01000370.1:0-2352 GCA_001770785.1 Burkholderiales bacterium RIFCSPHIGHO2_12_FULL_61_11
CGGCGCCGATGGCGATGAGGCCTGGGCGCCGGCGATACTGCCGCTGGACGGGCGCGCTCGCATGCTGGTGTTTGCCTGCGGCACCAGCAGCAGTGGCATACCGGCCGGCTGGTCCGCCGCGCCCAAGCGCCCGGGCGTCGCGCTATTGCCCGATCTGACAGATGCCACGGCGCGTCTGCTCGCCGACGATACGACCCGCCTGCGAGAGTCCGGCGACCTGGTTCTGGTCTCGATCCACTGGGGTGGCAACTGGGGACTTGACGTGCCAGTGGCGCACCGTGACTTTGCGCACCGGTTGATCGATCTTGGCGCGGCGGATGTCGTGCATGGCCACTCCTCGCATCATCCGCTACGGATCGAGGTCTACCGCAACAAATTAATACTTTATGGCTGCGGCGACCTGATCAACGACTACGAAGGCATTGGCGCGCACGGTAGTCTGCGTAGCGATGTTGGCTGCCTCTACTTCGCGACTCTGGCGTTGGCGGGCGGTGATTTGCAGCAGCTCGGCATCATTCCGCTTCAGCTCAAGCGCTTCCGTCTGACCGAGGCAGATCCGTCCGCAAGAAGCTGGCTCAAGCAGATCTTCAGCGTTAGCGGTTACAGCCTGGAGCCGCTTCCGAGCCCGGCAAAGCCGAAAGGCTGGTCGCTGCGCTGGGTCGACAGGGGATAAGGCATCGCTATCAAGTATTTGTTGCTTCATCGACATGCAACTCTTGACCTTCAGGCGGTCAACGAAGGCGTGGTGCTGCTCACCGGTCACCTGGATACCCTTGCCGAGAAACAGGCGGTGGAAAAGGCAGTACAACGCGTTGCTGGTGTCAAGGCCATTGCGGTGGAGCTGGATGTGAAGCTGGAGCCGCACCATCACCGCAGCGACGCCGAGATTGCGGCCGCCATTGAAACGGCGTTCAGATGGCACGCCGCCATCCCCGAAGACCGCATTCGGGTCATGGTGGAAAAAGGCTGGGTCACGCTCACAGGCGAAGTGGACTGGCACTACCAGCGCCACAATGCCGAGATCGTGGTGCGGTCCATAACGGGTGTGGTCGGGCTCAACAACAACCTCAGCTTGAGGCAACGCGAGGCATCCGAGTACGTGGCCAATCGCATCCACGACGCCTTGACGCGCTACGCGGAGGAGGAAGCCAAGAATATCAAGGTCGTCGTGGAGGGGGGCACCGCGACCCTGCGCGGCACAGTGGCCACAGTGGCCGAGCATTCCGCCGTGCAAGCGGCGGCATGGTCTGCTCCCGGAATTTCCCGCGTGGTGAACGAGCTTGAGGTTCAGCCGTAATCCTGCACCACGTGGTACGCCCCGGGGGGTGTCGCCTGCGATTCCACCAGTACATAGCCTGCGACGGGCCAGCGCAATGGCGGACCCGTCGGCTCAGGCAAGGGTTTTGTGTGCCGTCGCGCCAGTGTCAGGTGCGGTCGAAACTGGCGCTCCTCCACAGGCAGGCCCAGATCTTGCAGCACCTCGCCCAGCACCGCGTGTAAGCGGGTCAGCGGCGGCGTCACCGTGTCCGGCATCGCCACGAGCAGACCATGCGGCCATTGCTCGCAGTGGCTGAAGCTGAGCTCAAAGGGCTGAAACGGCACGCGCAGCGCCGAAACCAGCGCGGGCATCTGTTGCCGCGGCACCTGGCCCAAAAAGTGCAGTGTCAGATGCACCCTTTGCGGCGCCACCACACGGCTGTGCGCGCCGCCGATGCAGGCGCCGCACTGCGCATGCAGGGCGCTGGCCAAAGCGGGCTCCGGCCACAGGGCGATGAAAAGGCGGGCGGTCTCGCTTTTTCCATTTGTGCCCGGTTCTGTTGGGTTCGGTGGTGAGGTGTTAGCCATGAAAATCAGTCTTCATGTTTAGCACCTGGGGTGGGACCGGCCCCTATGACCGAAACACGCCAGACGCAACCAGGCTCAGGACCACCGCCACAACGACTTCGAAGCGATCATAAAAGGTCATCAGCGGCCATTGCTTAAAAGCCTCCTTCATGGGTTTATGGGCAGCGGGCCGTTTGTTATCCATATCGTTCTTTCTACCCTTTCAAAATCTCGATCACCTCGTCATCTTCAACCTGCGGGAAATGCCCGTAGAACTGCCCCACCGCCTGGAAGAACTCGGGTGTTTCAAGGCACACCACCTCATCCGCCAAGTCTTCCACCTTGGCCAGCGTATCGGGCGGTGATACGGGCACCGCGCAGATCAGCCGGGCCGGTTTCCTGGCACGCAGACCGTGCAGCGCGGAAATCATGGTCGCGCCCGTGGCCAGACCATCATCGACCACGATGACGATGCGCCCGGCCGGATCGATCGGGGGCCGGATCGGCGTGTATTGGGCGCGGCGCTTG
>MERZ01000370.1:2374-5574 GCA_001770785.1 Burkholderiales bacterium RIFCSPHIGHO2_12_FULL_61_11
CGACCGAGCCAATCGCGAATTCCGGCTGGTATGGCGCACGTAGCTTGCGCACCAGCACCACGTCGTATTCGCCGCCCAGCCTTTTTGCAATGATTTGCGCCATCGGCACAGCACCACGCGGGATGGCAAGAATCAGCGGATTTTTTCCCTGATAGCCCTTGAGTTTTTCGGCTAGCCGGCTGGCGGCTTCGTTGCGATCACGAAACATGGTTCAGCTCCTCAGGTACGTCTTCCAGTTGAATGGTGGCCGCAACACATATAGTGACCAAATGCGCTCAAATGCGCATGCGCGGAAATTCTGTCTGGCCGCCATTGACAGAAGCACTGGTCCGCGCCAATTTCACGCATGAAGCCGAGATTTACGAGAGGGCTTCAACACCGAAGACCTTCTTCACAAATTCGTCCATTGCCCGTCGCTTTTCATCAGCTGCTTGTTCGAGCTTTTCCGCCAGCTCAAGCTGGCCTGTCGTCGGGCCAGAACCTTCACCCGCAGCAGATTTAATAAAAGCTTGCATAACTCTAAACCGCGCTGTGTGCGATTCCTGATTGACAGCTTGCCAGTCGGCTTGCATCGCTGCCCATTTTTCGCCGTCTTCGATCGTAGCCATATCAGCCTCCTTCACTTGGAACCAGTAGTATCACAACCAACAGCAAAATATAAAAAATAGATCAAACTGCCTTGAGGTTTATCAAAGAGCGTGTGCACGTCATACATTTAATCGCTTGCCACAAAAGAAACCCGCCAATCCTTGCGAATTGACGGGTTTGGTGAAGACCCCCAACCATGCGCTTGACCGCCCGGTCAGTCTGAGGATGTCTTCATCCTTTCTGGTGTGGGAAACACCAGAAATTTCCCCAGTAAAGGGAAACCTCATCTTTGTGATCAAGAGTCTGGTTCAAGCAATTCAAATAATCACAATTGAATGATAAAAGCAAGGTCATTTCATGCGCATTGATAATTCGCAAGAAGATCACTTTCTCAGTAACAAAAATCACCTGTCCCTGCCGTAGCAGGGGGCTTGACAAATATCAAGCTGCTATGAAGCTTGTGTCTTAGAGTGGAATTGTTCAACTACTGCAGTTTGTTGGATGCCCAAGATATTTTGTGACAGCACGTTTGATGTATTGGTGCCGCTGGAGCGGGTAGTCAGTGGGGGCGGGGAGGAAATCCGCCTGACGCGCCCGGCTGCGAGGCCTGCGCGGGCACGGGGCGCATTACCCGCAGCCGGCGGGACGTCAAGGAGCATGTGTTCATCCAGTAAATTTTCACCTGCCCCGCCTGCCAGGGCGGCGGCGCCAAACTCGAACATCCCTGCCGGTACCAGAACAACTGACTCAACAGGAGCGTGAGCTTTTTGAAAAGTTGCGCGCCCTTGGCCGCAACAAGCCTTGACAGCAGTGAACCAGGATATTGTCTCAGTGTTTGACGATTGTCATGGATGCGCAAGCCCAGGTGGTGCATGGTTCAACAGGGTGTTTATAAAAGTGAAACAACTAGAGATGCAATGCCAAAATTACAGGTGGCTGTGATCGGTCTGGGCCGTTTGGGTCTTGCGTGTGCCGAGGACCTGATCGACGAGAGTGAACTTGCGCTGGCGGGTGTCGTGCGCCGTCCCGGTTCGCTGGGCCCCCTGCCTGGCCGCCTGCAGCGCTTCCCTGTCGCTTCGCATGTGAGTGAACTTGAGGGGGTTCGTGCCGCGCTGGTCTGCGTGCCGGCTTACGCGGTGCTGGGGGTGGCGCGCGAACTCTTGCAGGCACGCATTCCCGTTGTCGAGTGCGCCTGTTTCGAGGGTCAGGCACTGAAGGCGCACCATGCCGCGCTGGACGAAGCTGCCGACAATCATCGCGTGGCGGCGGTGGTCGGTGCGGGCTGGGATCCGGGCGTCTTGCCCCTGCTGCGCAGCACCTTCGAAATGCTGATTCCGCGCGGCCAGACCGTGTTTCACCGGCACCCGGGGCTGAGCCTGCACCACACTGCGGCAGTGGCGGGTGTACGCGGTGTCAAAGGCGCGCTGGCCGGTGAATACCGCGGTGACGACGGAACGTCGCAGCACTATGTGTATGTCGAACTTGAACGTGGCGCAGAGCTGGCGCAGGTGCAGGCGGCGATCGCGGCCGACCCGCTGTTTGCCGGTGAAGTCACCCAGGTGTTTCAGGTGGCCGACCTGTCGGAACTCGAGGGGGAGGAAGGACTTGGCGTGGTGCTGGACCGCCGCGGCAGCGCCACCCACGGCCCGCACCAGAGCCTGTTGTTTGAAGCGCGCTTCGATCTCATCGCCTTCTCGGCGCGTGTCATGCTCGATGCCGCGCGCAAGCTTCCCGGCTTGCGCCGCGGGGCGCACCGTTATGCCCTGGGGCTCTGACCATCATGCCGGGTGAGGCAGGCACCCCCTCCCCCTGCGTGGCGGTGATACGCTGGTGATCGTCGATATCGCGCCTTGAGGCTTGTCGAGCCAAACAGTCTTGCCCCTGGATATAAAGAGGCTTGGTATTGCTGATATTCAGTTGATTTCCTCTCGCACAATTGATTTTTCTCAAATCGGCCGTTGACTGCAGCCGCATGAACACCCGCAAAACCATGCTAAAGCTGTTTTCCTGATCCAACCGTAAACAAATTGATCTTGCGCAAGCGTCAGCGCGAACTAACAGGTTCAATCCTTGCATGGGACACTAGCGCCAGCGGGCACACCAGTCGGATGGGCATAGGCGCATGCCCCCCAATGGAGGATGCCGCATGCTTTTTCCGATGCAGAACATTGTCGACACGCTGCAGGCCCGTGCCGGCGTGCCGTTTGCCATCGGGCTGCCTGACGGCAGCCACTACCGCGCCGGTCCGGGCGAGCCGGTGTTCACCGTCATGTTCCGCTCTGACGCCGCGCTGCTGCAGGCCTTCACGCGCGGGCACATGGGTCTGCTGGAGTCGTATTTTGACCAGAGCGTCGACGTCGAAGGCGATCTCGGGGCGGCGCTGGCGGCCGGCATGCTCAGTGGCCTTGATATGCACGGCAAGACCTTGGTAAATATGGAGAACGGAATCCACGAGTTGCGTTATTCAAACCACAGCGCGGCCCAAGCCAAGACCAATGCCCGCGCCCACTATGGCTTGGGGGCCGGGTTCTATCGTCTGTGGCTCGACGATCCGCTGATGATGTACACCTGTGGCTACTGGCCCGAAGGCACGCAGTCGCTGGAGCAGGCGC
>MERZ01000370.1:5581-6837 GCA_001770785.1 Burkholderiales bacterium RIFCSPHIGHO2_12_FULL_61_11
GATCCGGCTCGTTCGCGGCGAACGTTTTGTCGACATTGGCTGCGGCTTTGGCGGTTTTCTGTTCCGGGCCTGGGAAACGCTCGGCGCGATTGGTACGGGCCTCAACACAACGACCGAGCAGGTGGACTGGTTGCGCGGTGAAATAGCGCGCCGTGGCCTTGCGAGCAAGCTCAGCGTGCGCGAGGCCGATTTCCGCGCAGCCGATGCCCCCTACGACAAGGTAGTGTCGATCGGGGTGCTCGAACATGCCGGGCGTGACCAGCTGGCCGTGGTGATCCAGGCGCATGCCGATCTGCTGAAGCCCGGCGGGCTGGGCATGCTGCATTTCATTGGCCATGTCGGACCCCGCGAGACCGACCTCTTCATCCGCAAGCATGTCTTTCCTGGTGGCTGGATTCCCGGCCTGTCCGAGGTGATTGTTGAGATGGAGCGCTGCGGGCTGGAGCTGCTCGACATCGAGAACCTGCGTCGCCATTACGCCTTGACCCTGGACGAGTGGGCGCGGCGTTTTGAGGCGCAATGGAAGGCAATCCAGGCCCTCGATCCGCAGCGCTTTGATGAACGCTTTCACCGGGTCTGGCGCACCTATCTGCTGGGCTGCGCCGAAATGTTCCGCTCCCCTGCGGGTTACACCCATTTGTTCCAAATCGTCTTCAGCAAGGGCAATGTGACCCGTACCAGTTACCCGATGGGCCGGCCGCACCTGTATGACGCCTGATCGCCTGGCCCATGACCTGCGCCGCTCCGAACTGGTCGCCGCCATGCGCGCTGGCACGGCTGGCAGCGCGGCGCCGCTTGGTCTGGGCAAGCGCAGCTCCAACCTGTTTCGCGACCGCCACGAAGGAACCAAGCGCCGGCTGGACCTGAGCGGTTTCTGCCATGTGCTCGACCTCAATGCGACAGAGGGCTGGGTCGATGTGGAAGGGTTGACGACCTATGAGGCGCTGGTCGCGCAAACGCTGCTGCATGGCGTCATGCCGGAAGTGGTTCCGCAACTCAAAACCATCACCGTGGGCGGTGCAGCCGCCGGCGTCGGCATTGAGGCCACCTCGTTCCGGTACGGCCTGGTCCATGACACCCTGCTGGCGCTCGACGTTTTGCTACCCGATGGCGAAGTCGTGCATTGCACACCCGACAACGCGCACCGCGACCTGTTTTTTGGTTTCCCCAATTCCTACGGCACACTGGGTTATGCGCTGCGCCTGCGCTTGCGCACCTTGCCGGTCAAGCCGTACGTCAGGGTGGAACATCTACGG
>MERZ01000371.1 GCA_001770785.1 Burkholderiales bacterium RIFCSPHIGHO2_12_FULL_61_11
GACCGACGGCCAGGGGCGATCTCGGCAACCCGCTCACACTGGCGTTTTCTGCCGGCCTGTGTGCTGTCGGCTCAGCCATCTTGTACTTATGGGTCAATCCGCTCACCATGTGGCTGACCTTTGCCACTTTTGTGGGTTATGCGGTGGTTTACACCGTGATTCTCAAACCGCTGACCCCGCAAAACATCGTGATTGGGGGGGCTTCGGGAGCCATGCCGCCGGTGCTCGGCTGGGCCGCCATGACAGGCTCGGTCAGCCCCGAGGCGCTGATTTTGTTCCTGATCATCTTTCTATGGACGCCGCCGCATTTCTGGGCGCTGGCGCTCTATCGCGTCGAGGACTACCGCAAGTCGGGCCTGCCCATGCTGCCCGTCACACACGGCAATGAATTCACGCGCTTGCAGGTGTTCTTGTACACCCTGGTGCTGTTTGCCGCCTGCCTGATGCCCTTTGTTTTCAAGATGAGCGGCTGGCTCTACCTGGCCGCTGCCATGGTGCTCAGCATCGGTTTCAGTGGGCATGCCTGGCTCTTGTGGCGCAATTACTCCGATGCACTGGCGCGCAAGACCTTCCGCTTTTCACTGATTCATCTCTCGGCTTTATTCGCGGCGCTGCTGCTGGACCATTACCTCGTATGAAAACGCCACTGTCGCCTCTCAATCGCCGCACAGCCGTCCAATGGCTGGCTGGCGCGCTTGCCACCACATTGAGCGCAGGCGCTATGACTGCTTGCAGCCCTGACAAGCTGCAGTTCAAGAGCATTGACCTGACCGGTGCCGACTACGCGCAGGGCTTTTCCCTGGCCGACCACAACGGGCAGCTGCGCACGCTCAAGGACTTTGCCGGCAAGATCGTGGTGGTATTTTTTGGCTTCACCCAGTGCCCAGACGTTTGCCCGACAACCATGGCCGAAATGGCGCGGATCAAGCAGCTGCTGGGCCCCGATGGCGACAAGCTTCAGGCAATCTTCCTCACGGTCGATCCCGAGCGGGACACGCCGGAACTGCTTAAAGCCTACATGGCCAACTTTGACCCCACCTTTCTGGCGCTGCGGCCCACCATGGACCAGTTGCCCGAAGTTGCCAAGGACTTCAAAATCTATTACAAAAAGGTCGAGGGTAAAACGCCAGGCAGCTACGCCATGGACCACTCGGCTGGCAGCTATGTTTTTGATGGCAAAGGCCGGGTTAGGCTTTACAGCCGCTATGGAGCGGGCGCTGAAGCGCTGGCGTCCGACATCCGCTTGCTGCTGAAAAATACCTGACGTATTCCCGGTTTTGCGGGTTCAAGAAGACATGAAAAAGGCCTGCCCCTTGAGGGGTGCAGGCCAGTGTGAGTTCGTGAGTTTTAACCGGGGTTGTCCGCGGCTATTCAGGCATAGCTTACCAGCGCCTTTTTCATTTTCTTCATGGCCGCCACTTCAATCTGGCGAATGCGCTCGGCGCTTACCTGGTACACGGCGGCCAGATCGTGCAGCGTCATGCCGCCCGAGCCATCGTCGTTCACCTTGAGCCAGCGCTCTTCCACGATGCGGCGCGAACGCGCGTCCAGGTCTTCCAGTGCGGCCGAAATGCCGTCGCTGGCCAGGTTGTCACGCCGGCGCGACTCCATTAATGCCGTCGGCTCCTGCGTGACATCGGCCAGGTAGGCAATCGGGCCAAACGGGTCTTCACCGTCGTCGCCGGGGCTCGGGTCCAGCAGCACGTCGCCGCCCGACATGCGCTGCTCCATTTCGATGACTTCTTCGCGCTTGACGTTCAGCGTCTTCGCCATCGAGTCAATCTGGCCTTCAGTCAGCGTGTCGCGGTGCGTTGCCACGTCGGCATCATCCTTGAAGCCCTGCTTCATCGAGCGCAGGTTGAAAAACAGCTTGCGCTGGGCCTTGGTGGTCGCCATCTTGACCATGCGCCAATTCTTCAGGATGTACTCGTGAATTTCGGCCTTGATCCAGTGCATGGCATAACTGACCAGGCGCACGCCTTGATCGGGATCAAAACGTTTGACCGCCTTCATCAGGCCAATATTTCCCTCCTGGATCAGGTCGCCGTGTGGCAGGCCGTAGCCCAGGTATTTGCGGGAAATCGATACCACCAGACGCAAGTGGGAAAGCACCAGCTTGCCAGCCGAGTCAACATCGTTGTTGTCTCTCAGATTTCTGGCAAATTCCTGCTCCTGCTCCAGAGTGAGCATGGGTAGGCGGTTGGCCGCGGAAATGTAAGCGTCCAGGTTACCCAGTGGGGGAACCAGCGACCAAGGATTGATTGTGGCCACGGCACCGCTGACGACCGTCGTGGTTTTGGGTGAAAGAGTATGAGACATGGCAGAACTCCTTGTTATCCTTTGTAAAATACTAGTTTATTAGAGAGAGTGCCAAGAGATTGGTTCAATGGCATTGTTAGGGTCAGGCTAATCCGGCTTGCCTCAATTCTTTTATGGTTAGTCCCTGATCTTGTCCTTTAGTTCAATGGGCATTTGTAGGAAAAACGGCATTGGCTGTGGCGTCAAATGCCCTTTGGAGGGTGGCGACATTTTTTGAGGCCTCGCCAGTAGCTTGCAGGATGGAAAAAAGGTGTCCGGGGCTTGCCGGCGGCTCTAAAAGTCGCCTGAAATCTATGTAAAAGAGGCTTTTGGCCAATAGATAAGGGCGAAAGAAGCTATAAATAAAATAGCATTTTGACGGTTTCAAGGCATTTCCTGCCGCAGTACTGCTCCGGCGATCAGGGCTGACGCCTGTCCTCGGGCACTTCCCGTGCCTCAACATCTACGATGTGGCCAGCATTGGGGTTGGCCGGTTTTTCCGGGGCGGGTCTGCCTGGCCACATGCCCTGAGGTGAAAATCGCTGAAAACGTCCAAACACCATGGCCGGCGCCGGTTTGCGCCCCGTGATCAGTGATTTGAGCAGGCTCAGTACCACGACGATCAGAGCTGCCGCCAGCAAGCTGACCGCAAAGACGGCCGCAAACAGGCCCAAAACCACTGTCAGAATAAGACGCAGAAATTGGCTGAGAAAGCTGGGCACCTAAAAAATCCTTTAAAAAACAAAAATGGGGGTGACGGTCGCGATTTTCAAGGCAAACGGGCCGATGAGGGCATCAGGCCAGCAGCGCCTGGGCAAATTCGCGCGCGTTGAAGGTTTCCAGGTCTTCCAGTTTTTCACCGATGCC
>MERZ01000372.1 GCA_001770785.1 Burkholderiales bacterium RIFCSPHIGHO2_12_FULL_61_11
GTTCTGCGCCGCTTACTTCGCCTTGCCCGGGTCTTTCACATCCTTGATCACGTCAAATTCCACGTTGTAGAGCTGGCCGTCTTTCTTTTCCACCTTGCGCAGATAGATGTTGTGCACCACGTCGCGGGTTTGCGCGTCGATGAACATCGGGCCGCGCGGGCTCTCGAAAATCTGGCCCTTCATGGCGGCCAGCAAGGCGTCTCCTCCACCCTGCCCTTTGGTCGCCTTGAGTGCTTCGTAAATCACGCGCATGCCGTCGTAACCACCCATGGCCATGAAATTGGGGCGCATGCCCGGGTTGGCTTTGCCGAAGGCTTCAACAAATTTCTTGTTCACTGCCGACGGATGAGCTGTCGAATAATGGTGCGAGGTGACCACACCCAGGGCACCGTCACCCATGTCGTTGAGCTGATCGTCGTCGGTGATGTCGCCGGTGCCGATCAGTTTGATGCCGGCCTTGTCCATGCCGCGCTCCAGAAACTGTTTCATGACCGCAGCACCCGCGCCCGAGGGCACAAAGACAAACAGGGCATCGGGTTTGAGGTCACGCACTTTTTGCAGGAACGGGGCAAAGTCCGGACCACGCAGCGGCACACGCAAGGACTCGGCGACCTGCCCGCCGTTGAACACAAGGCGCTCTTTGAAGTACTTTTCAGCATCAATGCCGGGGCCGTAATCACTGACCAGGGTCACCACTTTCTTGATGCCGTTTTTGGGCGCCCAGTCACCCATGGCAACCGCCGCCTGCGCCAGCGTGAAGCTGGTTCGCACCACATAAGGCGAGGCCTGCGTGATGCTGGAGGTGGCCGCAGCCATCACCACCATGGGTGTTTTTGATTTGGTGGCCAGGGGTGCGGTGGCAAGTGCGGAAGGGGTGATGCCAAAACCGGCCAGCACATTGACCTTGTCGTTCACGATCAATTCCTGCGCCAGGCGTTTGGTCACGTCGGGAACACTGGTGTCGTCCTTGACAATCAATTCCACCTTTTTGCCTGCTACCGTGTCGCCGTTTTGCGCCATGTAAAGTTTGGCGGCGGCTTCAATCTGGCGCCCGGTGCTGGCCTGCTGCCCGGTCATGGGCAAAATCAGGCCGATTTTGAAAGTATTGCTTTGCGCTATTGAATTGCTAGCTGCAAGTGCAGCAACAGCAAGGGCTGTGGCGTGAATGAATTGTCTTTTGTTCATGGATTGTCTCCAGGGTGGTTATAGGATTTTGCTTTTTGTCTAATGTGCAGGCAAAAAAAACCGCGCGCAATAGCGATTTCAGACACTTTGTTATAACGCTTTGAGATAACCCACCATGAATCAGCCACCGACTTGACGCACCGTCACGTCGACTTGAGAACAGCTTCTCAGTTGCGCTTGCGGATCAGGCGCACCCCAGGCATCTGGTCAAGCCGCTGGTTCAGCACAGCTTCACGCAGGTTGCGCTGGGCGATGCGGGAGTGCTCGCGCATCAGGCTCTCGGCGCGTGAACCTTCGCGCCGCTCAATGGCGTCGAGCACCTGCCAGTGCTGGTCTTGCGCCACGATCAGCATGTCGCGCGCCTTGGGCGAGTTGGCCTGCGCCACAACAAACCCGGAGGGCGAGGCAAACGGCAGGTTGGAGACCCGCTCCAGCTCTTTGCCGATGACAGCGCTGCCCGCCATCTCGCTCAAGAGCGCGTGAAAGCGCGCGTTCAGGCTCACATAGCCAGAAAACGCATCGGCATCGAGCGCGGACTGGCTCAGCAGCCTGTCAATCTCCCGCAGGCACTCACGCGCCTCGTTCAGCACCACGGGCGGCGCGCCGCGCTCGGCGGACAACCGGGCCGACAGGCCTTCAAGCGTGCCGCGCAACTCGATGGCCTCGGAGATGTCGCGCTCTGAAAAAGTCTTGACGGCATAGCCGCCGTTAGGCAGTGCGTCGAGCAGGCCTTCCTGCTCCAGGCGCATCAGCGCAGCGCGCACCGGCGTGCGGGAGAAACCGAGTTTTTCAACAATGGCCAGTTCGGCAATGCGGGCACCGCCGGGCAAGTCTCCTGCCAGAATCAACTCGCGCATGCGCAACAGCGCCTGCACCTGCACACTGGCCTGCGCACCGGTGGGGGCACTGTCAGATGCATTTTCAGAGTTGTTTTGGCCTGTAGCCCTCGTATTCATTGTGTTTGTAGCTATAAATATAGTAGCTGTTGGGTGCCCATGGTCTGCCGGGTGCCTTGTGGGCGTGAGGTGTCACGCTGACAGGGTCTGACTGTAACGCCTTCACCACAGCAGCGCTGCCAGTGGCAGCGCACTGGCCTGCAGCGCGTAGGGCTGGCCCCAGGCCAAATGAAGAATGGCGAAGACCTATTTCCTGGAATAGGTCAGCTTCTTCTTGCCGCCTTCGCAGCTGCCGACCACCTTGGCATCACCCACCTTGTCGCTGTCCACGACTTCCAGTGTGTAGCCCTTGACACCTTTGCCGTCGAGTTTGGCAGCCACTTCGGATTTGAGTTCTTCGCACGCCTTGGCAGCGTGGGCCTGGCCGATACAAGCGAGCAAGGCAACGAGCAGCGCGGTGGTTTTCATAGCGTTTCTCCCAAAAAAGAGTGGGCACTTTACCCGAAAGGCTGGCCTTTGTAACGTTTTTCAAGACCGTGCAATACCCGGCGGCTGCGGATGAAAGCGGGCCGTGGCACAGTGCGGTCAGCACGCCGTCCAAATCCTGGTGGTGCATAATTTCAAGTAACATATGTGTTACCATTAGCCATGGCAATCAAAGTCGAAGAGTACATACGCGAGGATGCTTCAAGTCCATACAAACAATGGTTTGACAGCCTTCCATCGCAGGCTGCTGCGAAGGTTGCCGTCGCGAAGCTACGAATGGAGCTGGGTAATACCTCAAGCATCAAATGGTTCGATGGCATGGGGGAATACGTGATTGACTGGGGACCAGGCTACCGGATTTACCTCGCCAAGGACGGCGACACGCTCATCGTTCTCTTTGGTGGTGGCACCAAGCGAGGCCAGCAACGTGACATCGACCGGGCCAAAGTATTGCTGACCGAGTACAAGGCACGCAAAAAGGCGATGACCGCCAAACAAAGTAGCAAGCACAAGGGGTAAAACCAATGGCACTGACCAGAAATTTCAAAGAAACCGTCATTCAGCGTGTGCAGAGCGATTCATCTTTTGCGCAGGCGCTGCTCGACGAGGCCGCCACATTGT
>MERZ01000373.1:0-11619 GCA_001770785.1 Burkholderiales bacterium RIFCSPHIGHO2_12_FULL_61_11
CTGAGCCACCTTTTGATGGAAAGCCTGATCTGCCTGCGCCCGCACAATTTTTGCGACCTGACGCAACACCGTGGCGCAATCGGCCTGCACCCGCATGTCGGTGGCAAAACCCCACATGGGGAAATCCTTTTTGATCGCGTCCACATCGATGTGGGCC
Source organism: Burkholderiales bacterium RIFCSPHIGHO2_12_FULL_61_11 (assembly GCA_001770785.1). Lineage (GTDB taxonomy): Bacteria > Pseudomonadota > Gammaproteobacteria > Burkholderiales > Burkholderiaceae_C > Polaromonas. The sequence continues at coordinate 158 of MERZ01000373.1, forward strand.
CAGCGGGTGATCGGGTTGTCCTGCACAAACTTGGGCAGCCATGGCACATCGACATCGAGCAGCAAGCCCACATCGGCGCTGGCCAGCGCCTTGGCCGGATCGAAACCGCCAAAACACGGCGAGCTGCGCGACATGCACAGGTAGCTGGGGCTGAACTCAAACACCCGCACACCACAGAGTTGCGCCAGGTCTTCCAGCGCCGCCACCGCCTCGGCCTTTCGGCCCAGATACGAGGTCACGGCGATCGGCTGGTGGGCACGCATGAGCTGGCTGGCGATGGCCTGCGCGCGCGCCTCATCAATGCCGCCGGCCAGCACGGCGCCGTAACGCTCGCTGCCAAAAGCGCGCACCTGATCCGCCGCCACCGTTTCGGCCAGCACTTCGCGCGGCAGTGTCAGGTACACCGGGCCGGGCGGGTCGCTTTGCATCATCGAATGGCCGCGCCGCAACACCTCCTTGGCGATCCGGCCGCTGGGCAGCGAGTACTCCCATTTCACATAGGGGCGCACCAGGCTGGCGATATCAAACGGGTCCTGCACAAAATGCACATAGTTGTCGCGCGAGCCCGGCAGCTCGCCGCGCAGGGTGAACGGCGCCTTGCCGGCAATCAGCATCACGGGCAAACGGCCCCGGAACATGTTGTGCATGCCCATGGCCGAGTTGGCCGTGCCCGCATCGACGTGGACCATCACCGCCTGCCCGCGGCCAGTGACCGCGGCGTAGCCGGCGGCCATGTGCATGGCGACGTTCTCATGCGGGCACAGCAGGATGTCGGGGTGGGGTCGACCTTCATGATCCCAGCGCGCGAGTTCTTCGATCAGCGAAACATGGTCGGTGCCGAAGTTGGAGAACACGTAATCAATCCCCAGCTCGGTCAAGCCCTCCAGAAAATAATGCGCGCTGGTGTGGTGGCTGGAACTGCTCATGAGTTGGTCTCGAAATAGAAATGCTTGGTTTGCAGAAAATCGTTGAGGCCCTCGGCACCGTGCAGCCGGCCATAGCCACTGTCGCGAAAACCGCCGGTTTCCGCCTCGGCGAACAGCCGGTTGTGGCAGTTGGACCAGACTGTGCCGCTGCGCAACTGGGCGGCGATGCGGCGCGTCTTCTTCGCGTCGGTGCTCCACACGCTGGCGGCCAGACCGAAGCGCGTGGCGTTGGCGCGGCTGACGGCCTCTTCTTCACCGCGGAAGCGTTCGATCACCAGCAGCGGCCCGAACAGCTCGTGCTGGATGAACTCCGAGGCGAGGTCTTGCACCTCGACCAGGCTGGGCTCGATGAAGGCGCCACGAGCCAGCGTGCCGCCGGGCACGCGCCCGCGCAACAGCACCCGCTGGGTGGCTTCTGCAGTGTCCATCAGGGCGTTGATGCGGTCGCGGTTGCGCCCATCGATCAGGCAGCCCATCTGCGAGGCCGGGTCATTGCCCGGCCCGACCCGGACCGCCTTCAGGGCCTGTGCCAGCCGCTGGGCGAAGCTGTCATAAGCCGCGTCTTCCACCAGCACCCGCGCGACGGCGGTGCACTGCTGGCCGGCCATCACCATGCCGCCGGCCACGATGCCGGCCACGGTCTTGTCGAGGTCGGCGTCGGCGAACACCACGGCCGGCGCCTTGCCGCCCAACTCGAGCGACAGGCGCTTAAGCGTGTTGGCCGTGCTTTGCGCGATGCGCTTGCCCACTGCCGACGAGCCGGTGAAGCTGATCACATCCACATCGGGCGACTCGCACAGATAGCGTGCGACCTCGGTGCCGGACTCGATGACCGAATTGATGACACCGGCGGGCACGCGGCTATCGCTGCTCAGGCACTCGATCACCATGTTGTTGACCAAGGCGGTCTGGTGCGCCGGCTTGATCACCACGGTGCAGCCGGCGGCGAGCGCGGGCGCGAGCGAGCGCACCAGCAGGGTGACCGGCGCATTCCACGGCAGGATGATGGCGCACACGCCCGCGGCTTCACGGTCCAGCGAGGAGTAGCAGCCGGGCTCCACCTCCAGCACCCGGCCGAACAGGTTGCGGGCCAGGCCCGCGTAGTAGCGCAGCTCGGAGATGCCGGCATTGATTTCACCCAGGGCTTCGCGCCGCAGCTTGCCATTGAGCGTGACCAGCCAGTCGGCGATCTCTTCTTTGCGGGCGTCCAGGCGCGCAGCGAAATCGAGCAGGACGTCGGCGCGCAGCCGCGGACTGCGACGCCAGGCCGTGCTCTCGAAGGCATGCCGTGCAGCAGCCACGGCGGCCTGTGCGTCGGCGTCGGTGCCGTCGGCAAACAGGGCCGCCACTTCGCCGCTGGCAGGGTTGATCGACTGTCCGATGCGCTCGGCACCGCTGACCGTGGTGAGCCAGCGCCCATTGATGAGTTGCTTTGCGGTTTGCATGATGCGGTATTCCAATGCCTGAGCATTGCCTGTTGGCCGGAGCCTGGTGAGATAGTTGTTGCATGCTATCTCTCGGTCTCATTCGCCACAGCTAGGGAATTCCCTTGCTGTGTGGAAAACAAGTGATTCCTAACCCTTCAAGACGAAACGGCCACGCAACAGCATGAGAGTTCTCCTCGCGGCGGCGCGGCATGGGTGAGTCGATGCGGGCAGCCTGGACTGAGCCCCAGTTGTACCCCCGACCCCAGTCAATACGCTTCAATACTGGATACAAGCAGAGTATCATCACGGCGCCCAGCCCACGCTGGCACTGCCCCATGCACACCGGCGCAAGCTCAGTGCAGCCGCCCACACGGCTCTCTACGCGCCAGCACCCGCGTGCCCACACGCCCGCAGCGGTCACTAGATCGGAACTCATAGCTAATTGGTTATTAACTCATAGCCCGTTGGCCGATTGCTTCGGCAAGTCGTCACAAGGTAAATTTCTCCCCCATAAGTAAAAAATGGAGACAAGCATAATGTTGATCACTCAGACACCAGCAGTCCGCGTCATTACAGGTTTTGGAAACCCGGTTGGCAAAGGTTTCGCCGTACGGCTCTTCGCAAAATTTCTCATTTCAAGGTACTGGTCGACGAACGGGCTGGTACGCAATATCTGCGTTGCCTTGGTGGCAAGCGGAGTCACGCTCGCCCCATCCTCTGTATGGGCCCAGGGCAAGCCGGAAAAGACATCGCTGACGATCGGTCTGCCGGTCACGACGTCGACCTTGCTGCCGCTGTATCTCGCGGAAGAGGAAGGTTTTTTCAAAAATGAAGGGCTCGATGTCAAGCTGGTCGCCTTCCGCGGCGGTTCCAGTATGGTGATGGGCTTGGTCGCCGATTCGGTCCAGGTTGGTGTCGGGGCGTTGACCGGCGCGATGGCCGGTATCAACGTGGGCCAAAATTTGGAAGTGTTTTACGGCGGCTTCAATATGGCGATTTTCGACTGGTACGCGGTGCCGAAAATAAAGACTTTCAAGGATGCTGCGGGCGCGCGTTTCGGCGTCAGTACCTACGGCTCTTCGACCGATTTTCTGACCCGCTACGCACTGAAGATCAATGGGATCGACCCGAAAACTGGCGCCAAGATCATACAGGGCGGCGCCTCGGCCGCACGCATAGCGGCAATGGATTCCGGACAGCTTGATATCAATATTTTGGCGCCACCGGAAAAATACTTGGCGCAGGACCGCGGCTATAACTTAGTACTCAGGCAGACCGACTTGGCACCGGATTATCCATTTCACGTTTTCTTCGCCACCAAATCTTATATTGCGCAAAATCCAAACACCCTGCGCGCGGTGTTGCGTGCGGTCATCCGCGGCATGCGTCTGGCGAAGAGCGACAAGAATCGTTCGATAAAGATTCTGGTGGCGCGGGTCGGTATTGACCCTAAATATGCCGAGCGTACCTACGATGAAATCGTTCAGGGAATGTTCGAGGATGGGCATCTGCCGGGAGACGCTGGCATGAACGCGTTTTTTGACAGTGGTATCGAGGCGGGGGTCTACAAGGAGCGCTGGCCGAAAGAGAAATATTGGAACGGCCAATTCCAACAGTCGTACAGCGCTTGGAAACCGTAGCAGTTTGATCCCTGTTTGTGGAGATGAAGAATGGCGCAGATTGAAATTGAGAACCTTGGTATCCGATACAAAAAGCCGAACAGCGACGAAACTTTTATGGCGCTCTCCGGTATTACGCATTCGATCGAAAAAGGTTTGTTTGTCACCATCGTTGGTAGCAGCGGCTGCGGCAAAAGCAGTTTGCTGATGGCGATCGCGGGATTGACGCCGTATACCAGTGGCAGCGTGCGCATCAATGGTAAACCGGTGTCTGGGCCAGGGCCGGAGCGTGCCGTGATATTCCAGGATGCCTCACTCTTGCCCTGGCGTTCGGTCCTTGGCAATGTTCGATTCGCGATGGAAATGCGGCGCTGGAAAGGCGAAGATCTGACCAACCGGGCACAGCGTTACATTGATAGCGTCGGGCTGGCCGGCTTTTCCGACTATCATCCACACCAGCTATCCGGCGGCATGCGGCAACGGGTAAATATCGCCCGCGCACTCAGCGTCGACCCCGAAGTGCTGCTGATGGACGAGCCGTTTGGGGCGCTCGATGCGCAGACCCGCGAGATCATGGGCGAGGAATTGCTCAGAATTTGGAGCCGCGATCGCAAGACTGTTCTTTTTGTCACCCACAGTATTGATGAAGCTGTTTTCCTCGGCGACCAGGTCATCGTCATGGGCAAGAACCCCGGGCGCATCAAGGATGTCATCAAGATCGACCTGCCGCGGCCGCGCACTAACGCGATACTTGACAGCGATGTTTTTACCGAGTACCGGCGCGTGATCCGGCACCACCTGGCCGATGACATGGCCAGTTTGCAGCGACTTGAAAGTGTCGCGTGACGGCGGCGCTCGCGCATGACGAGACTCCATCGATACAGCGTCCAAGCGCGCTGATGAAAACGCATGGGCGTATTTTCGTCTCGAGCGCAGCCGTCGCGATTTTTCTGATGGCCTGGCAATTCTTGCCAACGCTAGGCTTGGTCGATATCCGCTATACGAGCCAGCCGAGCAGCGTCTTCAAGACCGCGATTAACATCCTGCTCAATGACAACCTCGGCCATCACGCCTACGTCAGCTTTATGGAATTTATAGCGGGCTTCGGGCTCGCTGTGGTGATCGGCATCCCGGTCGGCATCGTGTTCGGCAGCGTCAAGATGCTGCGCCAGATCGTGGACCCGCCGCTGATGGCGCTCAACATGATGCCTCGCCTGGCGTTGCTGCCTATCCTGGCGGTGTGGCTCGGTATCGGCATGGCATCGAAAATCGCCGTCGTGTTCCTCGGTGCGGTCATGCCAATCATCGTCAATACGATGGCTGGAGTGCGCGAAACCGATGCCAGACTGGTCCTTGCCGCGCGTTCCTTCGGTGCTACGCACCTTGACATTTTTATCCGGATATTGCTCCCGGGTTCGCTCCCGGCGGTGATCATGGGAATCCGTCTTGGCATCGGGCGCGCGATTCTGGGTGTGGTGGTCGGCGAGATGTATGTCGCCGAGGCCGGTATCGGGTTTCAAATCGTGACCTACGGATCAAGCATGCGGATCGACTATCTTTTGGTCTACACCTTGCTGATTGCCGGATTCGGCTATCTGCTGACATCTGCCGCGCGCATGCTGGAGAATCATCTCAGCACCTGGAGACCGTTATGAGTCCTGCATTTTTGGAGCGCTACCGGGGCGGCTTTTTCGCGCTGTTTTCCTTTCTTCTGATTGGGCTGCTCTGGGAATTCGCCGTCTCGGCCAACTGGATCAATCCGCTATTCGTGTCGCGGCCGTCGGCCGTCTGGACCCAAATAATGGCACAGGTATCGAGCGGTGAACTGCTGCAGAATTTTTCCATCAGTTTGATCGAATTCATGATCGGTTTTGGCCTGGCGATGATGCTGGGTGTCGCGCTCGGGGTGCTGGCGGGGTGGTTCCGCACAGTCGAGTACGCGCTTGATCCATTCATCTGGTTTACCTATGCGGCGCCGCTGATCGCCTTTTATCCGCTGTTCGTCGCAAACCTCGGCCTCGGGGCTCCTACGGTGATTGCCATCGCATTCCTATTCGCGCTGCCGGCGATCTATGCCAATACGCTAAGCGGCATACAAAATGTCGACCAAGATATGGTCCGCATGGCGACTTCGTTCGGCGCCGGCCGGCGCGACATATTTTTGCGCGTCGCATTACCCGCATCGATGTCGATGGTGGTCGCCGGCCTGCGCCTGAGTATCGGACGCGCACTTACCGGAGTGGTTGTGGCCGAAATTTTCGGGGCTACTGCGGGGCTCGGATACAGCATTACCTATTACGGGCAACAGTTGCAGACCGCGCAGATGCTGGTTTCGCTCCTTGCCGTGGTCGCGTTCGGCGTATTGTTGACCCAGACCCTGGCAGCATTCGAAGCACGCCTCGACTGGCGCAGCGCTCCGGGAACTTGAGCGTCAAGCGCACAAATCGGTTGACTCTGACTTGGAGGCCGATATCCGACTGGATCGAATTGGTAGCAGGGTTTGACATCCGCGAGGATGAAAAAAAGGCCGCCCCGTGGCTTTGGGTAGAAGTTTAATTAACATAATGGAGACACTAATGAAAAAATCGCTTTTCGCACTCGCCGTACTCGGCGCCTTCGCAGGTGCCGCTGCTGCACAGTCATCCGTGACGGTCGTTCATATGACGGCGGCCTTCGCAACTTGACGAATTTGGATGCTGCCGGAAATAGCAAACTGACCATGAATTCGACGGGTCTGTACAATTCCAATCGCCTCGGCTTCAGAGGCGTGGAATATCTGGGCGGCGGACTGAAAGCCAGATTTTCACTGGAATCCGGTTTTTCCGGTGGCACCGCTGCCGGGGCTTCAGAGCTGTTCGGCCGGCAAGCGACGGTCGGTCTGGGCGGCTCATGGGGTGCGATTGATATTGGTCGTCAACTCTCGGTCAGTGCGAAAACAATCAGCGGCTATGATCCGTTCAGTTTGAAGTACCTCAGTATCATTCCCCTTGCGAGGGAGACGATCGGGAAATCGTCAGCCCGTTTCAACAATGACGTCCAGTACACCGGCAAGTTCGGCAATTTCACGACCCGCGCCGAGTATGTTCCGGGTGAAGTGGCTGGAAGCACAAAAACCGGCACGGCATTAGCGACGGGCGGCACTTACGCGGCTGGTCCATTCAGTGTCGGCGCTGCTTTCACCAAATGGGATGATTTTGGCGGCATTGGCTTCGACCGAACTCAAGCCACCATCGGTGCTGCCTATACGATCGGCGCCACGCGCATCGCCGGTGGCTATATCGACGATAAAATCAACACCAGCGGGACTGACACGACGCCCAAAAATACCTGGATTGGTGTCGCCTACAATTTCACCCCTGCCATCGCGCTGACCGGTGCTTATTACAGAACCAAAGGCAGGCTGGCGAATTTGCCACGCGAAAAAAATCTGCTGATCGTTGGCGCAACGTATGCGTTCTCCAAACGTACCAATTTGCATGTCGAAATCGACAAGAATCGTTTTAGCGGCGCCGCGATCGTGAATGGCCAAACAAGTCAGACCGGCATCGCCCGAGGACTCAATCACACGTTCTAGGAAACGGGCATTTAAATATTCGAGCCACAACCAAGGCCGCCATGCTGGCAAGGTAGTTGAGCCAGCAGGGGCCAAACGAGAAGGATTTTGTCATGCGTATCGTTGATTCCCATTTTCATTGGTGGCCGCGGTCAGTGTTCGAGGCCCTGTGCAAGCGCGAGAGTTATCCCCGGGCCGAGAGCAACGGCAAGGGCGGCTACACGTATTGGCGTCAGGAAGGTAGCGCGGCCCGTTTCAACCTCGGTGCCGAATGGTTCGATCTCGAGAAACAGATGGCGCACATGGATACGCTAGGTTACGAGGTCGACGTGGTCTGCTCCACCGGGCCATTTTCGCTCCACTTCTCGGACCTGCCGGCAGAAGAAGGCCGCGCTTGCGCGATGCTGTGGAATGAGGAAATGGCAGGCGCGCAGCGCCGCTATCCAGGGCGTCTGTGGGCCAGTGCGGCGGTGCCACTGGTGGACACAAAAATTGCCATCGAAGTGCTCGAGCATGCCATCGGCACGCTGGGATTGATGGGCGCCAATTTACCGGGTAGCGTAGGCTCGCACGAGCGAATCGACGCCGAACGCCTTGAGCCGTTCTACGACCGGGTCGAAGAGCTCGGAATCCCGCTCTTTTTGCATCCTACCGATTCGATTTTTCCTGATATTCTCGATGGCTACAATGGCGCGCTGTATCTGAGTCTGGGCCGCGTGGTGGACGTCAGCGTATCCGCATGCAGGCTGGTTTTGTCAGGGATCATGGAGCGCCATCCAGACTTGAAAATTGTCATGTCGCATACCGGTGGCGCGCTGCCGTACCAGGCCGGTCGCATGGATAAAAACGCCAAGGCTGCAGGTCTTCCGCTGCCACCGAGCACCTACATCAAACGCATGTACACCGACACCGTCTCGCCACATGAGATGGGGATACGCTTTGCGGTCGAATTCTACGGTGTCGAGCACGTCATGTACGGCAGCGATTATCCATGCTGGAGTCCGGCCACGGCATTGCAGCTATTCGAGGAAGTAGGACTGTCAAAGGAGGACCAGGAGAAAATCCTTAATGACAATGCGCGGCGCATCCTTGGTCTGCGCGACCCGGCATAGTTGATCGTCAGGTAGTTCTACGCGTCGTTCCGATGCGCTGGGCTGCCACCCATCGGTTCAGCCGGTTAAACCTTCAGAGCGCCGCACCATGTCAATCAGACGGTCGATTTCAGGCATGACAGCCTTGGGATTGCGCGAGTAACTGAGCACCAAGTGCATCGGGTCGACATCGACATCGAGTTCAACTATGGTGCCGGCGACGATATCCCTGTGGACGCTGCGCCGCAACGAGCAGGCGATGCCCATGCCGGCCGTCACCATGTCGCGCACCATGCTCATTTCCTGTACCTGTGCGGCAATCGCCAACTCGGTAATACCTGCGGCGCGCAGCATTCCCTCGATGGTACGGCCAAAGTGAGAGCCACGATAAGCGGAGATGAATGGGTAACTGGACAAGGTCTTGATCGAAATTCGCTGTTCTTTCGCCAGCGGATGATCGGGCCTGGCAATAAACGCAAGCCGATAACGTCCCATCACTTCGGTGTGCAATTCCGGCACATCACTGCGCGCGCTGAACAGGAACGCCAAATCGACTGCACCATTGCGAAATAGCGCATGTACCTCCTCGAAAGTGCCGGTGCGTGCGATGACCTCGATGTGCGGAAACGACGTAGACAAGGTCTCAAACGTTTTGGCAAGCAAGTAATTGGTAACAAAGCGCTGCGCAGCGAAGCGCAATTTGCGCCTGTCCTGCCCTAATTCCGCAGACATCGTGCTGGCACGTTCGAGAGTTTCTTTGGCATAGCTATACAACGTCCGGCCCGCATCGGTAAGCTGCGGCGAGAGGCCTGACTGCCGGTCAAAAAGCACTGCACCCACATTAGTCTCCAGCACAGATATGTGTACGCTGACCGACGGTTGCGTGATGTCGAGCGCAACGGCAGCCGCGCCGAATCCCCGTGCTTCGACAACGGCGACAAAAACTTCCAGCCTGCGCAAAGTAATCGGTAGCATCGGCCTTGTCCCAGTTAGTGAACCCATAGTCATATTACTATGAACTCATAGCATGCCGGGCGATTGCTTCGACGTCAGTGAGGGCGTTAAATTCAGCCATCAGAAAAAAATTAAACCGAAGGAGACCAGCACTATGTACACGACGCTCACAGGTCGGGCAGCAGTTCGGGTTTTTGCAGGGGCCGCACTGGCGGCAGCCGTAGCCGGCGTCGGCGCCCAGGAGTGGCCCAACAAACCCATTCGCATCGTTTCACCTTACGCAGCCGGCGGCGTAGGCGATACCATTTTTCGGGTGATCGCACCGGCGCTGGAGGTCAAACTCGGCCAGCGCTTTGTGATCGACAACAAGACCGGTGCGGCCGGCAACATCGGCACCAGCGAGGTAGTCCATGCGCGGCCGGATGGTTATACCTTGCTGTTCGCTCCGACTGCGAACTACGCTGTCAACCAGCATCTGTTCAAGAATCTTGGTTTTGACCCAAGCACTCAACTCGAGCCGATTGCGACGGTGGCTGAAGCGCCGCTGATCGCTGTCGCCAGCGCCAACGCACCGGCGACGCTCATGGATTTTGCCAGCCAGGCGCGCAGCAATCCCGGTAAATTCAACTTCGGCTCGCCAGGAGCGGGCTCACCGACCCATCTGGCTGGCGTCTCGTTCTCGCAGTTGGCGGGTAATACGATATTGCACATCGCTTACCGGGGAACGCCGCCGATGGTCCTGGCCATGCTCGGCGGCGATGTGCAACTCGCATTCCCGACCTTGACGCCTGTTGGCGCACAGCTGCGTTCCGGCAAGCTCAAGGCGCTGGCGGTGATGGGTACTCAACGCGTTCCGGAGCTGCCCGGCGTCCCGACCACGGTGGAAGCCGGTTTTCCGGAACTGATTTTTAGTAACTGGTGGGTGCTGGCGGCGCCCAAGGGAACCGATCCAAAAGTGATCGCCCGACTTGGCAGCGAAGTGCGCGCCGCACTGGCAGATCCTGCGATTCGGGCCAAGCTCGGCGAAATCGGCCACATCGCGCTAGGGCTGGGACCGGCCGAGTCCGCCTCCTTCGTACGAACTGAAAGCACGCGCTACAAGGCGCTGATCGAGCGCAACGGCATCAAGCTGGAACAATAAATCCGAAAGAGACGAAGATCATGAATTTGATAGGCGTAGACATTGGCGGGACTTTTACCGACCTGGTCGGTTACCGCAATGGCGAACTGGTACTGGCCAAGACCCTGACCACGCCGTTCAATCCGACAGCCGGCGTGGTCACCGCGGTGGAGTCGGCTGGCACCAGGCTGGCGGAACTGGATGAGTTTTTGCATGGCTCGACGATGGCGATCAATACGGTACTGGAACGCAAAGGTGCAAAAACAGCGCTGCTGACAACCGAAGGCTTTCGCGATGTGTACGAGATCGGCCGCGGCAACCGGCCCGATGCGTTCGACATCAACTTTCAGCGCCCGCAGCCGCTGGTGCCGCGGCGCTTGCGCTACGAGGTCAGCGAGCGGCTGAACGCGCGCGGTGAAGTTGTCACCCCGATCGACGAGGCGGCCGTCCTGGCGCTCGGCAAGCGGCTGATCGATGAAGGGATAGAAGCTGTCGCCGTGTGCTTTTTGCATTCCTACGCCAACCCGGTGCATGAGGCGGCGGCCGGCCGCATTCTGCGCGAAGCGTATCCCGATCTGTTTGTCACGCTGTCGCATGAAATCCTGCGCGAGTTCCGCGAGTATGAACGCACATCGACCACCGTACTGAATGCCTATGTCGGGCCGCGCGTGCGGCGTTATGTGCATACGCTGGAATCTCATTTGAAAGAGCGCGGCTTTCGTGGCGGCATCCATATCATGCGTTCGAACGGCGGCAGCATGTCGCTGGCACA
>MERZ01000373.1:11673-13982 GCA_001770785.1 Burkholderiales bacterium RIFCSPHIGHO2_12_FULL_61_11
TGACATGGGCGGTACCACCGCCAAGGCCGCGCTGATTGTCGACGGCGTGCCGGCAATCGAGGAAGGTTATTACATCGGCGGTTACGCCACTGGGCAACCGATGCAGTTGCCGGTGGGGGCTATCGTCGAAGTCGGGGCCGGCGGCGGCAGTGTCGCGTGGCGCGATGCCGCAGGCGGACTGCATGTGGGTCCGCACAGTGCGGGTGCTGATCCGGGTCCGGTATGTTATGGACGCGGCGGCGACGAACCCACCGTGACCGACGCTAACCTGGTGCTCGGTCGCCTGAATGCAGGTCGCTTTCTGGGCGGCGGCATGGCCCTCGATGCCAGCGGTGCAGCCAAGTCGATCGCCGCCTGCATAGGTGACCCGATGGGTCTTTCGACGCAGGAGGCGGCCGTTGGTGTGGTACGCATCGCGGACTCTGCGATGGCGCTTGCGGTACGAGCGGTATCGGTGCGCAAGGGGGTCGATCCGCGCGACGCCGCAATGATTGCTTTCGGCGGAGCAGGGCCGGTGCATGCCGCAGCGCTGTGCAAGGAAATCAACATTCCCACCCTGGTGATTCCCAAACTGCCAGGCAATTTTTCAGCGTTCGGCATGCTTCTGGCACCATGGCGTCATGACCTGGTGCGCACCATGGTGGGAGTGCTCGGTAAGCTTGATCCGGAATGGGTCATCGCGGCATTCGAAGAACTTGCCGCAGGGGCCAGAAGCCAGCTCAATAAGGACGGGCTCGACGAGAAAAAAGCCGTTTTCGACTATGGTGCCGACCTGCGCTACCGCGGCCAGGAACACAGCATTACCGTATCGTTGACGGTACCCGAAGCGTTGTCACGTGCCGATTCGCTCGTGCGCAGCAGATTCGACGAGCTGCACGAATTGCGCTACGGACATGCGGCAGCCGGCGAAGTCATCGAGGTTGTGAATTTGCGTCTTACCGTCACGGTGGCGCGCGGCGGCGAATCAGTGGACAACTTTCTGTCGGCACGCTTTGAGCCTGATGCAGCGCGCCCGGAAGAAGTCCGGCTAGTCATCTATGACAATTCGGCCCAGCCACTCAATGCACGTATTCTGTGGCGCCCCGGTCTGGCGCCAGGCTTTAGCGTCGAAGGACCGGCGGTGATTGAAGAACCCAATTCAACGACGCTGTTGTTCCCGGGGGACGTGGCGCAGATTACCGAACATGGCCATATCGTGATTTCCATCAAGCTTCCTGAAGGAGAGATGTGATGAAGACCGGCAACATAACGAAAAACCCGCCGCCAGTCGCGAACCGGGAAACAGCCACCCGCAAGGTCAATCCGATCACGCTCGAAGTCGTCACCAACTCGCTCATCGCTTATGCCGAAGAAATGGCGCTGGCGCTGTGCAAGTCTGCCTACAACATGATGATCTATGAGGTGCGCGACTTTTGTTGTGGCCTGATCGACACCGAAGGCCGCATGATTTGCCAGAACTCCGGTGGCTTGCCGATCTTTCTTGCCGATCTCGGGATTGCAGTCAAGGACGGCATTGATCGCTTCGGCCTGGCGGGCTTTGCCCCGGGCGACGTGGTGATCATGAACCACGCCGGCGTCTGCGGCCAGCATTTGAACAACGTGGTCGTGTACACCCCCTGCTTCCACCAGGGCAAGGTGGTAGCGTTCGCCGCCAACCGCGCCCATTGGGTCGACGTGGGGGGGCTGCGCACCGGCTTCGGCAATGTGCAGACCTACGAGATTTTCCACGAGGGCATTCAAATGCGCTCGATCAAGATCTTTGAGGCCGGCAAGCGCAACGACGGTGTCTGGCAAATGATCTCCGATAACATCCGCTTTCCGGAGGCGTCGCTCGGCGATCTGCGGGCACAGATCGCGGCCTGTCAGCTTGGCGGACGGCGGTTCGCCGAAATGTATACACGCTACTCGCTGCAGACCGTGACAGACTGCATTGCAGCCTCTTGGGATCAGGCCGAAGTCGAGGCGCGCGCAGTAGTCGCGCGCATGCCAGATGGGCGCTACACGGCAGAAACTCATCTCGACAACGATGGGCGCCGACTCGACATTCCGCTGCGCGTCAAAGTATCGGTAGAAATCCGCGGTTCCGATTTCACGATTGATTATTCGGAGATGAACGAGCAGGTGCCGGGTCCTTTGAACTCCGGTTTCTCCGGTGGTCTGTCTGCCGCCCGTGTCGCTTTCAAATGTCTGACCATGCCGCATGCGCCGGTGAATGAAGGCTGCTTCCGTCCACTGACCCTGATCTCGCCGGAAGGCACCATGCTCAATGCAAGGCCGCCGGCAGCGCTCGGACTGTGGAGCATCGCGCT
>MERZ01000373.1:14065-28583 GCA_001770785.1 Burkholderiales bacterium RIFCSPHIGHO2_12_FULL_61_11
CGATCTGCCAAGGCGACGTTCGCAACACGCCGGTAGAACTACAGGAAATCCATTACCCATTCCTGATCGAATACCACAAATTGCGCGAAAACAGTGGCGGGCCCGGGCGCCATCGCGGCGGTTTGGGCATTGAACTGCGCTACCGCTCGCTGGAAAAAAGCACCGTCAACGTGGCGCTGGAACGCATCCTAGAGCCACCATGGGGCATCGAAGGCGGTGCATGTGGCCGTAGCAATGTTGCGCTGCTGACCAGCGTCACCGGCAACGAACGGTCGGTGACCAAGGAAAGCAACATCCCGCTGGTGGCAGGCGACACCATCACTTTCCGCACTGCGGGCGGCGGCGGCTATGGCAACCCGCATGAGCGATCCACTGCGTTGATTGAAGAAGATCTGCGCCAGGGCTACGTGACGCCGGAGGGCGCTGCAGACGATTACGGATACCAGTCACGGCAAGCAGCGGAGCGCCCATCGTGAGTGCGAAACCGCGCGACGAATGAAATGGCGGCATGACAATCGTGGGCGATGCGGCACCGACCATTGATGCGCTCGCGGAGTTCGCGGCGACGGCCTCTGGCGCAGCGCATCGCGAGCGGATCTCGGTGCACACTGCCGATGCCGTGATTGCGCTGCTCGCCGGCAGAAGCAGCCCCGAGGGCCGAGCGATCGCCGATTTCTTAGCGCGCACGGAAAGCTCGCCGCTGGCCACGATTTCAGCCAACGCGGCTGCGATGCGCTTGTCCGAGATCGACGATATCCATCGAGCCAGTGCCGTCACCGCCAGTGCCATTACATTGCCGTCAGCGCTGGCGATGGCACCTCTAAGTTCAGCGCAGCCGCAGCGCTTTGCTGATGCGGTGTTCGTGGGGCAGGAGCTTGCTGTGCGTCTGGCACTGTCGCTCGGCGGCGCCAGCTTGCTGGCGAAGGGCATATGGCCCAGCTATCTGGTGGCGCCTTTTGGCGCGGCTGCCACGGCTGCACGCATGCTCGGCCTACCGCCGGCGCGGATGCGCCACGCGCTGGCACTCGCGCTAGCCCAGACACCACGTGCGGTCGGACGCAGCGCGGGTCAGCGCCCGGGGCGCTGGCTGCTATTCGGCAATGCGATACGCTCGGGCTGTCTGGCCGCACTGGCCGCAGCGGACGGCATCGATGGCGATCCCGATCTTCTGAATTCGGCGTGGCTGGAAGCGGTCGGTGGCACGACGGTCGACGCCGGCATGCTGATAGCTTCAGCCGGCCCGTCAGCGTCGATTCAACAGTTCAGCATCAAGCCGAACTGCGCTGCCAAGCAGACACTCGCTGCCGTGCACGGATTGCGGCTTCTGATGGCCGACGGCCTCGATCCAGCGGCGGTCGAATCGATCGAGGTCTCAGTGCCGACAGCCTATGCCGCCATGATCGATCGCGAGCCCCCTTCTGCCGGTCGACTGGCCAGCATGGTCAGCGTGCGTTGGCAGCTTGCGCTGGCAGCACTGCAGCCAGCGCTTCTCGACGATGTGGCGCGCGACCCTTTACCCGTCGATGCCGCGCTCGAGGCATTTGCCGCCAGGGTAAGCGTGCGTGGCGATGCCACGCTAGACTGCTGGTACCCGCAGACCTGGCCCGCGCGGCTGCGCGTGAATGCCGGCGGAACACATCGCGAAATACTGGTCAAAGACAGTCCGGGCGATCCGGCCTTGCGCTTCGGGGTGAGCGAGGTCGAGGACAAGGCGCGGCGCGTTCTGGCGGCGCATCCTGCCGCCTATCTGGTAGCCCGAGGGTTCGAGGCGCCGCTGAAGATGGCGGCGCTGCATGATCTCTGCAAGCATTTCGGCACCTTCCCAGAACCGTAAACGGTTTTTTCTGTGCAAGCTTCGGCACAGGCCGATACTCTACATTTGGCCACAAGCAGAATGCCTCGACTGATATTTGAGCGGGTTCAATATTTGCTTCTGTTCGCAAGTTAAAAATCGCAAAGACTGAGCACTACAGGTTGTGTCGCTGGACACCCGTTTGACTACATATAGCGGGCCGCTGATGCCGACAATACTTGATGCGACAGACTCAAACGCGCGGACGGCGCTCGCAGAACGGACCGCGCCAACCTCCGCCTGAACAACTGGACAACTTGTCGGCCACCGGCTCCACTCTCGGCGCCGCCAACGACTAAAAAGCACGCAACCGGGTTTATGACGGGGCTTCGCGCATTGGCTTCAAGGGTACCGAGGATCTGGGCAACGGCCCCAAGGCCAAATTCCAGAGTCCAACTCACGTAGGCCGTGGTGCGCTTGGAAAATAGATAGCGGACAGCCAGGGTCGCTTCCTTGAACTTGGTGCTCCCAGTTCAAGGCCCAGGAGTTCTGCGTCAGCGAGTTGCCGCAACAGCGACGCCAGCGACGATGGCGTTGTTGTGGTTGAAGGGCTAGGCCGACCTTGCTGGCGCCTTGGTAGAAGGTTCTTACCCATAGCTACATTGCTATAAGGTCATAGCACGTTGACTGATTGCTTCGACGCGAGCTGATCTCTTACATTCGATCGCATGAACGGAGGAAATGAAATGCAGGATGAACGAGATTGGCGGATCAGCCGTGTCCGCCACGGGATGACGAAGGCCGGGATTGAAGGACTTCTTGCTTTCGCGCCGGGGTGGCGGCGAGAGAATGTTCGATACCTCACCGGAGCGTCTTTACGGGGTAGCTTTGCGACGGCTTACTTGCCGATGGCTGGCAATCCCGCTGCCTTCGCCGGCACGGTGCAGGACGAGCAGGCCATCCGGGCGCACGGCTGGGTGGCCGATGTCCGTCCCCTGGTTTACCCGGACTGCAGTGAAATGCTTACCCGGCTTCGGGAAAGCAATGTACCGGGGAAGCTGGGGATCGCTCACCTGGAATTGATGCCAAGGATCATGCTCGCAGCAATACGCAAGGGGCTCCCGGGCGTCGAGATCATCTCAGCGACGAGGATGATGAATCAGGTCCGCATGGTGAAAAGCGAGTGGGAACTGGAACAGATTCGCCGCGCGGGTGTCGTTTGCTCGGCGGGATGGGAGGCCTTCGTTTCGGCCCTGAAGCCCGGTGCAATGGAGTTCGAGATCGTCGCTGCCGTGGAGGCAGAACTGAAACGCCTGGGCGCACAGGATAACTTCATGCTGTTCGCCTCTGGTGGAACCGAAGTAATGGGAATGTCACCGCCCGGTAACCGCCGTCTGCAACTGGGCGATATGGTTCGAACAGAGCTGACTCCACAGTTGAATGGCTACTTTGCTCAGATTTGCCGTTCTGCTGTGCTCGGAGAGCCTAACGAAGGGCAGGTTCGCTCCTTTGCGCTGTTTAAAGAGGCATTGGAGGCAGGGCTTGCGGTGGTGCGAGCCGGAGTCACCGCAAACGAAATTGCCTGTGCGGAGAATGACGTCTTCCGCAAATATGGTTATGGCGAATATTGTACGAGTCAATACACCAGGGTACGGGGACACGGTCACGGCCTGCATCCGGATGAGGTCCCGATGATTGTGGAGGGTGATCAAACAGTGCTGGAAGAGAACTCCGTCATCATCATCCACCCTAACACTTACACACCTCTGGCCGGATACCACGTCCTCGGGGATCCAGTGGTTGTCAAGAAGGATGGCTTTGAGCTGCTCCTGACAACAGAGCGGAAACTATTTTCCGTGTAATTATTTGGAAAGGACGTCAAAGTATGAAGCGAGGTCTGGTTTTATTTGATCCTCAAGAGATTTCCGCCAGTGAACTGGTGGAGCGAACAACTAGGCTGCAGCGTTCGATGCAGCAACAGGGTGTTACCGCAGCCTTCATCTACGGGGATGTGTATCACTCTGGCGATATTACCTATCTATCCAACCTCTGTATCTATTGGAACGAGGGAGTACTTGCCGTTCCCGCCACCGGGGATCCTGCGCTGCTGTCGAAGCTCTCCAGCCGCGTGCATCCCTGGATGCGCTCGATCTCCAATCTTAAGGACCTGCGCAGCGGTGCTAACCTGGGCGATCTTGCCAGCGAATATCTTAAAGCCAGCTCTCCGGGGATTGTCGGGCTGGTGGAGATGGACTGGTGGCCTGCCTACGTCGTGGACGATTTGCAGGCCAAGCTTCCGGGATGGGAGCTGCGAGACCTCGGCTCGATCGTGCAGCAGGAGCGCCGGCGTCCCTCCGAAAGCGAACTCAAGTTGCTCCGCAAGAGTGCCGAGATTAGCGCCAAAGCCGTTGAAATCGGTTTGGCTGGGACCATGACGAATCCGGAACGTGCGGGGCGGGCGGAACTTTCGGCCCGCATGGCGGGGGTGGAGGATGTGCTCGTCTTTTGCCATCCGGCAACCGAACATGCTGATACGGTAGAGGTGGTCGCTGAATACCGGGGCTATTGGACTCTTGCCTCCCGAGTGGTTTTCAAGGGCTCACCTGAATGGGCACCGATGCTGCGTCAGGCGTATGGAGCGGCGGAGCAAAGGCTGCGGCCAGGCGTGGATGTTGCCCAGTTGCGCATGGCGGCCGGTGCGGCATTGAACGGCAGCGCCATCCCATGGCGGATCGACCTGATTCACCACACAGACCTGGAGACCGGCGGGGACTACCGTCTGCCTGGCGAGGAAGCGAAGGCCGTTCATGCGGGGTCCGTTGTTGGGCTGCGGCTAGAGTTTGCATTCGCCGACGGAACCCACGCTGTTACGGCCGATACATTCGAAATTCGCGACGATGGCGCCCGGCGTTTGACGAAGGCCCTGCCACAGGTCTCTTCCTGATCATGGTCTGCGCAGGCCCCATCGAATGTCATTCGTCATCAAATAATCCCTTAGGTGTAGGAGCGCAAGTACGATGAGAATCTTAAGCAACGATGATGTCCAGCAGGTGTTGACTGCAGAGGACTGCATGTCCGTCTTGAGGGTGGCCTATGAAGAATATACCCTCGGCAAGGCCGCCAACAGGCCCCGGAACCATACTTACTTTCCTGTCATGGATGAGCGCTTTCCGGGCTTTCAGTTTCGCTTTAAATCCCAGGAGGGAGGCAACGTTGCCAGTGGGGTGTGGGCTCTGCGCATCACCTCGGATATGGTCGGCGTGGAAACGCTGGCCGGCGGCGTCAAGCGTCGTCGTCTCTTGCCCATAGCGACCGGGGATAAGTTCTGCGGACTTGTCACGCTTTACTCCATGCAGAAACTGGAGCCATTGGCAATCATCCACGATAGCTACATTCAAAAGATGCGTGTCGGTGCCACCTCCGCTTTGGGCATCCAGGCACTCTCTAACCCTGATGCACGGGTGGCAGGCCTTTTCGGCTCCGGTTGGCAGGCCCAGTCACATCTGGAATACCTGCTGCTGGTTCGGCCGAGCATCGAGGAGGTGCGGGTCTACAGTCCTACTAAAGCCAACCGTGAGAGCTTCGCCCGGCACTGGAGCGAGAAGACCGGTAAACGGATCATCGCCGCCGAACATCCCCGGGATGCAGTGCAAGGCTGTCAGATCGTTACCTGCGCAACGGCTGCCTTCGACCCTTGCTTTGACGGCAAATGGCTGGAGCCGGGTACCCACGTCACTTGCATTACCAACCCGGATGGCACCGCCATGCGACGGGAACTGGATGACACCACCTATGATCGAGCCGACAAGATTGTCGTTTTCTCCCGAGAGCAGATCCGCCATGACAACCAGATCGACATTCTTGGCCCCGTTGAGCGAGGGCTGAAGACATTCGACGAGATTGGTGAACTAGGCGAGCTATTGCTGGGCAAAATTCCGGGTCGGATGCGGCCGGATCAGATCACGCTTTTCGCCAACAATACCGGCATGGGGCTGCAATTCGCTGCCGTCGGTGCGCGAGTATTGGAACTGGCGGAAGAGCGGGGCTTGGGACACGTGATTCCCACGGACTGGTTCTTGGAAGAGACCTCTCCTTGAAAGCGTCACGGCCAGTATGCCCGGATACGGACGCATAAAAAATTCGACTAGGAGGATTGAATATGGTTGGTGGCGTCTGCATTAAGTTTGGTGACAGTGTGAATACCGATGTGATTATTCCCGGTCGATACTTGATCAGTATCGACCCTCTGGAACTGGCGGAGCATGCCTTCGAACCCCTTGGGCCGGAGGTCCAACAGCAGCTCCGCCGTTCCCAGGTGGTGGTGGCCGGCATCAACTTCGGCTGTGGGAGCGCTCGTGAACAGGCGGCCTCCTGTCTGGTCGGAGCAGGGGTCAAGGCAGTGGTCGCCAAGTCCTTCGCTCGGGTGTTCTTTCGCAACAGTATCAATACCGGCCTGCTGGCTGTTGCATGCCCCGAGGCGGTGGATGCCCTCGCTGATGGCAGTGAGGTCCTTATCGACACCACATCCGGAACGGTGACAGTGGGGGATCAGGCTTTCCGCTTCGATCCCTATCCGGAAAGTCTACAACGAATTCTGGACGCTGGCGGTCTGATTCCCTATGTGGCCAGATATGTCCTGTCCGCAGGGGAGGTAAAAGAAAATGGGTAAGACATTTGCCGAAAAAATATTGGCCCGAGCGGCGGGATTGCCCGAGGCGAGCACCGGGCAGGTGGTGGACGTCTATCCGCACCTGATCATGAGCCACGCGGCCAGTTGGCGCTGCATCAAGACGCTGGAGAAGCTGGGCACGGACAAACTTTACGATGTCGATCGGATTGCGATGGTGATGGATCACAATTCGCCTGCCCGCACGGCCAAAACGGCAGCCGATCAGAAGTTATGTCGGGAATTTGCCGAACAGAAGGGAATTGCAAAGTTTTACGACATCGATGCCGGCATCGCTCACGTGGTTCTGATTGAGGACGGCTACGTTCGTCCCGGCATGGTGTTAATTGGGACTGACTCGCATTCTACGATCTACGGTGCCCTTGGGGCCGCAGGTTCTGGCGTGGGGTTCAGTGAGGTGACCGCAGCCTGGGTCTCGGGCTTTCTCTGGATGAAAGTGCCCGACTCCATCAAAGTGGTCATCGATGGTCCTCTTGCTCTAGGAACAACAGCCAAGGATGTGATGCTGAAGCTGATCGGCGACCTGACTGCGGACGGGGCCACCTACTGTTCGGTGGAGTTCCATGGAAGTTACATACAAGGGCTCTCCATCTCGGAGCGCATGACACTGTGCAACCTGGCAATGGAGCTCGGCTGCAAATTCGCCTACGTACCGCCTGATGAGGTGACCCGGGCGTATCTGTCGGAGCGGGGTGTGAAACCAACCGACTATCAGGAGATCCATCCTGACCCTGACGCCACTTACATCAAGACTCTGGTGATCGATGGTTCGCAACTGCAGCCGCAGATTGCCTGCCCCCATACTGTTGATAACGTGAAGCCGATCAGCGCCGTGGCGGGGAAGAAAGTGGATCAGGTCTTTATCGGCTCCTGCACCAACGCCAAATATGAGGATCTAGCGCAGGCCGCATCAATCTTGAAGGGGCGCAAGGTAGCTCCGGGCGTGCGGCTGATCGTCACCCCTGCCTCCAAGAACATTCTTGAACGGATTATCAAGGAGGGAATCTATGCCACCTTCCTCGAGAGTGGCGCTTTGCTGACAAATCCGGGATGCGGTGCCTGTGCGGGGGATGGCGGCGCCATGGCGGACGGTGAGGTTACCCTTTCCACGGCGAACCGAAATTTCCAAGGCAGGATGGGGAGCTACAGCGCGGAGATCTATCTTGGCAGCCCGTTGGTGGCAGCAGCGACGGCAATCCGTGGTGTCATTACTGACCCACGAGAGTTCCTTTCAAAGGAGGGATAAGCGAATGAACTTAGTAGAGAAAATTCTCGCCCGCGCCAGTGGCCGGCTCAAGGTATCCCCTGGAGAGGTGGTCGTTGCCAATGTCGACACCCTGCTCCTGCACGATCTCAGCGGATATATTACATCTCGCGTCTTCGAGAATGAAGTGAAGCTGCCAATGCGCTACCCTGAGCGGGTCGCTATGGTCTTTGACCATCATTTTTCTCCGCCCAACGAGGAACGAGCAAACATTCTGGAGGAGAACCGAGCCTTTGCCAGACGGCACGGCATCCACCTCTTTGATTGCGGGAGCGGCAACATCCACCACGTGGGCGTCCGGAATGGGTTTGTTCGCCCCGGCACCATCGTGGTCGGATCCGACAGTCACACCCCGGTTCATGGCGCACTGGGTTGTTTTGCAGTGGGGCTGGGCAACAATTCCCACGCGGCCATGGTGATGCCCTTCGGTAAGGCATGGTTCCGCGTGCCCGAGACGATTCAGATCAAGCTCTCCGGGCGGCATAAGCCTGTCGTGACCCCCCGGGATGCTGCGCTTTGGCTGACCGGTCAAATCGGCGAAGGCGGCGCGGTCTATAAGGCTCTGCAGTTCACCGGTCCTTACATCAAGGAATTGGAGATATGGGATCGCTGGCTCTTCCCCCTGATCACGATAGACGTGGGCGGCAAGTGTGGTTATGTCGAGCCGGATGAGAAGACGATCGCCTTTGTCCGAACGATGACCGAGGAACCTTTTGACCTTGTTACCTCCGACCCTGACAGCGAGTATGAAGCGGTCTGGGAATACGATATCAGCGAGCTTGAACCCCAGGTTGCAGCTTCTCCCACCCTGGGCAATGTCAAGCCAGTCGGGGCGTTCGCCGGTGCGCCCGTTCAGTGGGCCGAATTGGGCGGACACGGCGGCGGTCGGTTGGAGGATATCCGCCAGGCCGCTCAGATCCTGCGGGGTCGCAAGATTGCTCCCGGCGTGAAGTTCAACATCGTTCCATCGAGCAGGCCGGTTTTTGCTGAGGCCTGTCGTGAGGGACTGGTTGAAATACTGCACGAGGCGGGATGTAGTTGGTTCCCTCCCTGCAGCGGATCGAATCAGGCAATCAACATGGGGGCGATGTCCAAGACGGAGGCGATGGTCTCTACCCATGCCCGCAACTTTCCGGGCCGCAACGGCAGCCCGGATGCAATGATGTACCTGGGATCTGCCTACACTGTGGCCGCCTCTGCCCTCAAGGGTTGCATTGCGGATCCAAGGGAATTTTGGAATAAGGGGGGTACTGTATGACTTCGCGTGGACGCTGCTGGAAATTCGGCGACAACATTCCTACCGATCAGATTGTCCGATCCGATCGTGCCTTCGCTTCGATCCCAGAGATGGCCAAGCACGTTTTGGAAAACCTGAATCCGGCGTTTGCTCGCGATGTCCAGCCGGGCGATATCCTGGTGGCAGGAAAGCACTTCGGTCAGTCTTCTGGTCGAGCCATCGCTCCGAAGGCGCTCAAGGCGACGGGGATTGCCGCTGTGGTCGTGGAGTATGCGGCTCGCCTCTTTTACCGCAACTGTTTTGAGATCGGGCTGCCGCTTCTGGAATGCCCGGGGATAACCGACGGTGTGAGTGATGGCGATACCCTCACCGTCGACATGACCGCCGGGCTGGTTCGAAACGAAACGACGGGAAGGGAGTTTCGAGCCAGGCCGATCGACCCCTTCCTAATGGGAATGCTCGCGGTCGGGGGCCTGATCCCCATGGCGTCCAGGCTCGCGGGGGAAGGCTGATACCTTACCTTAAGCTGATCAGAGGCTCCGGAATATATCCTTGGCGAACTTATGGCAGCGAGAGGGACGCGTGCGACGGACGGGAAATCGTCCGCTGGCTTGTGAGGACATCGGATGCACCCGTAACGTATGCGTGAGGAAGAAGGGCGTTATCGATTCGCCTAACAGTCGCTTATGCAATATGGCAATTACATCAACAAGGAGACAAAAATGAATGCATCTATTTACAGAATCGGACGTAGTCTTGTTTTGACGATGTGCTGTGTCATGCCGTGGCTTGCGCCTTCGGTGCATGCGCAAAGCGCGGCTTCCGATTATCCCAACCGCCCGATCAAGATTATCGTTTCTCACACGCCCGGCGGCGGTGTAGACTCGTTTGCCCGAGCAATCGGGCAGGGGCTCTCCGAAAGGCTGGGGCAGCCTGTGGTCATCGAAAACAAGCCGGGCGCCAGTCAAACCATCGGCGTGGCTGCGGCGGCCAAAGCCCCTGCAGATGGGTACACCCTGTTCGTGGGCACGCAATCAGGTCTGGTGTTTAACGCCATAGCATTCAAGAAGCTGCCCTACGACCCAGTAAAAGACTTGACGCCTGTTTCGATGCTGTTCTCGTCGCCATTTTTTTTGGCCGTGCATCCAACGGTTGAGGCGAAATCGATTACGGAACTGATCGCGTTGGCCAAAGCGAAGCCGGGCTACTACAGCGTAGCCACCATTGGTGAAGGCACAGGGTCGCACCTTGCATCGGTCATGTTCGAGTCTCGCGCAAAGGTCGAATTCCTTAAGGTACCCTACAAGGGGAGCGCCCAGGCGATCACTGACTTGCTCGGGGGAACGGTCCACATGATGTTTGAAGGCGGAGCTTCAGTCCTGCCTAATGTGAGTCAGGGCAAGCTCCGGGCATTTGCCTCGACCGGGTCAAAACGCACCGAATTGATGCCCAATCTGCCGACGCTAGGCGAGACATTTCCCGGTCTCGCGCTTGAAGTCTGGTGGGGCATGGTCGCTCCCGCTGGCGTGCCCAAACCCATCATTGATCGTCTGAATCAGGAGATCAAACAGATACAGCGAACACCCAAGTTGCAGGAATTGGCTGCTTTGTTTGGCGGCGAAATTATGGAAAGTACGCCGGAACAACTCGGCACGCGCATTCATACCGAACTCCGGGAGTTTGCGAAGGTCATGAAAGAAGCGGGGATTGAGCCTAAATGAGCGAGGTTGCGCACGTCTCCTATGTCTTTGCCTGTCAAACCTTGCAGCGCATGTAAATTCACTGAGCCTCGATGCCTTCGAAACCACTTATCCACGCAGCTTCCAGGTAGATTGAGTGGCTTCAACTGTTTTTAAGATGATTACATCAACAAGGAGACAAAAATGAATGCATCTATTTGCAAAATCGGACGTAGTCTTGTTTTGACGATGTGCTGTGTGATGCCGTGGCTTGCGCCTTCGGTGCATGCGCAAGGCGCGGCTTCAGATTATCCCAACCGCCCGATTAAGTTTATCGTTCCTTATTCGCCCGGCGGCCTCGTGGACACGTTTGCCCGCGTCGTGGCGCAGTACCTCACCGAGAAGATGGGTCAGCCGGTGGTGGTCGAGAACCGGCCGGGCGCGAACCAGGCCATCGGCGCCGAGGCGGCGGCCAAGTCCGCGCCGGACGGCTACACCCTCTTCATGGGCACCCAAACCGGGCTGGTGTTAAACACGATTGCGAGGAAACAACTTCCTTATGACCCGGTGCGCGACTTCGCGCCGATCTCGACGCTGTTCACAACGCCGTTCTATTTCGTCGTGAATCCCTCGGTTCCGGCGAATTCGATGGAGGAATTGATTGCCCTGGCCAGGTCCCGGCCAGGAAAGCTCACTTTCGCCTCAATCGGCCAGGGCAGCTCCCAGCACCTCGCGGCGGAAATGTTCAAGACCCGGATGAAAGTCGACATCCTGCACGTGCCCTACAAGGGCAGTGCCGAGTCCGCCATTGGTCTGATCTCGGGACAGGTGGACATGGCATTCGAAGGCGGTGCCTCGTCCCTGCCGCACGTGCGCGCGGGCAAGCTCCGGGCACTTGCCTCGACCGGGTCAAAACGCACCGAATTGATGCCCAATCTGCCCACGCTCAGTGAAACCATCCCTGGCTTCGATATCTCGGTATGGTTTGGCCTCGTTGCGCCCGCTGGCGTGCCGCGGCCGATCATCGACCGGCTAAATCGCGAGGTCGGCGACATGCTGCGGCTGCCCGCAACGCGCGAGCGATTCGCCGCCTTCGGCAGCGAAATGATGCCGAGCACGCCCGAGGAATTAGGCGCGCGCATCCGCTCCGACCTCCCGCAGTGGACGAAGATCATGCGCGATGCGGGGATACAGCCCGAATGAGCGACTTGGGTGCACCAGTTTCGAAAGCAACATTCAGCGTCGTCGAAGCGACTGTTAAGACATTCATTGCGCGTTTCGGTCGGGATCGTTGACTCACGCAAGCTCGCGCAGTCATACCAAGGGAAACGCGGATCAAATCAACTTTAACTGCTGCAATGGCGCAGCTCGAATTTGGGTGCAGATCACGATGGGCAGCGGCTGCCTGAAGTCGTTGCGGTTCAGATCGACGTTTTCGTGCCTGGATCGACCTGCACACCGGCCTTGGCCCAGTGGACTGGAGGAGCTGCTACCCTGGGCGACCAGGCTCCGGCACGCCTGGGGCTATGTCTACGAGTTACGCCGAGCGGCAATTTTCCGATGGGCCGCCCCAAGGAAAATAAGCCCCCCGAGGGGCTGGAGCCTGCGGCTCCAATCCTGCCTGCGCAGGATTGGACAGGCGACAGAGGCGAAGCGTCTCGCGAGCCGGGCCTGCAAGGCCTCGCGCATTCACGGGTGAAAAGCGTGGGGCCTATTGAACCCGCACCAGGTCCTCCACCACGCAGCGGGTCACCAGCGGCGGCTCCGCGCCGATATGAAAGGCGGCCTTGCGCTCGCGCAGCGCCACGTCGCTGGCCGTGACGCGGTCAAAACGCCGCAGGTGTTCGGTCCATGACTCATCGACGATCTGCTCAATAAAGCGGCCGGGCCGGTTGACGTCGCGCAGCAATTCCCACTCCAGCGCGCCCTGGCGCAGGCGGCTGCGGCGGCTTTCCTGCATCACCGCGCGAAAGTCGTCGCTGCGTGCCGGGTCGATCAGGTATTCAATCGTGACCATCACCTGGCCCGCGCCCGGCGGTGCATCGGTCACCGGCGCCTTGAATTGGCGCGACGGTGTCATATCTTCCTCAATGCTGCGGTCCGTCACCAGCCGCAGCGCCAGCAGCATGGTGACGCTGCCGCTCACGGCCGCCACCAGCAAGCCGGTCGAAATACTCGTGAGCGTCGCGACCTGGCCCCACAGCGCCGCACCCAATGCGCTGGCGCCCATGATGGCCATCTGGTACATCGACATGCCGCGTGCGCGCACCCAATCGGGAAGCGACAGCTGGGCCGACACGCTGAGCGAATTCGCGCACGCCAGCCACGCCGCGCCATTGAGCAGCATGGCCGGGACCGCGACGTACACATTCGGGGCAAAGGCCATCACGGCAGTCGATACTGACTGCAGCAGCATGGCGCGCAGCACCAGCGTATCGCGCGCCATCAGCTGGCGCAGACGCGGCAAGTACATCGCGATGATGATGGCGCCGGCTCCCATGGAGGCCAGCAGCAGCGTGAAGGTGCCGGCATCGCCGCCGTGCAGGTTGCGCGCCACCAGCGGCAGCAGCGCCAGCAGCGCGGTGGAATGCAGGAAAAACAGCGCCACGCGCAGCAGCACTGCACGCAGGCGGGCCGACTGACCGACAAACTGCAGCCCCACGCGCATGGCGCTGACCAGGCGCTCGCGGCCCAGCGGGCTGGGAACATGCTCGCGCCGCCAGCGCATGATGACAAAACCGGAAATGATCGACAGCACGGCATTGAGCACGAACACATAGGCCGTGCCGGCGCTGGCAATCAGCGCGCCGGCCACCAGCGGGCCGACGATGCGCGAGGTATTCATGGCCACGCCGTTCAAGGCTATCGCCGCCGGCAACTGCAGGCGCGGCACCAGCTCGGGCATGATGGCGGCAAACACTGGCCAGCGCATCGCCAGGCCCACGCCATTGGCAAAGGTCAGCGCCAGCAGCAGGGCCGGCGTCATGATGCCAGCGATCACCGCGATGGCCAATAGCGTGGCCACGGCAGCGACCCAGAACTGCGTCATGATGAAGTAACGCCTGCGATCGAGAATGTCGGCCAGCGCGCCACTGGGCAGGCCCAGCAGAAACACCGGCAGCGTCGAGGCCGACTGCACCAGCGCCACCCAGAGCGGCGTGCTGGTCATGGAGGTCATCAGCCATGCGGCCGCCACGTCGTTCATCCACATGCAGATGTTGGCGACCATCCAGGTACCCCACAACAGGCGGAACACCGGAGACTTGAGCGGTCCCCAGGGCGAGAGCGATTGTGCCGCTTCGGTCTTGGCTATTTGCTCGGGCATTCAGCGATCCTTTTCATGGATTTTCGGAGAGCCGGCTTTCACTGACGCGGTACAAGGCAGGCGCGCCTTCCGGCAGTTTTTCAAGCTCCCAGAGCTTGCTGTGAAACGCCGCCATGCTGGGGCGGTGGGCAATCGAAACCATGCTGCCACGCACTGCCTTGACCTGCGCCAGCAGTCTTTCATAAACTGTTTTCTCGGCCACTTCGTCCAGCGCGCTGGTCGCTTCGTCGGCAAAAATCCAGGCGGGTTTTTTCAGCAGCACGCGGGCAATGGCCAGGCGCTGCTGCTCGCCACCCGAGAGCTTCTGGCTCCAGGCATCCTGGTCGTCCAGCCTGTCCGAGAGCTTTGGCAGCAGCGCGTCTTTCAGGGCCTGCTTAAGCGCTTCGTCGCTGTATTGCGCGGCGGGCTGCGGGTAGGCCAGCGCATCACGCAGCGTGCCATTGGGGAAGTAGGGCCGCTGCGGAATGAACATGGCGTTGGCCGGTAGCTGGGTCTGGCCGCTGGCAAACGGCCAGATGCCCGCCAGCGCGCGGA
>MERZ01000373.1:28624-35338 GCA_001770785.1 Burkholderiales bacterium RIFCSPHIGHO2_12_FULL_61_11
GACGCTCCCTATTTGCAGTCATATTAGTCGCTGCTTGCGCCCGTCCTTGTTGGGCCAGGGCCATAATATGATCTTCAAAACTGGTCAGCCGGTCGGTCGTGGCGCGCCACGCGGCCAGGCTGCTGTAGTTGTCGACCAGCCAGCTCAGCGAGTCCTGCACGCGACCGAAGGCTGACGAGATTTGTATCAGCTCACCCAGTTGGATGGCGCCGCTAAAAAAGCGTGGCGCCGCAACAATGAAGGGAAAAACCACGGCGGCCTGGCCGAAAAAGTTGGTAAACCACACCAGGTTTTTCTGCTTCCTGATCAGTTTGAGGTAGTTGCCCAGTACGGCGGAAAAGCGGCTGTCGAGCTGCGCTCGCTCCACGCCTTCGCCCTTGTCCAGCGCGATGGATTCGCTGTATTCGCGCACCCGCACCATGTGGTGGCGAAAGTCGGCTTCGTAACGCTGCTGCAAAAAGTTGAGCCTGATTTGTGGTCGCCCGATATAGTGGGTGATGACGCTGCCGGCAACGCAATACAGCACCGCCATCCAGACCATGAAGCCCGGAATGCTGTAACTGATGCCGCCCAGCGTGAAGGCGAAAGCACCCGACAGCGTCCACAAGATGCCGACAAAACTCACCAGCGTGACCAGGGCATTCAAGAGGCCCATGCTCAGCGAAATGCTGTAGCTGGTAAACAGGTTGATGTCTTCCTGAATCCGCTGGTCCGGGTTGTCAGGCGTCTTCGCGGCATTCAGGGCATTGGCGGCGCCGAGGTCAGGCCCGGTAAATCGCGCCAGCTCCATTTTGTAAAACGCATGGTCGGCCAGCCAGCGCTGCAGGTAGTGCGCCGTCATCCAGGCGCGCCAGCGCAGCTCCAGCAACTGCGTCAGGTAAAAGCGGTAAACGGCAATCAGGATGAAGGCAAACGCCAGATAGGTAAAACGCCCGAGCTGCGTCCAGAAAACCGCTGCGTCCTTGTTTTGCAGGGCGTCGTAAAACACCCGGTTCCACTCATTGAGCAGCACCAGCATGTAGACCGCGCCCAGGTTCAGCAGCACGATGGCCAGCAGCAGGCCGCGCGCTTTCCATTTGTCTTCACTTTTGAAGTAGGGTGCCGACAGCGCCCCGGCGCGGGCCGTGAACAGCTTGAAGGCGCTGAATTTGAGGGCAATGCGTGACCGCAGATTCATGGATGCAGGTCCGGTCCGGGTCATGGCGACAGTGGGTTGGCAACGCCGCAGGCCACATGGCCAGCGGGCACATGCCGGGCCGCTGAATGGACGTGGCCGGCCTGGTCGTCAAAGAAAAAATCGGGTTCGAATTCGCGCAGAAACTCGCCCTTGGCCAAGCCGCCGAGGAACATCGCTTCATCCACCTCGATGTTCCAGTCCATCAGTGTGCGGATGGCGCGCTCATGCGCCGGCGCGCTGCGCGCGGTCACCAGCGCGGTACGCAGTCGCATTTGCGGTGTGCCGGCTTGCTGCAGGCGGTGCAGCGCCTTGAGCAAGGGCATGAAGGGCCCTGGGGGCAGCGGTTTTGCCGCCAGCTTGCGCTCGTGCTTTTGAAAGGCTTGCAGGCCGCCCTGCTGGAACACCCGCTCGGCCTCGTCGGAAAACAGCACCGCATCGCCGTCAAATGCGATCCGGACCTCGTTGGGATAGGTGCTTTTGGCGTGGATCGATTGCGTGGCGACGGTCGCCGCTGCAAAGCCGGCGTCCAGTGCCGCCCGCACGTCCTCGGGATTGGCTGACAGGAACAGGTTGGCCTGCAAGGGGCGCAGGTAGTGATACGGCGCGCGACCCTTGGTGAACACGCCGCGCTCCAGCGGGAGCTTGTTGGCACCCGCCGAGCGAAACACCCGTAGCCCTGACACCGGGTCATTGCGCGAAAGCATCACCACTTCGACCCGCTTGATATCGGTGTTGAAAGCCAGCAGCTTCTTGACCAGCGAAAACGCCACGCCCGGCTTGGCCGGCAAATCAAGCCGCTCGAGCTGCAGCTTCATGTAAGCGTCGTCCTGTCGGGTGCCCAGTGCAGATTGCTGCATCAGCGCGGTTTCAAACACGCGGTTTTCTTCTTCAAAATCAAACAGCGCGCGCGACGAAATCGCCACCACGAGCTGACCCTCAAGAGTTGCTGCCATAAGTGATGCCTTGCCTTGGTGCGGAATGTGCGGTTAGCCGATTGGCAGCGCCAGTGTGCCATTGTCCATAATCCTGGATTGCTCAGTCCGGCGCGTGCCGGTTCGGTGACGGCAGCCTGGCCTCCAGTGGGAAGACGGTGCCGCTCAATCAGGGCCAGACCCAGGGGTTGGGGTTCGCTCATCGGTGATCAGTTTGAGGCAGGCAGGACAGTAACAGCTGGCCCCAGTGGGCGGGGATGAGGATGCCACCGAAGGCACCGGCATCACAAGCGGCAACTGCGCACACCAGCACGCCGCATCGCCAGCCACATTACCGCAACGAAAGCCAGCGCCACAGTGCGGGCACAGCGAAGAGTCGGGCAATTGCGCTTCGGGTGAAAGCATGATGTCGTCCGTTCAGTTTTTCAAAAACAGCTGGTACACCGGGTTGTCGGTTTCTTCCACATGAGGGTAGCCCAGGGTGTCCAGAAATGTCTTGAAGGCGGCGTTGTCGGCCTTGGGCACCTGCAGGCCCACCAGAATGCGGCCATAGTCGGCGCCCTGGTTGCGGTAGTGGAACAAGGTGATGTTCCAGTTCGGGCGCAGCAGGCTCAAAAACTTCATCAGCGCGCCCGGCCGCTCGGGAAAGACGAAGCGCAGTACTCGCTCATCTTTCGATAGCGCGCTGTGCCCGCCCACCATGTGGCGGATATGTTCCTTGGCCAGTTCGTCATGCGTGAGGTCGAGCGCCTTGAAGCCGTGGCGTGAAAATTTTGCGGCAATTTTGCTGCTCTCGCCTTTGGTTGAGGTGGTCAGGCCGACAAACACATGGGCCTGGGCTGCGTCATTGATGCGGTAGTTGAATTCGGTCACGCTGCGCGGTCCGCCGGGCAATGCGCCAATCAACTCGCAAAAACGCCGGAAGCTGCCGCGCTCCTCGGGAATCGTCACGGCAAACAGCGCCTCGCGCTCCTCGCCCACTTCGGCCCGCTCGGCGACAAAGCGCAGGCGGTCAAAGTTCATGTTGGCGCCGCACAATATGGCTGCGTAGGTTTCGCCCTTGGTCTTGTGGGTAGCCACGTACTGCTTGATGGCGGCCACCGCCAGCGCACCTGCGGGCTCGACAATGCTGCGCGTGTCAACAAACACATCCTTGATGGCGGCGCAGACCGCATCGGTATCAACGGTGATGTAGTCGTCCACCAGCTTGCGGTTGATGCGAAAGGTTTCCTTGCCCACCTGTTTCACCGCCGTGCCATCCGAAAACAGGCCCACGTCGGCGAGTGTCACGCGCTTTTTTGCGTGAACCGACTGAATCATGGCATCGGAGTCGTTCATCTGCACGCCAATCACCTTGATCTCGGGCCGCACCGCCTTGATGTAATTGGCCACGCCGGCAATCAGCCCGCCGCCGCCAATGGCCACAAACACCGCATCAAGCCGTCTGGAGCCCAGGCTTTGCAGCTGGCGCAAAATTTCCATCGCAATGGTGCCCTGGCCGGCAATTACGTCCGGGTCGTCAAACGGGTGCACAAAAGTCAGGCCCTGCTTTTTCCCCAGCTGCACGGCGTGGGCGTAGGCGTCAGAGTAGCTGTCGCCGTGAAGAATGACCTCGCCACCCCAGCCCCTGACTGCGTCGATTTTGAGCTGTGGCGTGGTCGTGGGCATGACAATCACGGCGCGGGTGCCGAGCTTTTGCGCGCTCAGCGCCACCCCTTGTGCGTGGTTACCGGCCGAGGCGCAAATCACGCCTTTCTTGAGCTGGGCGGCGCTCAGGTGCGCCATCTTGTTGTAGGCCCCGCGCAGCTTGAAGCTGAATACCGGCTGCTGGTCTTCGCGCTTGAGCAGCACGGTGTTGTTCAGCCGCCGGCTCAGGTTTTTTGCCGGCTCCAAGGCAGACTCCACTGCCACGTCATAGACGCGAGCCGTGAGGATTTTTTTCAGGTAGTCAGCGGGTTTGAGCGTTTTTCTGGATGGCTTTCCGGACGCTTGGGTGCCTGGTGATACAGGACGGGCAATAGGTTGGGTGTTGGATGGCATTTTTTTCTCGCAGCCTGACATCATAGTGGGCGAGAAAAGGGATACAAAAAAAGGCCCAGACCTTGCGGTCTGGGCCTATAAATCCACCCTTTGAGGAGGTGGAGGAGACAACCAGTGCAAAAATACGTTCAGCCCATTGGCGCAATCGGTATTTACGCGATGTTTCAAGTATAACGGAGCCATGCTGCGCTGCACAATTTATTGTGGCGGAAATTGAACATTTCCGGGTTTTCAGTTATAGATTTTTCACATAAGGAATGGTTTTTATGGAATGCACAGTAAGCTGGACAGGCAACAATGCGGCAACCGGGTCGCGTTCAGGCATGACGTTTCTTGCCGAAACCGGAAGCGGCCACACGCTGGTGATGGATGGCGCGCCCGATGCCAGCAGGCCGGAAAATGGCGGCGCCAACCTGGCGCCACGCCCCATGGAAACCGTGCTTGCGGGCACCGGCGGCTGCACGGCGTATGACGTGGTGCTGATTCTCAAACGGGGCCGCCACGATGTGCGCGGCTGCTCGGTCAAGCTCAGCTCCGAAAGGGCGCCGGTCGATCCCAAGGTATTCACCAAAATCCACATGCATTTTATGGTGACGGGGCGAGGCCTGAGTGCCAGTGCCGTTGAACGCGCGATTGCCATGAGTCACGAAAAATACTGTTCGGCCACCATCATGCTGGGCAAAACCGCGGAGATCAGCACCAGTTTTGAGTTGGTGGAGATTTCTGCCTGACCTGACGAAACCCTCAACCCGGCTGGTACCCCTGCACCAGCCGCTTGAGCAGGGCCTTGATGGCTGGCACGTCGTTGGCCTGTGCGGCCTCGCCCAAGGCTTGCAATTCGGGGGCCAGTTGTGCCCAGGGCAGGCTGGGCTCATGGGCTTTCATGATGCGTGGGTGCGTCGTGGCTTCGGGGTTGTCGCCTATCAGCAGCTCTTCGTAGAGTTTTTCCCCCGGTCGCAAGCCGGTGATCCGGATCGCGATATCGCCGGTATCAGCGCCTTCTTCGCGCACCGTGAGGCCCGACAGTTCGATCATGCGGCGGGCCAGATCGAGTATTTTCA
The DNA here is from genome assembly GCA_001770785.1 of Burkholderiales bacterium RIFCSPHIGHO2_12_FULL_61_11. Classification (GTDB taxonomy): domain Bacteria; phylum Pseudomonadota; class Gammaproteobacteria; order Burkholderiales; family Burkholderiaceae_C; genus Polaromonas. The sequence continues at coordinate 33,835 of MERZ01000373.1, forward strand.
CCGGCGCGCCCATGTCAAGCACGAACACGTCGCCGCCCACGGCCATGGCGCCGGCCTGCAGCACCAGTTGCGCCGCCTCGGCAATGGTCATGAAATAACGCGTGACTTCGGCATGGGTCACCGTCAGCGGTCCGCCATCGGCCAATTGCCTGCGAAACAGCGGCACCACGCTGCCGCTGGAGTCAAGCACATTGCCAAAGCGCACCATGGTAAAGCAGGTCTGGTTGGCCTGCGGAGCGCCAACGGCTGTGCCTGTGCCTCGATCGGAAAAGGCTGGCGCACGGTCGCCCGCGAGGGCCTGCAGCACCAACTCGGCGATGCGTTTGCTGGCGCCCATCACGTTGGTGGGCCGCACGGCCTTGTCGGTTGAAATCAGCACAAAGCGCGCCACCGAGTTCTCCAGCGCAGCGCGCGCCATGTTGAGCGTGCCGGAGACGTTGTTGGCAACTCCTTCCCCGGCATTGCTTTCCACCATGGGCACATGCTTGTAGGCCGCCGCGTGGTAAACCATGGCTGGCCGGTAGCGCTTGCACAGGGCCGAAAGGCGCGGATAGTTGCGCACGCTTCCCAGCAGCGGCACCAGTTCGGTTTTCAATTCCCCGGCCGCGCACAGGGCCTGCAGTTCCTGGTGAATCGCGTAAAGGGCAAATTCGCTGTGTTCGAGCAGCAGCAGCTGACGCGGCCGCTGCAACACAATCTGGCGGCACAACTCGCTGCCGATGCTGCCGCCAGCGCCGGTGACCAGCACCACCTTGTCCGTCAGGTCCCGCGCCAGCAGATATCCGTCGGGAGCCACGGGCGTGCGGCCCAGCAAGTCTTCCACATCCAGCTCATGAAAATCGCGCACCGTGACCCGGCCGCTGGCCAGGTCAGCCCAAGCCGGCAAGGTACGAATATGCACTGGCAGCCCACGCAGATTTTCAATAATGCGGTTGCGGCGCTCCCGGGTGGCACTGGGCAAGGCCAGCAAGATGTCAGTGACCTCATGCCTGGCGACGATTTGTGCAACATCCGCAGGGCCAAATACCGGCGCGCCATTAATGCTGCGCCGGATTTTCGAGGCATCGTCATCAATAAAGCCCACCAGTTTGTACTGGCCGGTTATGCCAATGGCCGTGGCCGTCTGCACGCCTGCGCTGCCTGCCCCATAGATCAGCAGGCGTCCTTCCACGCACCGCGCCAGCCGGCCAGGGTCAGACAGCCAGAAACGCGCCAGTGCACGGCTGGTGCCCACCATCACCAGAAATATCAGTGGCTGCAACAAGCCCATGGTGCGCGGTACACCGGGCCAGCGCTGCCACAGCAGCAATGAAAAAAGCAAAACCCCGTACACCGCCACCGCTTGCGCCGTCGCCACCAATGCGGCCAGCCCGGTGTAGCGGAAGATGGCGCGGTAGAGCCCGAAGCGGATGAATATCGGAATGGCCAGCACCGGTGCCAGAGCGTAGGCCACCCATTGCGCGCCGGAAGGCCAGTGCAGCATATCCAGCCGCAGCGAAAATGC
>MERZ01000373.1:35379-38860 GCA_001770785.1 Burkholderiales bacterium RIFCSPHIGHO2_12_FULL_61_11
CATGGCGACGACAGCCATCACGGTATCGAGCGCCATGACCACCAGGAACTTGGTCGTGCGGGGCCATTTAAGAACTTCACTATGCATGTTCACCCGCCTTTGAGAGGGCTCGGTTCATGGTCATGCTTTTTCCCTCCACCATCATTGACTCGGTATGGCTTTTAATTGTTATGGTCAGACGGCCATTAAAGCACCTGCAGACCGACGCTTTTCCCGGCACCGCGCCGCGTCAGTGCGAAACCCCATCCCGACGCAGCACCTTCACCAACGTGAGCCACAGAATACGGATGTCAAACCACAGCGACTGGCGCTGCAGGTAGTCCACATCGAGCTTCACCTTGTCGGGAATCGGCAACTCGTCGCGCCCGTTGACTTGCGCCCAACCGGTCAGCCCCGGCACCAGTTCATGCACGCCCAGCTTTGTGCGCAGCTCAATCAGGTCATACTGGTTAAACAGCGCAGGCCGGGGCCCGACAAAGCTCATGTCGCCCACCAGAATGCTCCACAGCTGGGGCAACTCGTCCAGGCTGCTCCTGCGCAAAAAACCGCCAATCGGCGTGAGGTGCGCCTTCGGGTTGGCCAGCAAATGCGTGGCCACTGCGGGTGTGCCTACCCGCATGCTGCGGAACTTGGGCATTTTGAACAAGGCATTGTGGCGCCCCACGCGGTCTGACCAGTACAGCGCAGGCCCGGCAGAAGTCAGCCGCACCAGTACCGCCACCAGCAACGCCGGCAAGGCTAAAACCACCGCTGCCGCCAGGGCCAGCACTAAATCAAACATTCGTTTCACACTCATAGCCCTTTCGCCACCTTTTCCAAACTTGCCCGCAGCCAGGGCAGGTCGCAATAGCGCAATATTATCGGGTTGCGGTACCTGGTTTTTCAGCGCCGCGAAGACATCGCAATCCCGCCCACAATCAATAGAAACGCCAGTGCGTGATAAAGATGCGGCAGCTCGCCCAGAAAAGCCACTGGCAGCAGGGCCGCAAACAGCGGCGTGAGGTTGGAAAAAAAACCGGCAATGGCCGGACCAACGCGTTGCACGCCCATGCCCCAGCAGCGGTAGGCCATCACGGCGGGGCCCACGGCGACGTGGAGCAGGGCGGGCGGCTAGCCGCCATTCGCTGGCCGCAAACAAGCCGGACCAGCCCCTTGCGCTGCATGGCTCAGAGCTTGGCTGCCAGCCTTGTGTCCGATTCAGCATTCGTTTGATGAAAATCAATACCTTGTCGCGATCCCCCCTGCATCATCAATTGTCCGTAATACCCACCGAACATGAAGCTCTTTTCAAATACCCGCACCAAGCGCAACACGGCATTCGTGGTCGTCGTGATGTGGGTATTTGCTCTGGCTTCAGGGGTCGCCAATGCCTGCCTGCTGGAAGCGCACGTTGGCCACTCCCTCGTCGCTACGGCCGGAGATTCGGCGGCAGCCCATGCCTCCGCCCTGTTGCCTGGTCATGCGCGGGCCGTTGCTGGCCACGACGATGACTCATCCACCGCCGAGGCTCCGAGCCTGAAGGTTTGCGATGATGGTTCGCAATCATTGGCCAAGCTGGACTTGACGCTCGCCCAGACCGATCCTGGTCCGGCGCTCCTTGTTGCGCTCCTCTGGAGCGCAACTGCACCCATTGGGGCGGCGCTTCGCCGAATGGATGCGATGCAGCCAGCCGCACCAGGGCTGCCCGTCCGGGTCCGCTACTCGCGGCTGACGCTATAGCGGCCCACTGCCGCTTGATCCGGAGCCTCGCGCTCCGGTACCTGGCTCCAATTTCCAGTCCGGTTTGACTCTGCGCCGAGGTCTAGCGAGCAGATTCGGACGCCACCCCTGCGCCGGTGCTTGACAACAACACACGGCATTGCATTTCTGCCACCTGACCAGGAGTTTGTCATGACCCAATTTCGATTCATTCCACTTGCCATTGCCCTGACCACCGCCAGCGTATTGGCCGCCTGCAACACCGCGCCGGCGATGCCCATGGGCACCGCATCTGCCAGCAGCATGGCCACACCCGATCAGATGGCCAGGATGGACGCGCAGATGAAGACCATGCAGGGCATGCACGAAAAGATGATGAACGCCAAGACCCCGGAAGAGCGCAACAAGCTGATGGCCGAACACATGAAAGCCATGCAGGACGGCATGGCGATGATGGGCGGAATGGGCGGAATGGGCGGCATGAAAGGCATGCAGGGCATGACAGGCGACATGGGCGCGCGCCAGCAGATGATGGAAAAGCGCATGGAAATGATGCAATCCATGATGCAGATGATGATGGATCGTTTGCCCGTCGAACCCGCGAAATGAAGGAGACACAGCCATGGCACCACTTCGTACTGGCATCGCGCTGGCCATCACCACCGGGGCGTTTTTTGCCTGGTTGCTCAACCGCCTGACGCGTTGATCAGCGCTTGATTTCTGGAGAAACGAATGAACCATGACCATGGAGAGCATGAGAACCCGCCCAGTTTTTGGGCTTCCCGCTACGCGATCGGTTTCGTCGTCATCGGAGCGGTCGCGGGCTACTTCCTGCTGACAGAGCACCGCGCCCACTTCTTCGGTGTGTTGCCTTACCTGCTGCTGCTGGCCTGCCCGCTGATGCACCTTTTCATGCATCACGGTCATGGTGATCATGCTCATCCCCCTGGCGATAACGGGCCGCAAGCCGGGCCGGACAAGCCGGACCTGCCGAAGCAATGAGGTCAGCCATGAACCACGATGCACCCGCCTACGGGCTATGGCTGCTGGTTGCCCTCAACTCAGCCGTTTTCATCATGTTCGCCTACAGCTTTTTCAGGCCGAAAACAACTCGCGATTGGCGAACCTTTGGCACATTTTCTGCCTTCATCGTGGCGCTGTTTGTCGAGATGTATGGCTTCCCGTTGACCCTCTATCTGCTGTCGGGATGGCTGCAGACCAAATATCCGGGTCTGGACATCCTGTCCCACGATACCGGGCACCTGTGGTCGACCTTGCTGGGCGAAAAAGGCGATCCGCACTTTGGCGTCTTGCACATTGCCAGCTACATCTTCCTGATCTATGGCTTCTACCTGCTGTCCGATGCGTGGCGTGTTCTGTACCATGCGCAACGCCAGCATGCGCTGGCTACCAGCGGGCCTTACGCACGGATTCGGCACCCCCAGTACGTGGCGTTTGTGCTCATCATGCTGGGCTTCCTGCTGCAGTGGCCGACACTGCTGACCTTGCTGATGTTCCCGATTTTGCTGGTCATGTACGGGCGCTTGGCGGTCACTGAAGAAGCGGAAATGCGGGCCCAGTTCGGCGACGCCTACGAGAGCTATGCCCAGCGCACGCCCAGGTTCTTCCCCCGTTTGAGGCAAGGTTCAACCGCAGGCTGAGTCTGTAACAGCGAAAGGATCCTGTATGTTCTACGGCTACATGATGGGCATGCACGCGCTGTGGTGGGTCTTCTGGATTGCGGTGGTGATCGCGTTGGTCTCCTTCTGGGGCTGGGGGGCTT
>MERZ01000373.1:38901-41629 GCA_001770785.1 Burkholderiales bacterium RIFCSPHIGHO2_12_FULL_61_11
GCAACGCAAGGCCGTGCTGGACCGAGACACCTGATGACGGACGATTGAATTTATGAACCTCGCATTCCTCGGTGCCGCCGGCACCGTCACTGGCTCGAAGACCCTCGTTACGCACGAGAAGCGGCAACTGCTCGTTGATTGCGGCCTGTTCCAGGGCTACAAGAACCTGCGGCTGATGAACTGGGAACCTCTTCCCTTTGATCCCAAACAGCTCGACGCCGTCGTGCTGACGCACGCGCACCTCGATCACTCGGGCGCTTTGCCGCTGCTGGTCAAGCACGGCTTTCGCGGCCCGGTGTTCGCCTCGCCGGGGACGATCGATGTCTGCGGAGTCCTGCTGCCGGACAGCGGCAGATTACAGGAGGAAGACGCCGACTACGCCAACCGCCACCAGATCTCGAAGCACAAGCCGGCCTTGCCGCTGTACACCGAGGATGACGCCAAGCGCGCGCTGCGCCGGCTGGAGCCGCTGCCGTTCGAGCAGCGAGCGGATGTGGCCGCCGGCATGCACCTGCGCCTGCGGCCGGCCGGTCACATCCTCGGCGCCAGTTCGGTCGAACTGACCGTGGACGCCACGACCGTGCTGTTCTCGGGCGACTTGGGCCGGCCGGACGATTCGATCATGCGGGCGCCGTCGCCAATCGAGCGCGCCGACCATGTGGTGGTCGAGTCGACCTACGGTGACCGGCTGCACGACACGCAGGACGCCGAGCTTGTCCTGGGCGACGTGATCAGGCGCACCGCGGCGCGCGGCGGTATCGTGGTGATCCCGGCCTTCGCGGTGGGGCGCGCCCAGTCGCTGCTGTACGCGATCTGGCGGTTGAAGGCGCGCGCCGCTATTCCCGACCTGCCGGTGTTCCTGAACAGCCCGATGGCGATCGACATGACCGACATCTACCGCCGCCATCGCGCGGAGCACCGGCTCTCGGTCGAGGAATGCAGCGGTCTGTGCCATGTCGCGAAGATGGTCCGCACTGTCGAGGAGTCGCGCGCGCTGGTGGCCCAGCGCCACCCGGCGATCATCGTGTCGGCCAGCGGCATGGCCACCGGCGGTCGCGTGCTGCACCACCTCAAGGCGCTGGCCCCGGACCGGCGCAACACCATCGTATTTGCCGGATTCCAGGCCGGCGGCACACGCGGCGCCCGGATCGTCGCCGGCGAGCGCAGCATCCGCATCCATGGCGAGGATGTCGCCGTCAACGCCGAGGTCGTGTCGCTGCCCGGCATGTCGGCCCACGCCGACGCGCGGCAGCTCGTGCAGTGGCTCGCGACAGTGCCGCAGCCGCCGCGCGGCATCTATCTCAACCACGGCGAGCCCGGACCGGCGGACGCGCTGCGGCAACGGATCGAACGCGAACTCGGCTGGAGCGCGACCGTCCCGCGCCTGGGCCAGACCGTGGAGATCCAGCCATGAATATGCACGGACTGTTCCTGCGGCCGCTGGGCATCGACACGCGGCAGGAGTATGTGATCTACATGCGCCGCGACTGCTACGTCTGCCGCGCCGAGGGCTTCGAGGCGCAGACACGGGTCGAGGTGAGTCTGCATGAGCGGCGCATCATCGCGACGCTCAACGTGGTGCACTCCGACCTGCTGGCGCCCGGCGAGGCCAGCCTGTCGACCAGCGCGTGGCGGGCCCTGGCCGCTGCGCCTGGCGACACCGTCACGGTGGGACACGCGCCGACGCTCGATTCGCTGAGCGCGATGCGCTCCAAGATTTACGGCCATCGGCTCGATGCACCGGCGCTCGATGCCATCGTCGGCGACGTGGCTGCGGGCCGCTACTCCGACCTGCACATCGCGGCCTTCCTGAGCGCCTGCGCCGGCGGCCGCATGGACCTGCAGGAGACGATCGCGCTGACGCGGGCGATGATCGACGTGGGAGAACGCATCGACTGGGGCCGCAGGCCGATCGCCGACAAGCATTGCGTCGGCGGCCTGCCGGGCAACCGCACCACCCCGATCGTGGTCGCGATCGTGGCGGCGGCTGGGGTGACGATGCCCAAGACCTCGTCGCGCGCCATCACCTCGCCCGCGGGCACGGCCGACGTGATGGAGACGCTGACCCGCGTCGATCTCGACCTGCCGGCGATGCGGCGCGTCGTCGACCGCGAGGGCGGTTGCTTCGTCTGGGGCGGCGCGCTGACCCTGAGTCCGGCTGACGACGTGCTGATCCGCGTCGAGCGCCCGCTCGACCTCGATAGCGATGCCCAGCTCGTCGCATCGGTGCTGTCGAAGAAGATCGCCGCCGGAGCGACCCATGCCTTGATCGACATCCCGGTCGGTCCGACCGCCAAGGTGCGCAGCGAGGATGACGCCCATCGCCTGCAGACGTTACTGGAACAGGTGGCGGCTGCGCATGGCCTGCAATTGCGGGTGCTGCGCACGCACGGCTCGCAGCCGGTCGGGCGCGGCGTTGGTCCGGCGCTCGAAGCGCACGACGTCCTGGCCGTATTGCGCGGTGCGGCGGCGGCGCCAGTGGATCTGCGCATGCGTGCGCTGGTGCTGGCCGGCGAACTGCTGGAGTTCTGCGGCCACAGCATTCCTGGCACCGGCAGATCGGAGGCCTGGCGGCTGCTCGACAGCGGTGCGGCATGGGCCAAGTTTCAGGCCATCTGCGAGGCGCAAGGGGGACTGCGCGAGCCCGGCGTCGCCCCGCTGCGCGAGGCAGTGACGGCCGATCGCACCGGCTACGTCTGTGGCATCGACAGCCGCCGGCTCGCGCGCG
>MERZ01000374.1:0-1098 GCA_001770785.1 Burkholderiales bacterium RIFCSPHIGHO2_12_FULL_61_11
TCCGGCCCACCTCCACCAACCTGAGTCTGCATCCCCGCCCCACCCACCCGCCGGACGCGTCAGCGCCCGTCGCACCCAGCCACAGCGTGGTGGGCTGCGCCATGGAAAGCGCCGACATTCTGCGCGGGCAGAAGGCCGTGGACATCAATCACAACGGTTTGACCTACCGCCTGCAGGCGACCCGGCTGGGCAAACTGATTCTGACAAAATAGTCCGGTTTCATCGTGGGGCGATCCGGGGCCTAAGCTGCCTCGCGGATCGTTTTTTGCCAGCCAGTCATCCGCTTTCTGGTGGGTGCGTTAGCCAGGCTTTTTTCTCGACCAGCGCATGCAAAAAGCCGACATCAGCGTCGTCTTTTTAAGCAAATCAGCACGCCGCCAAGGGCCGCCTTCGCAACGGCCTCGTTCCGGGCACGGCGCGCATCAGCCCAAAACCGCGATGCCCTTGATCTGGGCATACAGCTGCAGGCCCGGCTGCAATTGCAGCACTTCGGACGACTTTTGCGTGATGCGGGCCAGCAGCGCGCTGCCACCTGCGTTCAGGCTCACCATGATCTGCCCGGGGCTGTCATGGGACAGGCCGGTGACAGTAACAGCGAAAATATTCAGCACGCTGGTGCCTTCCTGTTTGTGCAGCGTCAGGCTGACGTCGCGCGCCTGAATGCGTACTCGCACGCGCTGCCCGACCTTCACGGACTGGTTCAGCAAGCTGATCCGGCCGCCTGAAAAATCGGCATAACTGAGCTGCCAGGCCGGCTCCAATTGAGTCACCGTGGCGTCGATCAGGGCAGCGGCACCGTCGCCGTGGGCCAGCGGCAAATCCAGCCGGGTCATCAGCTCGCGGGTGGGGCCCGCCGCAGTGACACGACCGGCATCGAGCAGTACCAGGTGGTCGGCCAGCCGCGCAACCTCGTCGGGCGCATGGCTTACGTAAAGCACAGGAATATCAAGATCACGCTGCAACTTTTCCAGGTAAGGAAGAATCTCGGCCTTGCGCTCAATATCGAGCGATGCCAGTGGCTCATCCATCAGCAAAAGCTGCGGACTAGTGGCGAGCGCCCGCGCAATGGCCACGCGCTGGCGCTCGCCGCCCGACAGC
>MERZ01000374.1:1122-4060 GCA_001770785.1 Burkholderiales bacterium RIFCSPHIGHO2_12_FULL_61_11
CTCCTGAAACACATAGCCGAGGGGTCGCTCATGCACCGGCCGGAAAATGCCTCTGTCGTCGTCCTGCCAGACCTCGCCATTGACGACCAGATGGCCACGACTTGCGCGTTCCAGGCCAGCGATGCTGCGCAGCAAGCTCGTTTTGCCGCAGCCCGACGGACCGAAAATTGCCGTCACGCCGCGTCCCGGCAAGGCCAGTGTCACGTCCAGCGAAAAATCCGCCAGCACCCGACGAAAAGACATCTCAAGGCGTGCATCAACCAGCCTCATGCGCCCTGCCCCCGACGACGCCGACCCGTCGGCTGGAGGACGTACAGCGCCAGCAGCACCAAAAATGAAAACACCAGCAGCCCACCAGCCAGCCAATGCGCCTGGGTGTACTCCAGCGCTTCCACATGATCGTAAATCTGCACCGACATGACCCGCGTTTTGCCTGGAATGTTGCCACCCATCATGAGCACGATGCCGAACTCGCCCACGGTGTGGGCAAACCCCATGACGGCAGCGGTCAGATAAGAAGGTCGGGCGAGCGGCAGCACCACGGTCAGGAAGGTGTCGAGCGGCGAGGCGCGCAAGGTGGCTGCGGCCTCCAGCGGCCTGTCACCGATGGCTTCAAAGGCATTTTGCAGCGGTTGCACCACGAACGGCAGTGAATACAACACAGAGCCGACGAGCAGACCGGCAAAGCTGAACGGCAGCAGCCCCCAGCCCAGCGCCTGCGTGAGCTGACCCACAGGCCCACGGGGACCCGTCAGCACCAGCAGGTAAAAGCCGAGCACCACCGGTGGCAGCACCAGCGGCAAGGCCACCAACGCACCCACTGGCCCCTTCAGCCAGGAACGCGTGCGTGCCAACCACCAAGCCAGGGGGGTGCCGGCCAGCAGCAGCACGAACGTGGTCGCGCCCGCCAGCCTGAGGGTCAGCGCAATGGACTGAAGAGCGACTTCATCCAGCATCGGGCGTTGCGCCTTCAGGATTCATAGCCAAACGAGCGGATCACGGCCCTGGCTTTGTCTGTTTTAAGAAAAGTGAGCAGTTGCACGGCCGCCGGGTTAGCACTGGCGCGAGTCAACAGCACTGCGTCCTGGCGAATCGGCGCGTGAAACGCTTCAGGAACCCTCCAGGCAGAGCCCGACTTGACCTTACCCGCCTGGTAAACCTGAGAAAGGGCAATAAAACCCAACTCGGCATTGCCCGTGGCAATAAAGCTGTAGGCCTGGCCAAGGCTCTCGCCCTGCACCAGCTTGGGCTCCAGGCGCGCCAGCAGCCCAAGCCGGGTCAGGGTTTCAATGGCTGCGGCACCATACGGTGCCAGCTTGGGGCTGGCGATGGCAAGATGCCTGAAGTTTCCCGTCCCGAGGACTTCACCCTGTTCATCCACCATGCCGGATTTGGCCGACCAGAGGACGAGTTTGCCAGTCGCATAGGTAAAGCGGCTGCCGTCCACTGCAGCACCCTCTTTCTCAAGTTTGGCGGGAGTCTCAACATCAGCCGCCAGAAAAACATCAAAGGGGGCACCATTTGATATTTGCGCATACAACTTGCCGGTCGCGCCAAATGTCAATACCGCCCGATGGCCGGTTTCGTTTTGAAAATCCGCGGCAATCAGCTTCATGGGCGCGGTGAAGTTGGCCGCTACCGCAACCTGGACTTCACCCGCCAGAACTGAGTCAGAGATCAATATGACCAGCAGGGCTGGCAGGAAACGCAAGACAACTTGACGCATGAGAAAGCTCGGGTGTTTAAAGGACGTTTGGGGCGAGTTTTTTGCCGGGCTTGGCGTGGCTCGTCCGGCATTTCCGCTATTCTATTTTAGAATAGCGACGTCTGGTCAGCCCACCCTCAAAATAAGCCCATGGAAAATCCACCCAAGACCACACTGTCATTCGACAGCGCCCTGGGCCACGAGCCTGCCGACAAACGCATCGAAATCCTGCGCCTGATCGCCAGCAGCGGCTCCATCTCGCAGGCGGCGCGGCAAGCCCGTGTGAGCTACAAAGCCGCCTGGCAAGCCATCGATACGCTGACCAACCTGGCGGGCGTGATGCTGGTGGAGCGGGCGGTGGGCGGCGCTGGCGGCGGCGGCGCAAAAATCACGCCGGCCGGCAGGCAGTTGCTGGCGGTGTCCGTGCGGCTGGCCGAATCCCGCAAGCAGGTGCTGGCCGAGACCCAAGCTCCATATAAGGGAAAACTGACTCCTTCCCTGGCCGCTCCGGTGCTGTCCCACATCGGTGTGCGCACCAGCATGCGCAACCAGCTGCCCTGCCAGGTGGAGCAACTCGACGCCACCGGCCAAGTGGTGCGGGTGACCCTGCGGCTGGCTGGCGATGCCCGGCTCGTTTCGCGCATCACCAAAGCCAGCGCGGAACTGCTGGATTTGAAAAAAGGGCTCGCGGTGCTGGCGCTTTGCAAAGCCACGGCGGTTCGGGTGGAAGCGCATCCGAATGGTGACGCGGCCTCCCGCACGCCATCGGGCAACAAGGCACTGAGCGGGCGGGTGGCGCGTATCAGCCGCGGTGCCACCGGCGACGAAGTGTCGCTGCAACTCGATGGCGGGCTGCAACTGGTCGGGTTTGCGGCAGCCGGCAGTGGTTTGAAAAGCAAGGCACGCGTCAACGCGTTCATCGACGAATCGGCCGTGGTGATTGCGCTGGCCGCTTGACGGATTTTGCACAGCTCACGGCCGGTCAGGCTTCCACCGCTAAACTTGGCGGTTGCTGGTGCCACCCATGTGGTCCGGCCCGCCCCAACCCATTTCCCGATGAACGCCACCGCATTTTCAAGCGCCGCTGCCCCTCCCGCAGATGATGCCCGTCAGCCCCTCAGCCGCAATGCCCTGATTGCGGTGGTAGTGGTGGCGCTGCATGTCGGGTTTATCTGGGCGCTGCAAAGCGGCCTGCTGATGCCTACCCAGGAAATGGTGGTGACCGCCGAGGTC
>MERZ01000374.1:4095-4203 GCA_001770785.1 Burkholderiales bacterium RIFCSPHIGHO2_12_FULL_61_11
TGAGACAGTGCCGCCAGTGCCGCAATTGCCGCCGCCATCGCCCACGGTAAAGAAAAAGACGGTACCAAAGGCGCCAGTCCAATCGCAGCCGCAACCGCAACCGCCGGC
>MERZ01000375.1:0-1596 GCA_001770785.1 Burkholderiales bacterium RIFCSPHIGHO2_12_FULL_61_11
CAACGGCGCGCTCACCATCGGCACCGATGATGGTGCCAATATCGAGATTCGCCAGAATGTGGGCGATGACAACATCTTCATTTTCGGCCTGAAAACACCCGAGGTGCTGAGCTTGCGGGAAAATGACTACCAGCCTTTGCATTACTACACAAGCGTGCCTGGGCTCAAGGCCGTTCTCGATGCCATCGCGGGCGGGCAGTTCTCGGCCCAGGAGCCAGGACGCTATCGCCCGCTCGTCGATCACCTGCTCTGGGACGGCGACCACTACCTGCTGCTGGCCGACTATGCATCCTATGTGGCCACGCAAGCGAAGGTCGACGATCTCTACCGCCAGCCCGCGCAGTGGTGTGAACGCGCCATTGCCAATGTGGCGGGCATGGGCGTGTTTTCCGCTGACCGGACGATCAGTCAATACGCCAGCCAGATCTGGCATGTCGCGCCGCGCGCGCAGTAATGGCGAGGCCAGCAAGCCGCCACACCCGCTGGACGGTTGAACCCGCGCGGCGGGTGCAACAGTGCCGACGCCATCGGCACAATTGAGGGTCGTGACAGGTCCGAAAACGGCTAGTCGAAAGGTTTTCCCGGCGTATCATTTGCGCCATGACCACCGCTACTGCCGCGCTGACCAACAAGGCCTGCTACCTTGCCCTGAAGGCGCGCGACGCCCGCTTTGATGGCCGCTTTTTTACTGGTGTGACGTCCACCGGCATTTACTGCCGGCCGGTCTGCCGCGTCAAAACCCCCAAGCCTGAAAACTGCCGATTCTTCCTCCACGCAGCACAAGCCGAGCAGGCCGGTTTTCGCCCCTGCCTGCGCTGCCGGCCCGAGCTGGCACCGCATTCCGTGGCGTGGTCGATTCAGGACGCGTCGTACATCCTGGCGCACCAGGCGGCACGCCTGCTCGATGAACCAGAGAGCTGGACTGACACGGCGCCTTCGGTCGACAAACTGGCGGCACGGCTGGGCGTGAGTAGCCGCCATGTTGGACGAATTTTCCAGGCGCAGCTTGGCGTGTCGCCGCTGCAATACCTGCAGACACGGCGACTACTCAGCGCCAAGCAACTGCTGGCTGACACCGATTTGCCCATCACCCAAGTCGCGCTGATCAGCGGCTTTGCCAGCGTGCGGCGCTTCAATGCCGCGTTCGTGGCGCACTACCAACTCAATCCGACGCAGTTGCGGCGTCAGGGCGCTGACCACGCGAGCCAGGCAAGCGACGGCATCACCGTCCGGCTCGGTTACCGCCCGCCTTACGACGTGGCGGCGCTGCTTGGATTCTTCGGCAAGCGGGCACTCAACGCGATTGAATTTATAGCTGCAGACACTGAGCAACCGGGCATCGGCAAGACATTGAGTGTTGAGTCGGGCGGGAAGGTCGCGCGCGGCTGGTTGATCGCCAGTTTTGACGAGGCGCATTGCCAACTGGTGCTGCGCATCAGCGACTCGCTGCGTGAGGCCTTGCCGCTGGTGCTTCGCCGGGTCCGCGCCATGTTCGACCTCGACGCCGACCCGGCCGCCATCAACAGCGTGCTGCTGGCCAGCTTTCCCGGCGGGGAAGGGCTGCGCGTTCCCGGCGCTTTGGATGGCTACGAACTG
>MERZ01000375.1:1645-3233 GCA_001770785.1 Burkholderiales bacterium RIFCSPHIGHO2_12_FULL_61_11
CGCTGGCGCAGCGGCTGGTGGACCGCTTTGGCGAGAAGGTGGAAACGCCCTTCCCTGACCTCACCCGGCTGTTTCCCGCTCCAGCCGTGCTCGCGCAAGCCAGTGGCGACGCGCTGGGGCAACTCGGCATTGGGGGGCAGCGCCAGGCCGCCATTGTTGGCATTGCGCGGGCCGTGCTTGAGAAGCGCCTGCAACTGCACGGTGGTGTCGATATCAACGCCACCCTTGCCATGCTGAAAGAGTTGTCGGGCATTGGCGAATGGACAGCGCAGTACATCGCGATGCGCGCCCTGCGCTGGCCCGATGCATTTCCGGCGGGTGATGTGGCGTTGCACAAAGCCTTGGGCGTGCAGGGGCTGAAAAATCCGGCCCGGCAAGCCGAGCTGGCATCGAATGCGTGGAAACCGTGGCGCAGTTATGCCGTCATGCGCGCCTGGAGCGGCAAGCTGGACACGGCGCCTGACATGCCCCCGCTGCCAACGCCAATGAAAAACAAGCGCCAACAAGTAACAGACACTAGGTGATCACCATGAAATTTGACAAATCCATCGTCCAGACGATTTTGCAGAGCCCGCTGGGGCCCATCCTCATCGCGGCCACGTCCAAAGGCCTGGCTGGCCTCTGGTTTACTGAAGGCCAGCGCCATCTTCCTAAAGAACTAGCTGAGGCCGGCGCTTGCGCTGGCTGGCCTGGCGATCCGGATCAGCCGGTGCTGAAACAGGTCAGCCAGCAGCTCACCGAATATTTCGCGGGGCAGCGCAGCCATTTTGAAGTACCGCTGGATCTGGCGAACGGCACGGCCTTCCAGCAGTCGGTATGGCAGGCGCTGCTGGCCATCCCGTACGGCGGCTCGGCGAGCTACGGCGAGGTGGGTCGGCGCATTGGCAAACCGACCGCTGCGCGGGCCGTGGGCGCTGCGATCGGGCGCAACCCGGTCAGCATCATCGTGCCGTGCCACCGTGTCATGGGTGCCAATGGCTCACTCACGGGCTACGCGGGCGGCCTGCATCGCAAAACGGCCTTGCTCAAGCTTGAATCAGTCCTTCAGGAGACGCTGCCTTGAGTTCCCGGGCTTCGGGAGTCGCCGCGCCCGCCCCCCTGGCCAGCCCCCAACCCTGGGTCGTCGATTTCGTCTTGCTGGGCGCCATTTGGGGCGCTTCATTTCTGTTCATGCGCATTGGCACGCTGGAGTTTGGACCGCTCCCGACGGCCGCCGTGCGCGTGGCCATTGCCGCCGCGTTCCTGCTGCCCATCGTGTGGCTGCGCGGCTTGCTGCCGGAACTCAGAAAACACTGGCGACGAACGTTTTTTATCGGCCTGCTCCACTCGGGCATTCCGTTTGCCTGTTTTTCGTTTGCACTGCTGTCCATCAGCACCGGACTGGCGGCCATTCTGAACGCCACGGTCCCGATGTTTGGCGCACTGATCGCCTGGGCCTGGCTGAAGGACAAACTCAATGCCTCGCGCGTGTTGGGGCTGTTCATCGGCTTTGCTGGCGTGGCGCTGCTGGCCTGGGACAAGGCCAGCTTCAAACCCGACGCCTCGGGCGTGGCGCCAGGCTGGGCGGTGCTGGCCTGTCTGTTGGCCG
>MERZ01000375.1:3242-5044 GCA_001770785.1 Burkholderiales bacterium RIFCSPHIGHO2_12_FULL_61_11
GGCGCGACGCTGGGCCTGGCCTTGCCGGCCCTGTGGCTGTGGCCTGCACGAATGCCCGGCAGCTCGGCCTGGCTGGCGATGCTGGCCGTCGGCGTGCTGTGTACCGGGCTGGCCTATATTGTTTTTTTCCGCCTGATTGAAAACGCCGGCCCACCCCGCGCGCTGTCGGTGACCTTTCTGGTCCCCGTTTTTGCCGTGTTGTACGGCATGCTGTTTCTCGGTGAAGCGGTCACGCCGTGGATGCTGGGGTGCGCCGCGGTGATTGTGTGCGGCACAGCGCTTTCCACTGGCCTCTTGCGGCTGGGGCGGAGCCGGACAGCGGCGTAATGTCCGGCGCTTGGGTCAAGCGGATGGGCTGGCTGCCCGCGTTGCTTTGCAGCGAAGCCCGCGAAGTTTTAAAGCGCCTCAAACACTACACTAATGACCATGAACGATTCCAACCACCCCGGCAATACCGACCCGTCTTTTGATCCGTCGGAGGATCCGCCATTTCAGCAAAAGCAGTCCGATTCCCCTTCTTATCCGCCCCTTGGCGCACCTGACATGACAGAAAAAAAATCCACTGAACCCGCGCTTTCCGGCACTCCGGGCTGGGAGCGGGCAACGCTCGAAAAGCTGGCATTTGCAGCGCTCAATGAACAAAAAGCCACGCGCCGCTGGAAAACCTTTGTGCGCCTGTCCTGGCTGGCTTTCTTCGTCGCCCTGGTGTGGCTTGCATTGCAACGCAGCGGTCCCGCCAACGATGTTACGGGCCCGCACACGGCGGTGGTGGAAATCAAGGGTGAAATCGCTGCCGATGCCGACGCCAGCGCCGAGTTTGTCAATGCGGCGCTGCGTGCGGCGTTTGAAGACAAGGGCGCCAGGGCTGTCGTGTTGCTGATCAATTCGCCGGGTGGCAGCCCGGTTCAGGCCGGCATGATGAATGACGAAATCCTGCGTCTGAAGGCCCTGCACAAAAAGCCGGTCTACGCCGTGGTGGAAGAAACCTGCGCATCGGCCGCCTACTACGTCGCCGTGTCGGCTGACCAAATATTTGTCGACAAAGCCAGCGTCGTCGGCAGCATCGGCGTACTGATGGACGGCTTCGGCTTTACCGGCCTGATGGACAAGCTGGGCGTGGAGCGCCGGCTGCAGACCGCCGGTGAAAACAAAGGCTTTCTCGATCCCTTCAGCCCGCAAAGCGAAAGTCAGCGCGCCTTTGCGCAGGTCATGCTGGACCAGATTCACCAGCAGTTCATCGCGGTGGTCAAAGCCGGCCGCGGTAAGCGCCTGAAGGAAACGCCCGAAATGTTCAGCGGCCTTTTCTGGAGCGGCCAGCAGGCGGTGGAACTCGGCCTGGCCGACCAGCTGGGCAATCTGGATTACGTCGCGCGCGACATCGTCAAGGCCGAGGAAATCATCGATTACACGCGTCGCGAAAACATCGCGGAGCGCCTGGCCAAGAAGTTTGGCGCGGCCATGGGAGAAGGCGCCATCAAGACCTTCAAGGCGATTCCGGCGATTCGCTAAGGTCATGCAACGGAGTTAGGCCACTGCGCGCCATTGCGCTGGAGTTGAACCGCTGGCAGCAGGCTGCGAAAACAGATTAGAAAGGCCCGCATGCGGGCCTTTTTCATGGGGCAAAGCCGCTGTTTCGGGCTATCTGTCGGCCGACTTTTCAAACGGCAAAGGCAGGGTGCCCAAATCGCGTTTCGTCTCAACCAGCACCAGCGGAGGTTCCTCCGACAGCACCACGGCAGGGCGCTCGCGCGGCACTTGCATCGGCTTGACTTCCGCGGCGATCGCGGCTTGCGCCTCGGCAA
>MERZ01000375.1:5050-6144 GCA_001770785.1 Burkholderiales bacterium RIFCSPHIGHO2_12_FULL_61_11
GCTGCAGCAACGGGCGCTACAAATTCGGTAGCTAGAAACGCCCGTGCTTGCGGGGCTGCAACCTGATTTTGCTCTGACGACGCAACTTGGCCGGTGGCCGCGCCATCGACAGCGGGCTGCTCCTTGCGCTCGCCGCGGTCGCGGCCATAACGGTCACGGCTGCGGCGCGAGCGGGGCTGACGGTCCTGGCCCTCTTCTGGCCCTTCCGTAGGAACCAGAATATCGGTGGAGGATGCCAGAACCACCGGGTTGCCGGCCTCGTCCAGGCCATCCACGACGCCAGGGTGTGCGGCGTCAAAACTGTCGGCTTGGGCACCGACGGTGGGCGCGGTGCTGCCGTCGGGGCGTTCGCCACGACGCTCGTTGCGACGGCCACTGCGCTCGCCACCGCGTTCACGGCGACCTTCGCTGCGGCCTTCAGCACGGCCACCTGGCTGGCGTTCGCCATCACGGCCGATCTCCTGAGCAGCACCCTGGGTGGGTTTATCCTGGCGCTGAGCGCCAGCTTCGCCACTCATGGCCGCAGCCATGGCAGCCTGATTGGCCAGTGCCAGATCCTGCTCGACGGCATCGCGAGGGATGCGCTCGCCACGCTCACTGCGGTCACCGCGCTCGCGGCGGTTGCGCTCGCCACGGACTTCGCGGTTCTCATTGCGCGGCTGCTCGTCGGTTCGTATTTCGCTTCGGACTTCAGTGCGGCCTTCACCGCGACTCTCGGCTACCGGACGTTCCTGACGGCCGCCCTCGGCGCGTGCTTCCGGATGGCGCTCACGGCGTTCAGCGCCACGGCCCTCGTTGCGGCTGTCACCGCGAGCTTCGGTGCCGCCTTCACCACGGCCTTCACCGCGGCCACGGCCACCGCGACGGCCATCACGGCCACCGCGCTCGCCGCGGTCTGAACGTTCAGCGCGTCCCTCAGGGCGTGCCTCACGTCGGCCTTCGCCGCGCTCGTCCTTTTTCACTTCCACGGCAACAGGTGCTGGCGCGGGCGTTTGCGCGCCGCCGAACAGGCTCTTGATCCAGCCAAAAAGCCCGGTTTCGGCAGGTACGGGAGCCGGTGCGACGGGCACAGGTCGCGGTGCCGCTCTGGGGGC
>MERZ01000376.1:0-896 GCA_001770785.1 Burkholderiales bacterium RIFCSPHIGHO2_12_FULL_61_11
CGGCCTGTGAGGACCAACCACCGCGTCAGCGGTTTAGTTCAACGTAATGTAGCTCGTCGAATATTCTGGGAGTCCAGTTTATCCGACCAAATAAACTGGAGTTGCGGGCCGCGATTGGTTTCGCACATGCCTCTCAGCCAGCTTGACATCTTGCTTTCTGGTAATTCTGAACTCTGTCGCCTATCTTCCCCAGTCCAAGCGCCTGCTTGCAGGCTTACTTGTACTGGATCCGCTTTTTTGTGCGCTGGCATGGGCGAGGTGGGCAGATGCGGCATCCACGCGACATGGGCGCGCTGGAGGTGACGCAGTTTCTGACCATGCTTGCTAATGAACGCCGTGCGTCAGTGTCCACGCACAATCAGGCGCTCAGATGCATTGGCTGTCAAATACCCTGATCCGGGGCGGCGCTGGGGTTGGTTTTGGGTGTTTCCTGCCGCCAAGCTTTCTGTTGATCCGCGTTTCCGGATTGAGCGCAGGCACCACTTGTATGAGGAACGTTTGCAGCGCCATCAAGCTGGCAAGCGCGGCGGCTCAAATTTTCAAACCGGTGTCAGTTCATACTTTGAGGCACTCATTTGCCACGCATCTTTTGCAGGCTGGCACCGACATCCGCACGGTGCAGGAATTGTTGGGTCACTCGGATGTCAGCACGACGATGATTTATACCCATGTCCTCAAGGTGGCTGCCGGTGGTACCGCCAGCCCGCTGGACGCGCTTGGCAACCAGGGTCCGTCCGAAGGAGATCGGTTGGGGTGGCGGCCGATTTCTGGGCCTTTGACAGTATGAGGCCGCTACCCAGGCCCTTCTCCTGCCGCCCTGCCGCGCGCGTTCCTCGCTGTTGAACCATTGCCAGCACAGGAATATTCATAAAAAGTGGCTATAACCCATACCAAAT
>MERZ01000376.1:909-3054 GCA_001770785.1 Burkholderiales bacterium RIFCSPHIGHO2_12_FULL_61_11
TATAAAAAAAGTAGCAAATTACAGGGGGTAAGTCACTGCTTACAATCCTTCAACCTTAGGAGTTGAGTTCCCATGAGCATCAAAAGCGATAAATGGATACGCCACATGGCGCAAACCACCGGCATGATCGAACCCTTCTCGCCCGGCCAGATCCGCGAGCAGGACGGCCACAAGATCATCAGTTACGGCACCAGCAGCTACGGCTACGACATCCGCTGCGCGCCCGAGTTCAAGGTCTTCACCAATATCCACAGCACGGTGGTGGACCCGAAGAATTTTGACGAAAAAAGCTTTGTCGATTTTCACGGCGACAGTTGCATCATCCCGCCCAACAGCTTTGCGCTGGCCCGCACCATGGAGTACTTCCGCATTCCGCGCAACGTGCTGACCATCTGCCTGGGCAAAAGCACCTACGCGCGCTGCGGCATCATCGTCAACGTCACGCCGTTCGAGCCTGAGTGGGAAGGCTATGTGACGCTGGAATTTTCCAACACGACACCGCTGCCCGCCAAGATTTATGCCGGAGAGGGCTGCGCGCAGGTGCTGTTCTTTGAAAGCGATGAAGTCTGCGAAACGAGCTACAAGGACCGCGGCGGCAAGTACCAGGGGCAGGTGGGGGTGACGCTGCCGAAGGCTTGAAACTGCCCGAGCTGGCAAGGGCCAGGGCCGAGCCACCCTTGCGCGTCAGCAGGCGAGTAGTTATGGACTTAAGCCGCGCTTGGTACGAGCGGTTTCTGCGCGATGAGCGTGACAAAGGATTTGATGCGGCGCGTGGGCGCTTCGAAGTTTCGGTATTCGTGGCTCAGTACATTCCAGCCGGCAAACCGCCCGAGCATTTCGCCGCGTGTGAACAGGCAATGGCCATGAACATCGAACATGTCAAGGTAGGTTGTACCCTCGACCAGAACATTGATGACAGCGGTTCCTCCCGGACGTACGTGAGACTGAAGGTGGGCCAACTGGTGGAAGGCTGTCGGGCAATCGAAGAACATGAGCAGACCGATCGACACGACCGTATCGAAATCTTCTGTTAGCTGGTGGCTCCGTAGATCAACCTCACTGGCCTCAATGGCCAGCATGTCGTTCGTTGCCACATGGCGTATATGCTCGATCGCGGCATGACTGGCATCGAGCGCAACAACGGAGCACCCGCGCCTGGCAGCAGTGATGGCCAGGTTGCCGAGGCCGCAACCGAAGTCAAGGACGCGCCCATGCAGATGGGGCAAAGCGGCAAGCTCGAACGGATTCAGTGCAAGGTCACCCGCGCCTAGCTGCCGCTGAAACTGCAAGTCAAAAAACTCAACGCTTGAAGCCATTTTCATGAAGAAACTGGTCTGTTCGACCTTGCCGTGTCCGCCCGCTCACCAGTTGCGCGTGCGGCCCGTATCGAGATGCACGAACTGTTCGCGAGGATAAAAGCCCACGCCACCCCCACGCAGCGATAGCGCCACCTCGTGCAGGGCGGCCAGCGGCACGCCGGGCAGGCGCACGTCGATCGCGCGGCCTTCCATGTGCAGGCTGTGCTTGGCCACGCCACCGCTTCGTGTCTGGCGCAAGTGGTCGTTGGTGGCGGGGCAGCGATAACCGGAAATCACTTCAAAAGCCTGGCTGCTGCCAAGCACCTGTTGCACACGGTGCAGCAGGTCGAATATCCGCGGGTCCATCAGGCCGACGTCGCCTGTGTAGTGGTCGCGCAGGAAACGATTCAACGACCCCAGTGCCGCGGGGACGTACCGTTGGCCGTCGGCGTACACGAGGTCGATTTTTTCGTGGGTGTGGGTGTGAACCAGGGCCAGCCCCCGCGTGTCCGGCACCGAGGCCAGGGCGACGGAGGCCGACAGCGCGGGCAGGGCGGCGGCCGCGAGTCGGGCCGTGTGGCGCAGGAAGCCGCGGCGGGCTAAAGCGAATGGATGGGTCATGAGGGGTCAGTTGATTGAATTGATGGGGGGCCGATTCCGTGCCTGCCGACGCAAAGCGGCGTCGAGCAGGCGATCGAGCCCATAGATGTCATCGTAAAAAAAGATTCGGCCGTCTTTTACCAGTGTAGTTCCATAAGCGATCAGCACCGGCACCGGCTCGGCCAGCCGCAGCGTCGCCGATTCACCCCGGCCCATCGCCTGGCGGATGCGGTCCTCGGTCCACTCG
>MERZ01000377.1:0-3509 GCA_001770785.1 Burkholderiales bacterium RIFCSPHIGHO2_12_FULL_61_11
AGTGATGGCGGGCGCGGATTGAAACACGCTCGAAAGCGTCGACTCCACCCTGTTCGACACGAATCGCCCGCCAGTGATGGCGGGCGCGGATTGAAACAGATGCTTTAAGTGCGGCATCGGCGGTTTGACATTTTCAACAAAACGACCGCCGCGTGCAGCCAGGTCAATGGTTCGAGGTTGATTGCACATCACCACGCCTTGGGTCTCACAGCCCATGCCCATCAGCATAACGGCAAAGCCTGCATAGCGGGACTGCTGCCTTCACAACCGTCGATGTCGGGTTACGCCTGCGGCTAACCCGACCTACCTGGGACTTTTGGCGTCGGGCTGAGTAGCACTTAGAAAAAGTGCCTATAGCCCTTTACTGACGGGCATAAGAGGCTATAAAAAACATCGTGCTCTTGAGGCCCGCAATGGTCAGCAGCAGCGAGCCCATCATGTGTAGCACTGCCGTGCTTATGGCCAGGCCGTAGCGGGCTTCGGTCAGGTAGATGGCGACTTCGGCCGAAAAGGTTGAAAACGTGGTGAGTGCGCCCAGAAAGCCGGTGACCAGCATCAGGCGCCAGACCGGATCAATTTGCGGCATGGCCTCGAACGTGGCGATGCACACGCCGACCAGGTAGCCGCCGATCAGATTGGCGGCCAGCGTGCCCCAGGGAATGAGTCCGCCGGGGCTCAGCCACAAAGCCAGGCCCCAGCGCGACAAGGCACCGACCGAGGCGCCTATACAAATGGCAAGAATCGAGTAGATCATGGATGTGGTTCGTGGTGATCTGGTGGGCTCAAGGTCCAGGACTGCAACCCGCGTTGCAGTCCTGGCCGCTCATCTGCAGTGGCAGCCCAGCCAAGTGGCAATGTCGGGAAAAGTATAGACGAGGGCGATGGCTGCGCACATCAGCAGTGTGACTTTGGCGATCCAGCTCAACTCCCGGCCCGTCATGCGCTGCAGCACAATCAGGTTAAAGCCGACGGGCGGAGTGATCTGCGCCATTTCGACCACCAGCACGATGAAAATGCCGAACCAGAGCGGGTTAATCCTGATTCCACTACCTTCATGGCGGTACGGCTGGCGGGGAGCAGGTCTGGTTTACCATGAATGTGTCTCATTGGGTAGAACCATTAAACCTAGATTCCTCAGTTGACCGCTTGGTTTTTTTTAATAAGTTTTTATGTGCATTCACTTTTTTAGCTTCGACACAGTTCACCTTTTGGGTGAGAGCGCTACGCACCCGATTGAGCCACTGGCAACGCGCCCGGGGTCGTTGCTTCGCCTCGCTGGCAGTAGCCTGCAGCGTTGTCGCGCCTACCCGGACACCACCATGACTCAAAGACTTTGACAAATGACTCAGGAAAACACTTCAAATGCAGGCAGCGGGCGTTGGCAATTCTGGATTGACCGCGGCGGCACGTTCACCGACATCGTCGCCAAAAAGCCCGACGGTTCACTCATCACGCACAAGCTGCTGAGCGACAACCCGGAGCAATACCGCGATGCGGCGGTGGCGGGTATCCGGCACCTGCTGGGGCTCAGGGCCGGTGAGCCGATTCGTGCCGATGTGGTGGACTGCGTGAAGATGGGCACCACCGTGGCCACCAATGCGTTGCTTGAGCGTAAGGGCGAGCCGACGCTGCTGGTCACCACGCGCGGCTTTCGTGATGCGCTGCGCATTGCCTACCAGAATCGCCCGCGGCTGTTTGACCGAAACATCGTGCTGCCAGAGCTGCTTTACAGCGCCGTGGTGGAAGCCCATGAACGCGTCGGCGCGCAAGGCGAAATCATTCAGGCACTGGACGAGGCGCACCTGAAAAATGAGCTAATAGCGCACTACCAGCAGGGGCTGCGCAGCGTCGCGATTGTGTTCATGCACGGCTACCGCTTTACCGCGCACGAAAAGGCGGCCAAACGAATAGCTAGGCAAGTCGGCTTCACGCAAATCAGCGCGTCGCACGAAACCAGCCCGATGATGAAGTTTGTCAGCCGCGGCGACACCACGGTGGTCGATGCCTACCTGTCGCCGATTTTGCGCCGCTATGTGGAACAGGTGGCCGGCGAAATGCCGGGCGTGAAGCTGTTTTTCATGCAGTCGTCGGGCGGCCTGACGGATGCGCATGTCTTCCAGGGCAAGGACGCGATTCTGAGCGGCCCGGCCGGCGGCATTGTCGGCATGGCGCGCACCGCGGAGATTGCGGGCATCGAGAAGGTGATTGGCTTTGACATGGGCGGCACCTCGACCGACGTGTCGCATTACGCGGGCGAGTTCGAGCGCGAGTTTGAAACCCAGGTGGCCGGTGTGCGCATGCGCGCGCCCATGATGAGCATTCATACGGTGGCGGCGGGGGGCGGCTCGATTCTCAAGTTCGACGGTGAACGTTTTCGCGTCGGGCCGCAAAGCGCGGGCGCCAACCCCGGGCCGGCGAGCTACCGGCGCGGCGGCCCGCTGGCCGTGACCGATGCCAATGTGATGCTGGGCAAGGTCCAGCCATGCTACTTTCCCAGGGTGTTCGGGCCGAAGGCCGACCAGGCGCTGAGTGATGAAGTGGTGCATGAGAAGTTCAGCGAACTGGCCGTGCAGATCGGTCGCAGCGCCGAGGATGTGGCCGAAGGCTTCATCAACATCGCGGTGCAGCAGATGGCCAACGCCATCAAGAAAATTTCGGTGGCGCGCGGCTACGACGTGACGCGCTACACGCTGCAGTGCTTTGGCGGCGCGGGTGGCCAGCATGCCTGCCTGGTGGCCGATGCGCTGGGCATGACGCGGGTCTTTGTGCACCCGCTGGCGGGGGTCTTGAGCGCCTATGGCATGGGCCTGGCCGACCAGAACGTGATTCGCGAGCAGGCGGTGGAACTCAAACTGTCTGCGTCTGCGTTGCCCGAAATTACCGCTCTGCTCGATCGCCTGGCGTCCACTGCGCAAGCGGAGCTGCAGCGCCAGCAAACCGGCAGCGGCGCCATCACCATGCACCGCCGCGTGCATGTGCGCTACGAGGGCAGGGGTGGGGGCTCGCCGTTGCAGCCATTGAAGCAGCGTTCGAGGCTGCTTACCGCCAGCGTTTTTCTTTTCTGATGCAGGGCAAAGGCCTGATCGTGGAAGCCGTGTCGGTCGAGGCCGTGGTGGCCGGCGACGCCCCGGCCGAGCCGCGTCACGCTCTGCACGAGCCGCGCGAAGTGCCGCGCCGCGAAACGGTGCGCATGTATTCGGGCGGCCAGTGGCACGACTCAGCGCTGGTGGTGCGCGAAGACCTGCAGCCGGGCGACATCATTGCAGGCCCGGCCATCATTGCCGAGAAAAACGCGACCACGGTGGTCGAACCCGGCTGGCAAGCCGTCGTGACGGCTTTGGATCACCTGGTGCTGGAACGCCGGGAAAAGCGTGCCATCAAATTTGCCGCGGGCACGACGGTGGACCCGGTGCTGCTGGAGGTCTTCAACAACCTTTTCATGAACATTGCCGAGCAGATGGGGCTGCAGCTGCAAAACACGGCCTACTCGGTGAACATCAAGGAGCGGC
>MERZ01000377.1:3543-16595 GCA_001770785.1 Burkholderiales bacterium RIFCSPHIGHO2_12_FULL_61_11
GGGCGAGAGCATCAAGACCGTGATCCGCGAGAACGCCGGCGCCATGCAGCCGGGCAATGTCTATGTGCTGAATGACCCGTATCACGGCGGCACGCATTTGCCCGACATTACTGTGATCACGCCGGTCTACCTGGGCAGCGCGGACACACCGACGTTTTATGTTGGCTCGCGCGGCCACCATGCCGACATCGGCGGCACCACGCCGGGCTCGATGCCGCCGTTTTCCACGCGCATCGAGGAGGAGGGCGTGCAGATCAACAACTTCCTGCTGGTGGATCGTGGTGTGTTGCGCGAAGCCGAGATGATTGCGCTGCTGAAAAGCGGCCAGTACCCGAGCCGCAATCCGCAGCAGAACATGGCCGACTTGAAGGCGCAGATCGCCGCCAATGAAAAGGGCGTGCAGGAGCTGCGCAAGATGGTCGAGCACTTCAGCCAGGGCGTGGTGCTGGCCTACATGGGCCATGTGCAGGACAACGCCGAAGAGTCGGTGCGCCGGGTGATTGCATTAATTGGGGTCAGATTCCAATTATCGGAGGCTAAGCGCCAGGCAACCATGAAGGAGACAAATAATTGGAATCTGACCCCAATTAATGCCTTTGCCTTGCCGCTGGACAACGGCGCGCAGATCAAGGTCGCGGTTCGCGTGGACACGCAAAGCCGCAGCGCCGAGATCGACTTCGCCGGCACCTCGGCGCAGCAGAGCAACAACTTCAATGCGCCAACGGCGGTGTGCATGGCGGTGGTGCTGTATGTGTTCCGCACGCTGGTGGACGACGACATTCCACTCAACGCCGGTTGCCTGAAACCGCTCAAGGTCATCATTCCTGCCGGCTCGATGTTGAACCCGAACCCGCCTGCTTCGGTGGTAGCGGGGAACGTGGAAACGTCGAGCTGCATCACCAATGCGCTTTATGGTGCGCTGGGCGTGATGGCGGCCAGCCAGTGCACCATGAACAACTTCACCTTCGGTAACGAGCGTTACCAGTATTACGAAACCCTCTCGGGCGGATCGGGGGCGGGTGAAGGCTTCAATGGCACATCGGTCGTGCAAACCCACATGACCAACTCGCGCCTGACCGACCCCGAGGTGCTGGAGTTCCGCTTTCCGGTGCGGCTGGAGAGTTACGAAATTCGCCAGAACTCGGGCGGTGCCGGGCGCTGGGTCGGCGGCAACGGCGGCGTGCGGCGCGTGAAGTTTCTGGAGCCTATGACCGCCAGCATATTGTCCAACGGCCGCAAGCAGGGCGCTTTTGGCATGGCCGGCGGCGAGCCGGGGCAGGTGGGGCGCAACCTTGTCGTGCGGGCCAGTGGCCAGATCGAAGAACTCGATCACATCGGCCAGGCCGAGATGCAGCCGGGAGATGTATTCGAGATTCACACGCCGGGTGGTGGCGGTTTTGGAAAGCCCTGAGTCTTTATGATTTGCAAAAAAAAGGCGCATTTTAGAGGGCGCAAACAGCAGCTATTAGTTCTATAGCAAATCAGAAAAATGTCAGCGCAAGCCAGGCGAAGCCTGCGGCCATCGGCAAGGTTGCGACCCATGACAGCAGGACGTTGCGCAGCGCGCCCCAGTTGAGCGTATCGGCACCCGCGCCGACACCGATGATGGCACCCACCGACACATGGGTGGTGGAGACCGGCAAACCGAATTGGCTGGCACCCAGCACGAGGGTGGCCGTGATCAGGTTGGCGGACAGCCCTTGCGTGGGATCCATGCGGGTGACGCGCCGGCTCATGGTTTCGGCCACGCGCCGCGCAAACAGCAGGCCACCGAGCGCCATCACGACCGCGATCAGCGCGATCGACAACTGGGCCTGTAGCAGATGCGCCGCGACCAGAAGCGCGGCGAGTTTGGGCGTGTCGTTCACGGCGCGCGCAAAGCAGATCAGGCCAGCCGACAGGATATGCAGGTGGTCCTGCACGCGGGCAATGGAAAAGCGAGCGCGGGGCTGCGCCAGTCTGTCGCATGTTGCATCGTCGGCGATGAGCAGCTGTGGCGTAGCGAGACTCAACAGTGTGCCACCCGGCAACGCAAGGCCTGCTTGCGGCGGCAGCACGCAGGCGCAGTCCTTCGCGGTGGGCCGCAGGCGCAGCAAACGGTAGGCAACAAGCCCCAGCAATGCCGCCACCACG
Organism: Burkholderiales bacterium RIFCSPHIGHO2_12_FULL_61_11; assembly: GCA_001770785.1. Classification (GTDB taxonomy): domain Bacteria; phylum Pseudomonadota; class Gammaproteobacteria; order Burkholderiales; family Burkholderiaceae_C; genus Polaromonas. The sequence continues at coordinate 5,677 of MERZ01000377.1, forward strand.
GGGCTGAACAGCAAGGGCAGCAAAAAGGAATTTCCCAGTTGCGTGAACTGTACTTCGTCGGGGCTGGCCGCCCATCCGGCACCGATGAGGCCGCCGATCAAGGCATGTGTGGTTGAAATTGGCAAGCCGACCCGGGTGGCGATGATCACCGTGAGGGCCGCGCCGATGCCCACGCTCAGGATGAATTGCGGGGCGCTCACGATGGCCTGCGGCAGCAGGCCCTTGCCGGAAAATTGCTGCGCCAGGCCGCTGGCAAGAAACAGTGACAGCAAGCTGCCCGCAAGCGTTGCGAGCGTGGCCAGCAGCAGCGCCTGACGGTAGCCGAGCGACTCTGATCCCCAGACGGTGGCAAAGCCCTTGAAATTGTCATTCGCGCCGTTGCCGAAAGCCAGAAACAGTGCGACGGCGATCAGCAGGTATTCCATGGAATTTTCCCGCTAAGAATCAGCAGCAGGCGCCCGGCCCGCAGTCGCCGGGCGCGGCGCCTTGCGGCCCATCAAACGGCAAACTGCTGCCGCAGCCTTCAAAAATGCCGTAATGCGTGTCGAAGTTGCCGATGAAGCTGAAGTGCGGCGCAAAGCGCGTGCCGTGCAGCATGTGCCAGGTGTTGCCGCAGACCGGAAACACCTTGCCGGCCTGCATGTCGTGGTGCTTGTCGAGCACAAAACGGCCCGGTTGCTCGGGAATGGTGCCGCGGTAGATCACGGCCTGGCCGAAGTCTTCGCAGGCCGATTCCAGCGCGGCCAGCTTGAACAGTCGATAGGTGGCCGAGAAAAAGCGCAGGTTGCCGGTGCGCGCGGCGAGTTGCGGGTCGGTGATGTCCAGCGGCCGGTCTTCCAGCAGGCGCGGATCGGCAAAGCCGTGGCGCTGGGCCAGGCGAATAAAGTCTTTCCAGTAGAGCGCGCCGCCCAGGCATTCGCCGTAAAGCACGGGGTCGTTGCGCACGGCCACGGGAACGCGGCGATCGGCGTACACGTCGGAAAAGTAAAACTCGCCGCCGGGCTTGAGCAGGCGCTGCACGCCGGCCAGCACGGCGTCCTTGTCGGGCGAGAGGTTGACGACACAGTTGGAGACGATCACGTCAAAGCTGGCGGGCTCCAGCCCCAGCTCATCGAGCCGCTCGATGTAGCCGTGCAGAAACTGCACATTGCTGTAGCCGAACACTTCGGCATGGTGGGCCTGGTGCGCTCTGGCCACGGCCAACTGCTCGTCGGTCATGTCAACGCCGACCACTTGCCCGCTGCGGCCAACAAGTTGCGCCAGCGCATACACGTCGCGGCCCGAGCCGCAACCCAGATCGAGCACGCGGCAGCCTTCAAGCAGCGGCGGGCAGACCAGGCCGCAGCCGTAGTAGCGCGCCAGCACTTCGGGGTGGATGCGCGCAAGCAGCGGCTTGAGCCATTCGGGCATGGCGCTGGCGTCGCAGCAGGCGCTGGTCTTGAGATCAGCGCTGCCCTGCAACTGGTGGCCGTAGTAGTTCTGGACGAGGTTGTGGGTGGTGGTTTCGGTGTGCATATTGGAACCTTTCAAAATCTTGAGTGCTACTGAATTAATAGCTATTTTTTCCATGTTTATTGGCCTTCTCAGGTAGGTCGGGTTAGCCGAAGGCGTAACCCGACATCCCCGGGGCGCGCAATCGCCGATGTCGGCTTACGCCCGCAAAGGCTAACCCGACCTACGCGAGATGAGAAGTCCTGAGTCGTTTCGAAAATTGATGGGCAGCTGCGCCAGGTCGGCGGGCTCGTCGATGTCGTGCAGCGGCAAGCCTTGCCACACCCGCAGACTGAGCGCTGCCATGCGGCGCAGCGTCTCGGCGGCCACCGTGGACGTGCTCCAGCGCATCTGCGTGAAAACCTCGGGGCAGGGCGCTTTCAGACCGATCAGCACATAGCCGCCATCGGTGGCGGGAACCAGCACCGCGTCATGGGTTTGAAGCTGAGCGGCTGCCTCGGTGAGTCGCGCGGCCGTCAGCGCCGGGCAGTCGGTGCCGATGAGCAGCACGGGTTGCTGATGCTTGGTGGTGACGCGGTGCACGGCCCTGGCCATGCGCTGGCCCAGGTCGCCTTCGCCCTGGGCGGTGCGCAGTACGGCATCGGGCAGGTCGACGCCGCGCCAGGCCCGGTCTTGCGGCGCCGGAGTCATGCACAACTCGACCGGGCCAATCTGGGCGGCCAGCGCCTGCTGCAGCGCGTGGCTGAGCATGCTGCGCGCCAGCGCGGCCGCGCCCTGAGCGCCCAGCGCCGGGATCAGCCGGGTCTTGACCGCGCCTGCCTGTGGCGCCTTGGCAAAGAGCACGAGCCGGGGTCTGTTCAGGGTCATGTGCATTGCCTTCACCGATAAAGTTCTGCCAGCCGCTCAGGGGCCGCGCCGCGCCAGTAGGCCAGGCGCAGCCGCCACATCAGCACCAGGGTAGACCACACGCCGCGGCTTTCCCAGCGCCGGCCCGAGGTGACGACGCACGCGCGCAGGCAGGCCGGGCGCGACAGCTTGAGCAAGCGCGCGGACAGCTCGATGTCTTCCATCAGCGGCTGGGCCGGAAAGCCGCCGACCGCGTCAAAGGCGGCGTGCGTCATGAACATGGCCTGGTCGCCGGTGGCGATGCCAGACCAGCGCGAGCGCACGTTCATGAACGCGGCAATCACGCGCAGGAGCCTTGGCTTGCCCGCAATGCGCACGTCAAAACGGCCCCAGACTTCCGGGCCGGCAGCCAGCGCATGCTGAATCAGGATGTCGGCGTCGCCCGGCAGCGCGCTGTCGGCATGCAGAAACAGCAGCACCGCGCCGCTGGCCTGCTGCGCCCCTGCGTTCATTTGCAGCGCCCGCCCGCGCGCTGCGCTGATGACCTGCGCGCCACCGGCCAGCGCGCGCGCGACGGTGTCATCGGCGCTGCCGCCATCGGCCACCAGCAGTTGCGCGCCGCGCGCCAGCAGCGGGGCCAGCGTCTGCAGGGCGGCATCGATGCCCGCCGCTTCGTTCAGCGCGGGCATGACGATGGTGAGCGTCGGTGCGGTCATGGCTCAATGCTCCAGCGCGCCGCCGCAGCTGCTGCCCTGGCCGGCGGTGCAGCCAAAGCAGTGGCCGGCCACACGGATGGGTTGCTCGTCCAGGCCGGATTTGAGCAGATCGCGCAGGTGGCGGCGCAGGCCAGAGGTGCCGAGCGGCAGGCCGAGCTGCTGGTTGAAATCGCAATCAGACAGCCAGCCCTGCCAGTCCACGCTGACGGTGCTGCGGCACATCACGCCGGGCAGGTTTTGCGCCTGAAAACTGCTCTTGAGCAAGTCCATGTAGCTGTCAAAAGCGCCCTTGGACACCAGCGTCGAGCCAAAGCGCTGGATCGGCATGTTGGTCAGCGCAAACAGCTCGTTAAAGACGATGCCGAAATGCTGGGACAACTCGCGTTTGTAGTCGGCCTGCAGCTTTTTCTGCTCGGGCGGCAGCGACGCGCCTTGCGGGTTGTAGACCAGGTTCAGCACCAGGCCCGACTCTTCATGGCCGTAACCCAAGGCGTTAAGTTGCTGCAACGCGGCAATGCTCTTGTCAAACACGCCGTCGCCGCGCTGCCTGTCGACGTTGACCGCCGAATAGCAGGGCATGGATGCAACCACCTCGACCCGCTGCGCGGCCAGAAACTCGGCCAGCCCTTGCTGCCCGGGCTCAGACAATATCGTGAGGTTGCAGCGGTCGATCACGCGCACGCCTTGCGCCCGCACCGCACGCACCAGATCCCGAAAACCCTGGTGCAACTCGGGCGCGCCGCCGGTCAGGTCCAGCGTGCCCAGCCCGCGCGCCGCCAGCACCTGCGGAATCAGCGCCAGCGTGGCATCGTCCATCATCTCGGTGCGGTTCGGCCCGGCATTGACATGGCAGTGCACGCAACTCTGGTTGCACTTGTAGCCCAGGTTGACTTGCAAGGTGTCCAGGCGCGCACGCCGGATCGCGGGGAAGCGGGTTTGCTCCAGCAGGGGCAGGGTGTCGTGCATGAGGATTTATTCGTTTTGAAAATTAGTTGAGCAGCACGGCCAGCCGCGCGCGCACCTCGGGCGCCATGGCGTCGGGCTGGGTGACCAGCGCGTTTTTGAGCGCGCTGTGCGCCTCGCTCCCGGGTGGTTCGGCCCCCAGCAGGCGGATGGCCTCGGCCACCACTTGCTGCGCACGGCCCGCATTTTTCAGCAGATTGGCCAGCGCCATATTGGCGCTGACATTCGCCTCGCGCGGGTGCCAGCAGTCGTAGTCGGTCACCAGGGCCAGCGTGGTGTAGGCGATTTGCGCCTCGCGCGCCAGTTTGGCCTCTGGCATGTTGGTCATGCCGATCACGTCCGCGCCCATGCCGCGGTACCAGTTGGATTCGGCCAGGCTGGAAAACTGCGGGCCTTCGATGCAGACATAGGTGCCGCTTTCGTGCAGCGTCACGCCATGGTCTGGGGCATGTGCGGCGAGCACGCTGCGCACGGCGCGCGCCAGCACCGCGGCCGTCGCCGGGCACACCGGCTGCGCCATCGACACATGGGCCACGGCGCCCTGGCCGAAAAAGCTGCTCTCGCGGCGCTGGGTCAGGTCGATGAACTGGTCGGGCAGCGCCATGTCGAGCGGCTTGAAATCTTCTCGCAGCGAGCCCACGGCTGACACCGACAGCAGGTAACGCACGCCGAGCTGCTTCATGGCGTGGAGGTTGGCGCGGTAGGGCACTTCGCCGGGCAGCAGGCGGTGGCTACGGCCGTGCCTGGCCAGAAATGCCACCGGCACGCCGTGCACGCGGCCCGTCAGCAGCACGTCGGAGGGCGCGCCAAAAGGCGTGCTCATCAGCTGCTCCTGCGCGTCTTGCAGCGCATCCATCTGGTAGAGGCCGCTGCCTCCGATGATGCCGACCAGTGCCTGGGTCATGTTTGTGGCTTTCTTGTTAAAGTTAAATGGACAGAGTTCCCGAATATTGGCAGGTTCCGTCACCCGTTGAAACTTTAGGCGCTTTGGGCTGCATTGCGCCAGCTTTGCCGTTGACCAATTGGTCGCTGGCGCTGGCTATTTCTTACAGCGCGAAGCAAACTAGAGTTGTAAGAATCCCGGTCGCCATCCGACTTATTCTGAAGAATAACCAACAAGGCTCTTAGTGAATTCACGCAAACTCCTTATCGCCGCGCTCCTGCTGGCAGGATTCGGCGCTTTTTTTGCGCTCGACCTGGGCCGCTATTTCAGCCTGGCGTTCATCAAGGACAGTCAGGCCTCTTTCGCGGCGCTATTTGAGCAGAGGCCTGGATTAGTGCTGCTGGTCTTTTTTGCGGGCTACGTGGCCATTACCGCGCTGTCCTTGCCGGGCGCGGCCATCATGACGCTGGCGGCGGGCGCAATTTTTGGTCTGGTCTGGGGCACCGTGGTGGTGTCATTTGCCTCGACCCTGGGGGCCACGCTGGCCATGCTGGCGGCACGCTACCTGCTCCAGGGCGCGGTTCAGGCGCGCTTCGGCCCGCGCCTGGCCGAGGTAAACAAGGGTATCGAGAAGGAAGGGGCGTATTACCTGTTCACGCTGCGGCTGATTCCCGTGGTGCCGTTTTTTGCGCTCAACCTGCTCATGGGCCTGACGCCCATCAAGACCTGGACTTATTTTTGGGTCAGCCAGGTCGGCATGTTTGCCGGCACCGTGGTTTATGTGAACGCGGGCACGCAGTTGGCGAAAATCGATTCGCTTCAATCCATCCTCTCGCCGGGGCTGATCGGCTCGTTTGTGATGCTCGGGTTGCTGCCGCTGATCACTAAAAAGGCGCTGGGTTTTTTCAAACGCCGCAAGGTGTATGCGCGCTGGAACGCGGTGCGGCCGGCCCGTTTTGATCGTAATCTGGTCGTGATCGGTGCGGGCGCGGGCGGACTGGTCTCGGCTTACATTGCCGCGGTGGTCAAGGCCAAGGTCACGCTGGTGGAAGCCCATAAGATGGGCGGCGACTGCCTGAACTACGGCTGCGTGCCCTCCAAGGCGCTGATTCGCAGCGCCAAACTCGCTCATCAGATGAAGCATGGGTCCCACTACGGGCTGGCCGACAGTTCGCCGGCCTTCAGTTTCAAGGCGGTGATGCAGCGCGTGCAAGCGGTGATCCGCACCGTTGCGCCGCACGACAGCGTGGCGCGTTACACCGCCCTGGGTGTCGAAGTTCTTCAGGGCCATGCCCGCATCGTGAACCCGTGGACGGTGGAAATTGCGCTGAACGATGGCGGCACACAGCTTCTGACTACGCGCAGCATCGTGATTGCGGCGGGCGCGCAGCCCTTCGTTCCGCCGCTGCCGGGGCTGGAAGAAACCGGCTACGTCACCAGCGACACGCTGTGGGACGAATTTGCCCGGCTCGACGAAGTGCCGCGCCGCCTGGTGGTGCTGGGTGGCGGCCCCATCGGCTGCGAACTGGCGCAGAGCTTTGCCCGGCTGGGCGCGCAGGTCACGCAGGTTGAAATGGCGCCGCGCATCATGATTCGCGAGGACGAGGAAGTCTCGGCGCTGGCCTGCAAGGCGCTTGAGGCCGATGGCGTCAGTGTACTCACGGACCACAAGGCCTTGCGCTGCGACAGGACGGGAGATGTAAAAACGCTGGTGGTGGCGCATCAGGGCAGCGAAAAGCGCATTGAATTTGACCAGCTCATCTGCGCCGTCGGCCGCGTGGCGCGCCTGACGGGCTACGGGCTGGAAGCGCTCGGCATCCCGGCGCAGCGCACGGTGGAAACCAACGAGTATTTGCAAACCATTTACCCGAATATCTACGCGGCCGGTGACGTGGCGGGGCCCTACCAGTTCACCCATGTGGCGGCGCACCAGGCCTGGTATGCGGCGGTCAACGCGCTGTTTGGCGATGTCAAAAAATTCAAGGTGGACTACTCGGTGATTCCCTGGACCACCTTCATAGACCCGGAGGTTGCGCGCGTCGGCCTGAACGAGCAGGAGGCGAAGGAAAAAGGCGTTGCCTGCGAAGTCACGAAATACGGCATGGACGAGCTGGACCGCGCCATTGCCGATAGCGAGGCGCAGGGTTTTGTGAAAGTGCTCACCGTGCCGGGCAAGGACCGGATTTTGGGTGTCACGATTGTCGGCAGCCATGCCGGTGAGCTGCTGGCCGAGTATGTGCTGGCGATGCGGCACGGTTTGGGGCTGAACAAGATTCTCTCGACCATCCACACCTACCCGACGCTGGCAGAGGCCAACAAGTACGCCGCTGGCGAATGGAAGCGTGCGCACCAGCCCAGGCGCCTGCTCGAATGGGCGCGCAAATACCACGACTGGAAACGGGCTTGAGATGATGCGGCATCGCCGGGAGCTGGCTCATTCCCACCGCCTAAGCGCTATTAGATTAATAGCTTCTTGCGCATTGTGCGCGGTGCTTACAGGCACGTTTTGCCAAAATTTAGCGCCACTCGAAGCAAAACCATCCGCGCTGGCCCTGACGCCATTTTCGTCGGCCAGCGGCGGCGAGCCGCCCGCGCCTTGGCGGGCGGTCGGCCTGCCGGGCGGCAAGATACCCGTGACCCAATTCGACATTACCGAACTGGACGGCCGCAAGGTGCTGCGGGTGGAGGCGTCAAAGTCGTACGGCAATTTGGTGCATCCGTTGCCGCCTGCCGTGCCGGATTCGGAGCTGCGACTGCGCTGGCGCTGGCGGCTGGACCAGCCGCTGACAGGCGCCGACCTGCGCCGCCGCGAAGGAGACGACAGCCCGCTCAAGGTCTGCGCACTGTTCGACGCGCCGCTGGAAAAACTGGGGTTCATCGAGCGCAACCGGCTGCGCCTGGCACGCTCGGTCAGCGGCGAAAACCTGCCCGCTGCCACACTGTGTTACTTGTGGGACGCCAGGCTGGCGAGCGGAACCTTGCTTTCCAACGCCTACACCTCGCGGGTACGCTTCATCATTGTTGACAGCGGCGCGCAGCGTCTGGGCCAGTGGGTCACGCACTCACGCGATCTGGTCGCCGATTTTCGCCGTGCCTTTGGCCAGGAGAGAGCCACCGTGCCGCCGCTGCAGTCGGTGCTGATTGGCGCGGATGCCGACAACACCGGCGGTCATAGCCTGGGCTATGTCGGCGACCTTACCCTGTCACCCTGACGTTTCGGCTGAGCTCAAGACACGCGACCGGGCCGGGCGCTGCTTTACGCGGCCATGGCCTTGTCGGCTTCGGTGGTGAACGAGTCGGCAAAAAACTCTTCGGCCGGCAGGCCCGCCAGCGCGCTGTACTCGTCGCGGGCTGATTCCACCACCACCGGCGCGCCGCAGGCATAAACCTGGAACGTCGAGAGGTCGTGGAAATCTTCAAGCACGGCTCTGTGAACAAAGCCGGTGCGCCCGCTCCAGCCGTCTTCGGGCAAGGCATCGGAGACGACCGGAATGTATTTCAGGTTGGGCATTTCGGCCACCCTGGCCAGCACCCAGTCATGCATGTACAGGTCAGCCGGTCGGCGGCCGCCCCAATACAGCACGGCAGGGCGCGTGATGCCTTTGAACTGCATGTGCTCGATCAGCGCCTTGATGGGCGCAAAGCCCGTGCCGGAAGCCAGCAGCACCATCGGCTTGCTGCTGTCCTCGCGCAGAAAGAAGCTGCCGTAAGGCCCTTCAATCCGCATAATTTCCTTCTCCTTCATCGCACCGAACACATGCTCGGTGAATTTGCCGCCCGGCATGTGACGAATGTGCAATTCCAGGCTCGGGTTGTCGGCCAGGGTATGCGGCGCGTTGGCCATGGAGTAGGCGCGGCGCGCGCCGTCACGCAGCAGAAATTCCACGTATTGACCGGCGTGGTACTTGAACACGTCGCTGGCGGGCAGCTGCAGGCGAAGCACCATCACGTCGTGCGAGGCGCGCACCAGGCTGCTTACACGCACCGGCATTTTCTTGACGGGAAAGGCGCTCTCATCGGTGACCTGACGCGATTCGATGACCACGTCGCTGTGCGCCATGCCGCAGCAGGTCAGAATAAAACCGCTGGCTTCTTCCTCGGGCGACAAGGCCTTGAGCTGGTGCACGCCAAGGGTCACGCTGCCTTCGAGCAGTTTGCACTTGCAGGAACCGCAGGCGCCGTCCTTGCAGCCATACGGCAAGCCAATGCCCTGGCGAATGGCTGCTGCCAGCACGGCTTCGTCCTGATCGACGCTAAATGTCCTGCCGCTGGGTTGCACGATCACGTTGAAGCTCATAGTCGGTATCCTTGGGGGTTCTGTTGCTCGATTTATCATTTAGCCAGGCTGCATTTTTCCAGCGAGTTCCAATTTTGCCTTCAAACCTATACCCCCTTGGCGCCTTGCCTTTTCGTTTCCGCCGCGCGCGCGTTTTGATCGTCGGCTGCGGCGATGTCGGCCTGCGCGTGGCCCGGCAGTTGCCGGCCCGGATCAAGCTGCTGGCCCTGACCTCGTCCGCCGAACGCGTGCCGGCCTTGCGTGCGCAGGGCATCACGCCCTTGCAAGGCAATCTGGATGACCGCGCCAGCTTGCGCCGGCTGGCCGGGCTGGCAACCCGCGTGGTGCATCTGGCGCCGCCCCCCAGCCACGACCCCGATTGGCGCAGCGATCCCCGCACGCTGGCGCTGCTGCGCGCCCTGCGCCTGCGCAGCCTGCCAGACTCGCTGGTCTATGGCTCGACCAGCGGGGTTTATGGCGACTGCGCTGGCGACTGGGTGAGCGAAACCCGGCGCGTCAATCCCGACACGCCGCGCGCCCAGCGCCGCGTGCATGCAGAAAGCCTGCTGCGCCTGTTTGGGCGCGCCACCGGCACGCGGGTGCACATCCTGCGCATTCCGGGCATTTATGCCCCTGACCGCGAAGGCGGAACGCCGCGCGGGCGGCTGCTCAAGGGCACGTCCGTGCTGCGGGCGCAAGACGACGTGTACACCAACCATATTCATGCCGACGACTTGGCCCGGGCCTGCCTGGCCGCCCTGTGGCGTGGCAAGCCGCAACGCATCACCCATGCCAGCGACGACACGCAACTGCTGATGGGCGACTACTTTGACCTGGCCGCCGACCTCTACCAGTTGCCAAGGCCGACACGGCTGCCGCGCAGCACCGCGCAGGAGCAGTTGCCACTGATGCTGCTGAGCTTCATGGGCGAGTCACGGCGGCTCGAGAACCAGCGGCTGAAAAAGGAGCTCAAGCTGGTGCTGCGTTACCCGACGGTGGAGGCGGGTTTGCGCGCCTGAGGCGGCTCCGAGGGCGGGGTGACGGTGGATTGATGGGCCCCGTTAATGATTTCGATCAAACATTTGAGCTGTTGTAATGGTTAGTCTTCTCCTGAATGCGCCATTGCGAATATTGAACCGGATTCCTGAACACCACAGAGAAAATCATGAAACTTCATCGCCTCATCGTCGGTCTTTGCTTGGCTGCGTTATTTAGTGCCTGTGGCGGTGGCGGTAGTGACTCAACGCCAGCCACCGGACCGGTCACTTCGACACTGTCGTTTCCGCTGAAAAGCGCCTACAGCACACTCGTTGCCAATGGGTATACAAAGAGCTATGACGTTTCTGGATCCTGCAAAGGCTTCGCGAGCGAGATAACCGCTCCGGCCACAGGCGGGCAAACCTTTGAGGGAGTGACGGTGCCGTGGTCAACAGCACTGACATTGACAATCAGCTTGACCACCTGCACACCGCCATCAATCACTGCAACCGTCACCGCCTACTATGACAACGACTACACGCCACTGGGTTTCAGCTCGAACGGTGTCCATAGCGTTTACCTGCCGACGCCCAGCATCCCGCCATCCATCATGGTCGGTGATACCGGCACTATCGGCACCGCAACCAATTTCACGGACAGCAGCAAAATCACTCGGGCGGGGAAGACGGTGGTCAGCTATGTGGTCGAGCCGGACACGGCCAGCACCGCCATTGTGAATCTGATTTTCAAGACCTTTGACACCTCAGATAATCTGACAAGCACAGAGCAAGACCGCTACAGAATT
>MERZ01000377.1:16630-16742 GCA_001770785.1 Burkholderiales bacterium RIFCSPHIGHO2_12_FULL_61_11
TACCTTGACAGCGACGACCCACCTGATTCTTCAGTGACTTGGGCGGAACGTGTCAATGACTTTGCTACACCTTGCTTCATAAATTTACTGTGCAGGGTTGTGTTGTTTCAGT
>MERZ01000378.1:0-13291 GCA_001770785.1 Burkholderiales bacterium RIFCSPHIGHO2_12_FULL_61_11
CCCAAAGAATTTTCTCGGCATCTACCTCAGCACCTCCACCTTTGAGTTTCTTTCATCATCCGGGGCGTCGGCCTGGATTCATGAAAGTTAGCCGTTAGCGGCCTGGATGCCCCATTTGGCCAAGGCCGCGTCGTCGCTGCTGCGCGCATCGACCCAGCGCGCGCCTTCGGGGGTTTGCTCTTTTTTCCAGAACGGCGCCTGGGTTTTGAGGTAGTCCATCAAAAACTCGCAGGCCTTGAAGCTTTCACCCCGGTGGGCGGAAGTCACCGCCACCATGACCACCTGATCGAGCGGCTGCAAGAGCCCGACGCGGTGAATCACCCGGGCGGCGAAAATGTCAAAGCGCGCGCAAGCTTCGTCAATCATGGCCTCGATGGCTTTTTCGGTCATGCCGGGGTAGTGCTCAAGCTCCATGGAAAGCACTTCTCCTTGCTGAGCCGACGAACGCAGCGACGGGCCGCCCCTAGCAAGTTCAGCCCCTTCGGGGGGCAGCGAGGACACGTCAGTGCCGAGCGTGGGGGCCACGTTATGGTCACGCACAGTGCCGATAAAACTGCAGACCGCGCCGACGCGCTGGTCATTTTTGCGTAGCGCGGAAATCTCGTCAGCGAGATTGAAATCTTCTGTCTGAATGGAGACGCGAGTGTTCATTTCAGCCTCCTGTCACGGGCGGGAAAAAGGCGACTTCGCAACCTTCGGTCAACGTGGCCGACTCGTCGCTCATGACCTGATTGAGCGCCATGCGAACCGACCTTCCGCGTGCCAGGCTGTCGGCGTGCGCGGGGCTGGCCGCCAGCAGTTCATCGCGCAGGGCCGACAGATTGACCGCCAGCGTTTCACGCACCTCAATGCCCTGCCCGATGGCTTCGCGGATGGCGGCAAAGTACTTGATGGTGACTTTCATGGGGCGACCTTCAAGACAGTAGCGCCGAAAATGGAATGAACCGGACCATGTCACCGCGCGCAATGGTTTGGCCAGGCGGGTTATCGACCAGCCCATCGCCCCAGACGGCGGAGGTGAGAACGCCCGAGCTTTGGTTGCCAAACAATTCCAGCCCGCCGGTGGCGTTCTGCTTCACACGCAAAAATTCACGACGTTTATCGGCTCTGGCCCAATCAAAATCGGCGCGGACAGCTATTGATTCAGGAGCAAGCGCGGTCGCACCCTGGAGTTTGAGAAGAAAGGGCCGGACCAGCAGCAAAAAAGTCACAAAGCTCGATACCGGATTGCCGGGCAAGCCCATGAAGTGCGCCGCGCCAATATGGCCATACGCAAACGGTTTGCCTGGTTTGATGGCGATCTGCCACAGGTCGAGCGCGCCCAGCGCCTGCACTGCCGGCTTGATATGGTCTTCTTCCCCAACCGAGACACCGCCACTGGTCAAAATCAGGTCGTGGCTTTGGCTTGCGCCCTGGAGCGCGGCCACCGTAGCGTCAAGCCGGTCAGGCACGATGCCCAAATCGGTCACACTGCAGCCCAGCCGCTGCAGCAGGGCCTTCAGGAAGAAGCGGTTGGAATTGTAAACAGCACCGGGTTTCATGTCGGACGGTAGAACGTCGCCAGGCATCACGAGCTCGTCGCCGGTGGAGAACAAGGCCACGCGTGGTCGCCTGGCGACCTGCAGCTTGTCAAAGCCGATGCTGGCGGCCAGGCCGAGCGCGGCGGGGCTCAATCGAGTGCCTTGATGCAGTACCACCGCGCCGGCGGCAACGTCTTCACCGCGGCGGCGAATCCACTGCCCCAACCTGGGCTGGCTCTGAATGCGAACACCCGAATGGAGCGGGTCGTCGGCCGACACCGCCTCGCAGTCTTCCTGCATCACCACGGCATCAGCGCCCGGCGGAATGGGCGCGCCGGTGAAAATCCGCGCTGCGCTCGCTGCAGCCAGCGCATGCCCGCTGCTGCCGGCCGGAATGCGCTGGTTGACCTGCAACACGCCAGCGGCACTGGCCCAGTCGGCGCAACGCACGGCGTAGCCATCCATGGAACTGTTGTCGTGCGCCGGCACATCCAGGCTGGAAACCAGGTCTTGGGCCAGCACGCGGCCATCGGCATCAAAGGTGGAAACGAGCTCACCACCCGGCAAGGGCGCGGCTCGGGCCAGCAGTTCCGCCAGTGCCAGATCGAGTGGTTTGAGAGGCGCGCGTAACATACTCGGTGCTGGAACTGTGCGGGCTGGGGTGGGTGCAGAAGCAAGGCTCATGGCGAGGTATCCGGAACTGGCGTGTACAGACGAGGGTTAATCGAAACGATCATCAAACGAGTAAGCAAAGCGCTTTTGATTGTTGACCAGGTAATCGGCCACGGCGTCTGCATCGTTCAAATCCAGCACCGGACGCAAGGTTGCTTGCGGCAACTGCCCGGGCGAGTCAGTGGCGATGGCGACGATAAAGTCATCTTCCATGTAGCGGGTAGGCTGGCCGGACGAAGCGCGCCAGACTTCAATCTTGAGCAAATCGCTGTGCTTGAAGCCTTCCACCAGCACCCAGTCCACACCCTCGTACAGCTCGGCAATCAACTGGTGAACCGTCAGTTCGGCAGGCTTTTCAAACTCGCGCATGAGCGCCAGCCTGTTTGTCGAGGCCACCACCACCTCAAAGGCGCCGGCCTCACGATGCCGGTAGGTATCCTTGCCGGGGTGGTCAATGTCAAAACGGTGATGGGCATGCTTCACGACCGATACCCGCAGCCCGCGCAGCTTGAGGGCGGGAATCAGCTTTTCCACCAGCGACGTTTTGCCCGAGCCGGAGTACCCGGCAAATCCGATCACGTTCATGAAAGCGTTCTCAATAGAGTAATATTGTTATCACTTAGATAGCTACCTGCGCAAGCAAGATGGTTGCCACTGCCATATTTAATGCACATTTTCTGCAATGTAGCGCTTGATCACTGCCACGTCGGCGGGCAGCACCTTGACGCGTTTTGGCAAGGCCTCAATGCCCTCAAATCGCGCCGGCCGTTCCGGGAATTTTCCTAGGGCTTCCTCTATCGCTTGAGCAAACTTGATGGGCAAAGCTGTTTCCAGAACGATCATGGGAACCCCGTGCTGAAGATGCTCGCGCGCCACCTTCACGCCATCGGCGGTATGCGTGTCAATCATGGTGGCAAAGCGCTCATAGGTGCTCTTGATCGTGGCCAGCCGGTCGGCGTGCGTGCTCTTGCCGCTGACAAAACCGTAGCGCTCGGCGATGGATTTGAAGGCCGGATCGGCGCTCAGATCAAAACTGCCCTGGCTGGCCAGTTGGTCATGAAACAGCGCCTTGATTTTGTCGCCATCCCGACCCAGCAGGTCAAACACAAAACGCTCAAAATTCGAGGCTTTGGAAATATCCATCGACGGACTGGAGGTTTCAAAGGTGTCGGCGCTGCCGCGAACCCGGTAAACGCCAGTGCGAAAGAACTCGTCAAGCACATCGTTCTCGTTGGTGGCCACCACCAGACGGTCAATCGGCAGCCCCATGCTGCGCGCCACATGGCCGGCGCAGACATTTCCAAAATTACCCGATGGCACGGCAAAACTGACCTTCTCGGTGTTGGCTTTCGCCGCCGGGCCGCCCCTAGGCGAAAGAGCCCCCCCGGGGGGCAGCGCAGCAGACGCAGTCGCAAGCGTGGGGGCGACGTTTGTGGCTTGAAAATAACCGGCAAAGTAATAAACGACCTGCGCCATCAGGCGCGCCCAGTTGATCGAGTTGACCGTGCCGATTTTGTACTGGCGCTTGAAATCCAGATCATTGGACACGGCCTTGACGATGTCTTGACAGTCGTCAAATACGCCCTCAATCGCGAGGTTGTGGATGTTTTCATCCTGCAGGCTGAACATCTGCGCCTGCTGGAACGGGCTCATGCGGCCCTTGGGCGAGGTCATGAAGACGCGCACGCCTTTTTTGCCGCGCATGGCGTATTCGGCGGCACTGCCGGTGTCGCCGCTGGTGGCGCCCAGGATATTGAGCTCCTCGCCGCGCTGCGCCAGCTGGTACTCGAACAGGTTGCCCAGCAATTGCATGGCCAGGTCCTTGAAAGCGAGCGTCGGGCCGTTGGACAGGGCTTGCAGGTACAAGCCAGGCTCCAGCGGCCGAATCGGCACAATCTCCGGCGTTCCAAAAACCGCTTCGGTGTAGGTCTTGCGGCAAATCGCCCGGAGGTCATTCGCGGGAATGTCGTCGATATACAGCGACAGAATTTCGAATGCCAGATCGGCGTAGGGAAGACGGCGCCAAGCCGCGAGCGTTGCCTGGTCAACTTGCGGGTAGTGCTCTGGCAGGTACAAGCCGCCGTCGGGCGCCAGGCCTTCGAGCAGGATTTCGCAAAAGCGCTTGCGCTGACTGTGGCCGCGTGTGGAGATATAGCGCATCAGGCAAGTTCCTCCTTGCGAATGCGCGTGATGGGCGCCAGCACCGTGGGCAGCGCCTGCATTTGCGCCAGCGCTTCGTTCATTTTTGCTTCCACACAATCATGCGTGAGGATGATGAGGTCGGTTTGCGTGGAACCCTCGCCGCCCACGTCATCGGCCTCGCGCTGCAGCACGGCATCGATGCTGATTCCCAGCGAAGCAAGAATGCCAGTGACTTTTGCCAGCACGCCGGTTTCGTCAGCAACCTTCAGCCGCAGGTAGTAGCTGGTCACCACGTCGGACATCGGCACGATGGGCAAGTCACTCATGGCCTGAGTCATGGTGTCGGGCTGGAACGCCAGGTAGGGCACGCGGTGCTCAGGGTCCGCCGTGTGCAGGCGCGCGATATCAACCAGATCTGCGATCACGGCGCTGGCCGTCGGCTCGCTGCCTGCGCCCTTGCCATAGTAAAGCGTGGTGCCGACGGCATCGCCCTGCACCACCACCGCGTTCATTGCGCCCTCGACATTGGCAATCAATCGCTTGGTCGGCACCAGGCTCGGATGCACGCGCAGCTCGATGCCATTCGCGGCACGCTTGGTAATGCCCAGCAGCTTGATGCGGTAGCCGAGTTGCTCGGCGTAGCGGATATCCTGCGCGGCCAGTTCGGTGATGCCCTCGACATAGGCCTTGTCGAACTGCACCGGGATGCCAAAGGCAATGGCCGACATCAGCGTCACCTTGTGGCCGGCGTCCACGCCCTCGATGTCGAAAGTCGGATCGGCCTCGGCGTAGCCCAGGCGCTGCGCGTCCTTCAGTGCCGCATCAAAGTCCAGGCCCTTGTCGCGCATTTCCGACAGGATGAAATTCGTCGTCCCGTTGATGATGCCGGCGATCCACTGGATGCTGTTGGCGGTCAGACCCTCGCGCAACGCCTTGATGATCGGAATTCCGCCGGCGACGGCCGCCTCGAAGGCCACCATGACGCCCTTGCGATGCGCGGCGGCGAAGATCTCGGTGCCGTGCACCGCGAGCAGTGCCTTGTTGGCGGTGACTACATGCTTGCCCGCCGCTATTGCCTCCAGCACCAATGCCTTGGCAATGCCATATCCGCCGATGAGCTCGACCACGATGTCGATGTCGGGGTTGGCGATAACCTGGCGCGCATCTGCCACCACCTGCACGCCTTCACCCACGACGGCCTTGGCGCGTGTCACGTCCAGGTCGGCCACCATGGTGATTTCGATGCCGCGGCCAGCGCGGCGGCGAATCTCTTCCTGGTTGCGTTGCAACACATTGAAGGTGCCGCTACCCACGGTTCCTATGCCCAAAAGGCCTACCCTGATCGGGCTCAAATTCGTCGCTTTTATGAAGGGATTCATGGTCTCTTGAAGTCTTACTTGTAAAAATAGAAAGTCAGATACGGCTATTGCGCCAGGTCTCAAGAAACCTGGCAATGCGCGCGATGGCTTCGCGCAAGTCGTCTTCATGCGGCAAGAAGACGATGCGGAAATGATCTGGCGTGGCCCAGTTGAAACCGGTGCCCTGCACCAGCATGACGCGTGTGGCTTCGAGCAATTCCAGAAAAAACTGCCGATCATCAACAATGGGATAAACCTTGGGATCGAGCCGCGGAAACATATACAGCGCCGCACTGGGCTTGACGCAGCTCACTCCCGGGATCGCGGTAATCAGTTCATACGCCAGATCGCGCTGGCGACGAAGCCGCCCGCCCTCGCCGACCAGATCGTTAATGCTCTGATAGCCGCCCAGCGCTGTCTGAATCGCCCATTGGCCGGGCACGTTGGAGCACAGCCGCATGTTCGAGAGCATATTGAGCCCCTCGATGTAGTCACTGGCAGGCTTCTTGTCGCCCGACACCACCATCCAGCCAGCGCGGTAGCCGCAGGAGCGGTAGCTCTTGCTCAAACTATTGAAGGTCAGCGTCAATACGTCTTGCGACAGGCTGGCAATCGCCGTGTGGCGCACGCGGTCGTAAAGCACCTTGTCATAGACCTCGTCGGCAAAAATCACCAGATTGTGCTTGCGCGCGATTTCGACAATGCCCAAAAGCAGTTCATCGGAATACAGCGCGCCAGTCGGATTATTGGGATTGATGACGACGATGCCGCGGGTGGATGGCGTGATCTTGGCACGGATATCAGCCAGGCTGGGCATCCATCCATTGGCTTCATCGCACAGGTAATGCACGGGCGTGCCGCCGGAAAGGCTCGCAGCCGCCGTCCACAAGGGATAGTCGGGCGTGGGCAGCAGCAATTCATCGCCGTCGTTGAGCAACGCGTTGGTCGCCATCACGATCAGCTCGCTGGCGCCATTGCCCAGGTAAATGTCGTCCAGCGTCACGCCCTTGATGCCCTGCTTTTGCGTTTCGTGCATCACCGCCTTGCGCGCCGCAAATATGCCCTTGCTGTCCGAATAGCCAGCCGAGTTGGGCAGGTTGCGGATCATGTCCTGCTGAATTTCTTCGGGCGAATCAAAACCGAACACGGCGAGATTGCCAATGTTGAGCTTGATGATCTTGTGGCCTTCGTCTTCCATCTGCTTGGCCCGGTCCATGATGGGGCCGCGGATGTCGTAGCAGACATTGGCTAATTTGGCAGATTTGGTGATCAGTTTCATGATGCTCTTTTGGATACCCAGGCTAAGACCGCTCCGGCGATCACACTCACAAGCACGCCGGTAACCTCCCTGTTCAACAGGAGAAACCCCCTGCACTGCAACGGGAAATTCGGACGGAATCTATAATTTGACCACATAAAGCGCAGCTTTCGCTGGCAACGCGCCAGCAAAAAGTCTTTATACGTAGCCATCTCCCGCCTCCCAACGCCCTGAATTCCCATGAAACTACAGCCCGACAGTCTCGATGTTCAAGCCATCTTGGGCTACGGCCCCGGCTGGGTGGGTTTGGGCTGCAACGGCGTGGCTGAAAAAATCGGGTACAGCATCGTGATTGGCTCACGTGGCGAGAAATTTGACTGGCATTGCACGCGCTTTGACCAACTCACTGAAGAGCACTTCACCCTGCTGGCAAAAACACAACCGGAACTGATAATTTTTGGTAGCGGATCGCGCCTGCGTTTTCCGCCTCCCGGATTTTTGCGTGTCTTGATGGACCAGCGCATAGGCTTTGAAACCATGGACACGCTGGCCGCTTGCCGTACCTATAACGTCTTGGCGGGGGAGGGCCGGCAAGTGATTGCAGCCCTGCTGATCGAGCCAGAAGCAACCGAAGGCTGAAAGGCCTTCTCATTCGGAGTAAAATGTAACTTGATACTTGGTGCCACACGGGCGAGACTATCACTCGAACCTGCTACCAAGAGGCACGGCTAAATACAACTATTATCGTCAGGGTCTACTCAGTATGGCAGTCGTCATTAATAAACCACTTCCCGAATTCGAAGCAACCGCCACAGGTGGGCTCAAGGTTTCCAACCAGTCTCATCTGGGTCATGTGGTTGTGATGTACTTTTACCCGAAAGACAACACGCCCGGCTGCACCACCGAAGCCATGCAGTTTCGTGACCGCTACAAAGATTTCGTCAAAGCCGGCGCAACCGTGTTCGGCGTCTCGCGGGACAACATGAAGTCTCATGACGAGTTCAAGTCCAAGCTTGAACTCCCGTTTGAGCTGATTGCTGATACCGAGGAAAAAATGTGTCACATGTTCGGCGTGGTCAAAAACAAGATCATGTACGGCAAAAAGGTCAAAGGCATTGAGCGCAGTACCTTTTTGGTCGGCGCGGACGGTCTGTTGAAAGACGAATGGCGCGGGCTGAAAGTTCCCGGCCATGTGGACGATGTCCTCAAGGCCGTCAAAGCCTTGAAAAAGGCCGTCTGAATTCATGGTGAGGCCAGTTAACAAAAATGGATTGCCCTGCCACATGAGTTGGGCATAATCAACTCATGCTGTTGACACCTCGCAACTGCGTTAAATAAAAAGCCGCCTTGGCCTCCTGGCGGCTTTTTTTGCTTTTCAAACCTTCATTTAGAGAGTCCTGAGCACTATGCCTTTGCCACCCGCCCCGGCCAAACGTGCCGCACTGCTTTCCCTCGGCGCTCTCGATGCGCCAGCCCGCTCGCCTTTCAGGGTTGCGCGAAAGCTGGAAATCGCTGAGCCTGCCCAGAAGCCCCCGGTGTTGGAGCTGGTTGACATCCGCACGGCTAATGAAGGCGATCATCCCGTGGCTTTCAAGGGAAAGCTGCCCTCCAGCCGGGGAAAGACGCGCACGGATAGCTACAAAAAAGAGAGCGTTCCGCTGTCGCAGTCCGAGGCAACCGCCAAGAAGACCAGGCTTGCCGGGCCGGGCAAGCTGTTTGTGCTCGACACCAATGTCCTGATGCACGATCCAATGTGCCTGTTTCGCTTTGAAGAGCACGATATCTTTTTGCCGATGATCGTGCTCGAAGAACTCGACGGCCATAAAAAGGGCATGACCGAGGTGGCCCGCAACGCACGCCAAACCAGCCGCTCGCTGGACGCACTGGCAGGCGCCCAGGGTGCCGACATCGGCAAGGGCCTCAAGCTGAACACCACCGGACACCGCGAAGCCGGTGGCTCCCTGTTTTTCCAGACCAAGCCGCTCGATTACTCGCTGCCCATGAGCCTGCCCCAAGGCAAAGCTGACAATCAGATACTCGGGGTGGTCGAGGCCCTGCGCAAGGACTATGCGCCGCGCGAGGTGGTGCTGGTGTCCAAAGACATCAACATGCGCGTCAAGGCCAGGGCCCTTGGGCTGGCCACCGACGACTACCAGAACGACAAGGCGCTGGACGACAGCGAACTGCTGTATTCCGGCTCGCTGGCTTTGCCGACCGACTTCTGGACGCACCAGAGCAAAACCATAGAAAGCTGGCAGCAAGGCAGCCAAACCTTCTACCGAATCGCGGGACCGATTGTGGCCAGCCTGCTAATCAACCAGTTTGTGTTTTTTGAAGCGCCGGGCGAGCCGCCGCTGTATGCCCGTGTCACGGAAATACAGGCCAAAACAGCCGTCCTGAAAACCCTCAAGGACTACACCCATCTGAAAAACGCGATTTGGGGCGTGACCATGCGTAACCGCGAGCAAAACTTCGCGATGAACCTGCTGATGGATCCGGAAGTTGACTTCGTCACGCTGGCAGGCACGGCGGGTACCGGCAAGACGCTGATGGCGCTGGCCAGCGGCCTCACGCAAGTACTCGACGATCGCCGCTACACCGAAATCATCATGACGCGCGCCACGGTATCGGTCGGCGAGGACATCGGCTTCCTGCCGGGAACCGAAGAGGAAAAAATGGGCCCCTGGATGGGCGCGCTCGACGACAATCTCGAGGTCCTGGGTAAGACCGATAGTGGCACCGGAGAATGGGGACGTGCCGCGACCAACGAGCTGATCCGTTCACGCATCAAGGTCAAAAGCATGAACTTCATGCGCGGCCGCACCTTCCTCAACAAATACGTCATCGTCGACGAGGCGCAAAACCTGACGCCCAAGCAGATGAAGACCCTCATCACCCGCGCAGGCCCGGGCACCAAGATCATCTGCATGGGTAACCTTGCCCAGATTGACACGCCCTATCTCACCGAAGGCTCTTCGGGCATGACCTTCGCGGTGGACCGCTTCAAGGGCTGGCCGCATGGCGGACACATCACACTGGCGCGCGGTGAGCGCTCAAGACTGGCTGATTTCGCCAGTGAGGTGCTTTGAGCCCACTTCGGTGAACTTCTACGGTTGAAATGAGCAAGATCCCTGGGCATCTGCGCGCCCAGCAGTTCACAGAGCTCGCGCACAAAGCTTTGCGCGGTGGACAGTTCGCTGGCGGTGAGACGCCTTGCCAGCGTTCGATAAAAGCGTGAGTGGGGGCGCGGGGGCGTCCTGCTTTGCTGGATGATAGTCGGGTGCGCGCGGCCACCTGTGCGCCTTTGGCCTGACGCGGACGAATCAGCGCATGTCGGTGTCCAGGCCCTGCAGCCTTGCGCGCAGTGCCTCCAGCTCATCGAGCAGTTCCAGCGCCAGCGCAGCGCCTGCCAGGTTCACGTCCAGATCGCTTTGCAATCGCAGCGCGACCTGGGCACGGTGCAGCTGAGCGCCGGTAAAGCGCCATTGTTCAGGGGTGTTGCCGTCCGGGATCAAGACGCCTTCGTTCACCAGCTCCACGATCAGGTCGGCTGGCACGTCACAGGCGCGGCAGACTTCGTCAAGGGTCAGCTCGGTCTCCTCTTCAAGGATGAAGCCGGGAAGTAGCGCAAGCGTGTAGTTCGGTGTCATGACTTGCCTCCCAGATTGGCGCGCGGATTAAAAGAGCTGAACTGCTTGGCCATTCCCTCATAAAACGCTTTGGTCGCAGGGGTGTCTGCGTTGGGCAACACAATCTGCAGCACCAGGTAAAAATCACCTGGCGTGGTTCCCGGAAGGCCGCGCCCCTTGAGCCGCAGCTTGCGCCCGTTGGGCGAGCCGGCTGGTATCTTGACCTCGACCTGTCCCGTTGGCGTGGGGGCCTGCACCTCGGCGCCCAGCGCCGCTTCCCACGGCGCCACGGGCAAGTCCATATACACATCATGCTTGTCGACCCGGTACAGCGGGTGAGGCCGGAATTCAACGTCCAGGTACAGGTCGCCCGGGCCGCCTCCGCCCACGCCGGGTGCGCCCTGTCCGGCCAGGCGAATGTGCTGGCCAGCGCGTATGCCTTTGGGAATGCTGAAGCTGATCTCGTGCTCGCGCGGGACGACGTGTCCCTGGTCATCCATTTCGGGAACGCGCAGGCTCAGGGTGCGCGTGGTGCCACTGAAAGAGTCTTCCAGGTCAATCTGGATTTTGGCGTGGTGGTCTTCGCCGCGCGCACTGTATCTTGCGCGGCGGCCACCGCCACTGCTTCTGCCGGCACTGGCAAAGCCCTGGCGGAACAGCGATTCAAAGAAGTCGCTGTGATCGCCAGCGTCAGCGCTGGTGAAGCCCCGCTCAAACCTGCTGCCAGGGTATTCAGCGCCAGCGTTCCATTCAGGGGGCGGGCGGAAATCCTGCCCGGCTTTCCAGTTGGCGCCGAGCTGGTCATAGGCGGCACGTTTTTCAGGGTCCTTCAGCACCTCATAGGCTTCGCCGAGTTCCTTGAAACGCACCTCCGCATTTTTTTCCTTGCTGACATCGGGGTGGAACTTGCGCGACAGTTTGCGGTACGCCCGCTTGATGTCGTCTGCCGTCGCGTCGCGCGCCAGACCCATGATTTTGTAGTAGTCCTTGAATTCCATGAAAGACCTTCAGAAGAAATGCATTTTTATGGAAACAATAGCTGAAAATCCGCCGGTGAGGGGTAAGACATCGGCTTCAATATCAATTCTCCGGCCCTCAAGAGCAGATTACTTGACCGGAATCAAGGTTCCTGCAGGCACGGGCACCGCCGTCACGCTGTTTTGCGGCGAGCCTTCGATCAGGCGGTCGGAGTAGGTCAGGTACACCAGCGTGTTGCGCTTGCTATCGACCAGGCGCACGACACGCAGCTTTTTGAAGACGAGGGAGATGCGCTCGCTGAACATTTCCTCCTGCTGGTTGAGCGGCTTGACGCCAAAGCTGATGGGGCCGGTCTGGCGGCAGGCAATCGAGGCTTCAGACCTGTCCTCGGCCAGGCCCAGGGCGCCCTTGATGCCGCCGGTTTTGGCGCGCGAGACGTAGCAGGTGACACCGATGACCTTGGGATCGTCGTAGGCATCCACCACAATTTTGTGGTCCGGGCCGAGAAACTTGAAGACCGTGTCCACTTCGCCGATCGGCTCGCTGCTGGCCCCGCTGCAGGCGCTCAGGAGCAGGGCCAGGGTGAGCGCGTAGCGGCTTGGGCGAAATCGTTCGTCTGTTTTCATCGGAAGTCCTTGGTTTGACATGGTGCTATCTGCTTTACCCGCCGTATGTCAAGCGCATTGACCAGGTCATGGGCTGGCTCAAGCGCCTGATCTGATCCTCTGGGCCTGCGCCGGAAAATGTAGCGCAACATTTCGAATTATCAGCGGGACGCGCGGGAAATCTGATAAGCTGGTGCCGCCCGCAAAAGCGTGCACCCTCCGGACGGCGCAGGCTACCCGCCACGCGCCGTGCCGATTCAGTGACCTGGCGCACGGCACAATCGGGCGCGGAGTAAACCGATGAGCCCTCTACAAGCTGCACCAGCGCTACGGCTGCACGTGCCGGAACCGACCGGGCGACCCGGCCAAGAAACCGATTTTTCCTATCTTCACCTGGCCCCCGCTGGGCAGGCGCGACGACCTCCCGTGGACGTGCTGCCGGTCGACACCAGTGACCTGGCCTACACGCTGGTGCGGGTGCTCGATGAGGACGACCGCGCTGTCGGTCCCTGGGTCCCGCAGGTGGAACCTGAACTGTTGCGCCTGGGGCTGCGCGCGATGATGAAAACCCGCATCTTCGACAACCGCATGGTGATCGCCCAGCGGCAAAAAAAGATGTCGTTTTACATGCAGAGCCTCGGCGAAGAGGCGATCGGCACGGCGCACGCGCTGGCGCTGCGCAAGGGCGACATGTGCTTTCCAACCTACCGTCAGCAGAGTCTGCTGATGGCGCGCGACGTCTCGCTGGTGGACATGATCTGCCAGCTGCTGTCGAACGAACGCGACCCGCTCAAGGGCCGACAGTTGCCGGTGATGTACTCGGTGCGCGAGGCCGACTTTTTCTCGATCTCCGGCAACCTGGCCACGCAGTTCATCCAGGCGGTGGGCTGGGGCATGGCCTCGGCCATCAAGGGTGACACGAAAATTGCATCGGGCTGGATCGGCGACGGCGCGACCGCCGAGGCCGACTTTCACACGGCGCTCACGTTCGCCCATGTCTATCGCGCGCCGGTCATTCTTAATGTGGTCAACAACCAGTGGGCCATCTCAACCTTTCAGGCGCTGGCCGGCGGCGAGGCCACCACCTTTGCCGCGCGCGGCGTGGGCTGCGGCATTGCCTCGCTGCGCG
>MERZ01000378.1:13310-15136 GCA_001770785.1 Burkholderiales bacterium RIFCSPHIGHO2_12_FULL_61_11
AGCGCCACCTGATCGGCCTCGGTATATGGTCCGAGGCGGAACACGAACAAACGCAAAAGGAACTCGAGGCGCAGATCATCGCCGCGCAAAAGGAGGCAGAGAGCTACGGCACCATGGCCACGGGCCGGATTCCGAGTGCCGCGTCGATGTTCGAAGATGTTTACAAAGACATGCCGGCCCATTTGCGCCTGCAGCGTCAACAGCTCGGAGTTTGACCATGGTGGAAGAAAAGATGATCAACGAGACGAAGCCTTCAGGCGAAGCTGGAACGGCTCGCGTGCCCATGACGATGATCCAGGCGCTGCGCTCGGCCATGGATGTGATGCTCCAGCGCGACAACAACGTCGTGGTGTTCGGCCAGGATGTCGGCTATTTTGGCGGTGTGTTTCGCTGCACCGAAGGTCTGCAGGTCAAGTACGGCAAGTCGCGCGTGTTCGATGCCCCGATCTCCGAAGGCGGCATCGTTGGCGTGGCGGTCGGCATGGGTGCTTACGGCTTGCGCCCGGTGGTTGAAATCCAGTTTGCCGATTATTTTTACCCGGCCAGCGACCAGATTGTGTCGGAGGCGGCGCGCTTGCGCTACCGCTCGGCCGGCGACTTCACCGCGCCCATCACCATTCGCATGCCCTGCGGCGGCGGCATTTACGGCGGCCAGACGCACAGCCAGAGCCCCGAGGCCATGTTTACGCAGGTTTGTGGCTTGCGCACGGTGATGCCGTCCAATCCCTACGACGCCAAGGGCCTGCTGATTGCATCCATCGAGAACGACGACCCCGTCATTTTTCTCGAACCCAAGCGTCTGTACAACGGCCCGTTTGATGGCCACCATGACAGGCCGGTGGTGCCGTGGTCGAAGTATCCGCAGGGCGAGGTGCCCGAGGGCTACTACACGGTGCCACTGGAGTCGGCGGCAGTGCATCGTGCCGGTACCGCAGTGACGGTGATTACCTACGGCACCATGGTCCATGTGTCGCAAGCGGCGGCCCAGGAAACCGGCATTGACGCCGAGATCATCGACCTGCGCAGCCTGTGGCCGCTCGACCTTGACACCATTGTCAACTCGGTCAAAAAGACCGGCCGCTGCGTGATTGTTCATGAGGCCACACGCACCAACGGGCTGGGCGCCGAACTGGCGGCGTTGGTGCAAGAGCACTGCTTTTACCATCTTGAAGCGCCGATCGAACGCGTGACCGGCTGGGATACGCCGTATCCGCACGCGCAGGAGTGGGCTTACTTTCCTGGCCCGGAGCGGGTCGGTGCAGCGTTCAAACGCGCAGTGGAGGCTTGATCCTAAATTCCTCACTTGACCGCTTTGTTTTTTCAATAAGTTCTTATGAGCATTGATTTTTTCAGCTTCGCCCCCCTTCACTATTGGGATGAGAGCGCTACGCACCCGATTGAGCCGCTCGCAACGCGCCCGGGGTTGCTGCTCCGCCTTGCAGGCATTAGCCTGCAGCGTTGTCGCGGCTACCCGGTCACGCCGCCAGCGACCCACTCGGGCGCGTCCAACCAAGGAATCTAGGATTATGGGTATTCATACGATCAAGATGCCGGACATCGGCGAAGGCATTGCAGAGGTCGAATTGGTGGCCTGGCGCGTGCAGCCCGGTGACGTGGTGGCCGAAGACCAGATCCTGGTCGACGTCATGACGGACAAGGCGACCGTGGAAATTCCCTCTCCAGTCGTTGGCAAGGTTCTCGCGCTGGGCGGCGCGGTGGGTCAGGTGCTGGCCGTGGGCGCTGAATTGATACGCCTGGAGGTGGCAGGCGCGGGCAATGTCAGCGCGGCAGCACCGGCTCCCGCGAAAATTTTGCCGCCGGTGGAG
>MERZ01000378.1:15155-16716 GCA_001770785.1 Burkholderiales bacterium RIFCSPHIGHO2_12_FULL_61_11
AGAAAACGCCAGCGCCGCAGCCACAGGCCCAAGGCGCGGCACATGCCCTGCGGCAACCCGGCGACAAACCGATCGCGTCGCCCGCGGTGCGTCGGCAAGCCTGGGAGCTCGGCATCGAGCTGCAGTACGTGGCGGGCAGCGGTGCGGCCGGCCGCATTTTGCATGAAGACCTGCAAGCCTATGTCGACCAGGGCGCGACCGCGTCGAACGCCGGTGTGGGCCTGCGCTACGCCGAGCGCCATGACGAAGTGGCGGTGCCGGTGATTGGCCTGCGCCGCAAGATCGCACAGAAGATGCAGGAGTCCAAGCGGCGCATCCCGCACTTCACTTATGTTGAAGAAATTGATGTGACCGAGCTTGAGGCATTGCGGGCAAAGCTGAACGCCAGGTGGGGCGCGGAAAGAGCGCGCCTGACACCGCTGCCCTTGCTGATGCGGGCGGTGGTGCTGGCGCTGCGCGATTTCCCGCAGATCAATGCCCGCTTCGACGACGATGCCGGTGTGGTTACGCAATTTGGTGCGGTACACCTCGGCATTGCCACCCAAACCGAAGCGGGCTTGATGGTGCCGGTGGTGCGGCATGCCGAAGCACGCGACCTGTGGGCCAGCGCCGGGGAGATTAGCCGTCTGGCTGAAGCGGCGCGCACGGGCAAGGCAACGCGCGAAGAGCTTTCGGGCTCGACCATCACCATCACCAGCCTGGGCGCGCTGGGCGGCATTGTTTCCACGCCGGTCATCAACGCGCCTGAAGTGGCGATTGTCGGCGTGAACCGCATTGTTTTGCGGCCCATGATTATTGGCGGCGCGGTCGTGGCGCGGCAGATGATGAATTTGTCGTCGTCGTTCGATCACCGCGTGGTGGACGGGCTGCACGCCGCCGAGTTTGTGCAGGAATTGCGCGGCTTGCTTGAATGCCCGGCCACGCTGTTTGTGGAGTAAGCCATGACCACCCCATCAAGCACCTTGCTGATCATCGGCGGCGGCCCCGGCGGTTATGTTGCTGCCATTCGCGCCGCGCAACTGGGCATTGCCACCACGCTCGTCGAGGCGGAACAGGTTGGCGGCACCTGTCTGAACGTTGGCTGCATTCCGTCCAAGGCGTTGATTCACGCCGCCGAGGAATTCGAAAAGGCCGGGCACTATGCGGGGGACTCGGCGCTGGGCATTCATGTGCTGTCGCCACGCATCGATCTGGCGCAAACGGTGCGCTGGAAGGACGGCATCGTCGCCCGGCTGACCACCGGTGTCGCGGGGTTGCTGAAGAAACACGGCGTGCAGGTCGTCAAGGGCTGGGCCCGCATCATCGACGGCAAGACGGTCGAGGTGCAGCAAGCGGGCGCGCAAACGCTGCGCCTGGCCTGCGAGCACTTGTTGCTGGCTTGCGGGTCACAGGCGGTGGCGCTGCCATCGATGCCGTTCGGTGGCGCCATCATCTCGGCCACCGAAGCGCTTTCGCCGCCGTCGCTGCCGCGGCGGCTGGTCGTCGTCGGCGCGGGCTATATCGGCCTGGAACTTGGCATGGCCTATCGCAAGCTCGGTGCCGAGGTGGCCGTGGTCGAGGC
>MERZ01000379.1 GCA_001770785.1 Burkholderiales bacterium RIFCSPHIGHO2_12_FULL_61_11
TAGCGACCCGGACCCCTGACGCTGTCTACGACCTGGTCAAGGCCATATTTTTTGAGCTTGATATACAGGGTGCTCTTGGCAATGCCAAGGTGCCTGGCCACCAGGGTCAGGTTACCTCGGTAGGTTTCAATCGTCTCGCGGATGAATTCCAGTCCAGAATCTTCCAGACTGCCCTTGGTTGCGGACGATCGTTCACCTGCTTTCATGCCGTCGGCTGTGGTCGGCCATCCAATTTCAGCGGGCAGGTCATCACAACCCAATGACGGCCCGTCATTGAGCAAAAACATGCTCTCGATGACATTGCGCAACTCGCGCACGTTGCCTGGCCAGGCATAACTTTCCAACGCACTGATGACCTCGGGCTGGACCTGCTTGACAGCAACACCGTACTGCTCGGCAAACTTTCGCAGGAAATGCTCAACCAGGGTTCGAATATCTTCTTGCCGCTCTCGCAGTGGTGGAATATGAATGCTGGTCACCGAGACCCGGTAAAAGAGGTCCATGCGGAACCGGCCCTCCGCCACGGCATCGCGGAGATTCTTGTTGGTCGCCGCGATCAGTTTGATGCTGATTTTTCGTGGCGTGGTTTCACCGATTCGGTAAATTTCGCCTTCTTCCAGCACCCGCAAGAAGTGTGGCTGCAACTCCAGGGGCATTTCGCCGAGCTCGTCGAGAAACAACGTGCCGCCATTCGCGGCCTCGACCTTGCCAACCATGCCACCCCGGCGCGCCCCGGTGAAGGCGCCCTCGCAATAACCGAACAGTTCGCTGGCCAGCAAATCCTTGGACAGCCCACCGCAGTTGACAGCCACAAAGGGATGATCGGCCGTGGGCCCGGCCTGGTGGATTCCTTGCGCAAAGTTTTCCTTGCCAACCCCGGTCTCACCGAGAAGCAGCACCGGCACGTTGGTTTTTGCCAGCAGCTTGGCCTTTTGCACCGCTTGCGTCAAGACCTGGCTCTTGCCCACAATACCCGCGAAGCCCCTGATGTCCGTGGACAGCACGGCTTTCGCGGCTTGTTCCTTTCGGGAAAAGTGCGTCGTCACGCCAAACTGCGGTAGCCCCGGTATGGTCAACAGACTGCCAATGCGCTCCCCGGCCTCCATGATGGGCTCGACCCAATCCGTACGCAGCCATGCGGGCGCATCCACGCGCGTGGAACTCGCGAAGACCCCCATCCGCAAGGACGGTATCTGGGTCGTGTTTTTGAAATCGAAATTGATGCCGCGCGCGCTCAGCGCCGTGGCGGCCCGCTCGTTGACCTTGATCGGGTAACCGCGACGATCGCAAATAATGATGCCGTCGGTCGGACTGGCCATTTTCGCCATGCCACGCTCCAGCAATTGATAGCGAAAGTCCATCTCCAATTTGGCCAGTTGGCTTTCAATGCGACCGGCCGTGGTGACGGCCAAAGCAAGACTGTGTGGACCGAAGGTTTTGCCCAAGCCGGACACGTCGACCGCGCCCACGATCCTGCCGTCATAGGGATCACGGATGACGGCCGCTGAACAGGTCCACTGCTTGATGCCTTCACAAAAATGCTCTGCCGCATGGATCTGCACCGGCAGGCCGACGGACAGGGCGGTTCCGATCGCATTGGTCCCGCAAATCTGCTCGCTCCAGTTGCTGCCGGCAATGAGGTGAATGTCTTCAGCCGCGCCCAAGGCGCGAGGATCCCCTTCGACGCTCAGAATCATCCCGGCCGGATCGGTCAGGATCATGATCGTTTCAGTTTCGGCCAGAAAGTCCCTGGCCATCGCCATCACCTGCTTGCCGGCGGTGAGCAACTCCCGATGTTGGTGTTGCAGGGAAGTGAGCGTGGCCTCATTGACGGGCGAAGGCGCCTGCTGCCGACTGGGGTCCACCTGCACTTCCAGGCAGCGCCGCCAGGAGTCATCGATCAGGCAACGCAAGGCGTTGGGTGCTGGCGCCTGTCCGCTGAGAAACCGCTCCCAGGTGGCCATGATCGTGCGGTTGTTTTCGGGATTGGATAGCCGCCGATTGGGCTCATTGGCACTCATGTTGTCTCCTACTGGCTATGCGCCGTATCCCAGCAGTGCCACGCTGCTGCCATCTGCCCCAAGTCACCTATGGGAACATCTTGAAAAAAGTTTTTGTCTGCCAATATACCCGCGCGCGTCGGCCCGGGATACGCTCCAAAACCCTTGCTTGCGCGTGTACGACACGGGCTGTAACAGATATCGCTTTCAGTTACGAATCGCTGCCCCGCGTCACCGGCGCAACGACGTTCGATTTCCGAACGATTGCCATGCAAGCGTTCGAAAAACAAACGCCCGCGAACTGCATCGGCCGGCCTCGAAACAGTACATCTTTTGCATCCATTCATTGGGGAAAGTGACTGATTTCAATCTTTCCCAAGCCTTGGCATGCCCTTTGCAATACCCCGGTAGCGATTCAATTTAATTTCATCGCTGGTACCGGCCACCAACTGTCAAATTGACGGCTGATGGCGGGGTCTGAAAAGCCAACTATCCCTTGAGGAGACAAACACTTATGCAAGCTCTACATTCACCCGTGCAGGTGATGGGAATCGATGCCGGCGGCACGATGACCGACACCTTCTTTGTGCGAGAGGACGGCTCCTTCGTCGTCGGCAAAGCACAGAGTAATCCTGGGGATGAATCCCAGGCCATCTACGAGTCGTCGATCGATGCGCTCGCGGAATGGAAGCTCAAGGTTGACGATGTTTTCCCGGAACTCCTGACCTGCGTCTATTCGGGCACCGCCATGCTGAACCGGGTAGTGCAACGCAAAGGCCTGGATGTCGGCCTGATGTGCAACCGGGGCTTCGAGGACATCCACTCGATGGGTCGCGCGGCGCAGAGCTACCTCGGCTATGCGCTGGAAGAACGCATCCATTTGAACTGCCACCGTTACGATGAACCGCTGGTGCCGCTCTCGCGCACACGCGGCGTCACCGAGCGTACCGATGTTCAGGGTCAGGTCGTGATTCCGCTGCGCGAAGAGGAAGTACGCGTCGCCACCCGCGAGCTGGTGGCGCGTGGCTCCAAAGCGATCGTGATCAGTCTGTTGCAGTCGCACA
>MERZ01000380.1:0-833 GCA_001770785.1 Burkholderiales bacterium RIFCSPHIGHO2_12_FULL_61_11
GCGCCAGTCCAATCGCAGCCGCAACCGCAACCGCCGGCCCTGACCATCGCCGACCCAACTCCGTCGCTTGACCCACTGACTGGCGCCGTCACACTGCCTCTTGCGCTTTCGCCTGACCCCGTCGCCGAAACGCCTTCGCCTGCCGTGGCCCCTGCCGACCAAGTTGTGATGCAGCTGCCGTCCAGCAATGCCGAGTACCTGCAAAACCCGAAACCGTCCTACCCCGCACTCAGCGCACGCCTGGGTGAAACAGGCACGGTGATTCATAAAGTCTGGATCGGTGCCGATGGAAAAGCCCAGCGCGCCGAGCTTGTCACATCAAGCGGATTTTCGCGTCTCGACAAAGCTGCCTATGAAACCGTCATGCGCTGGCGCTATGTGCCGGGCAAACGAAACGGCATTGCGCAAACCATGCCTTTCAATGTCCCCATCAGCTGGGAACTGCGAGATTGATTTTGAACGTGGAGGATTGATTCATGAATTCCCAATTTGGCCTTGCCAACGTCTGGAACCAGGGCGATATCGTCACCAAATCGGTGGCCTTGCTGCTGCTGCTCATGTCGCTGGCCTCATGGATGGTCATCCTCATCAAGACACTGGACCTGCTCAAGTATAAAAAGCTGGCCGCGGCTGCTGACGATTTCTGGCACAGTGAAGATTTCGCGGCAGGCCTAGCCAAGCTGGGCGCCGCCCCCGCCGACCGCATCAACCCTTTTCGCCAGTTGGCGCTGGCAGGCCGTGAAGCCACGCTGCATCACCGCAATACCCAGGCTCAACTGCGCGATACGCTGGACATCAGTGATTGGGTCACGCGCGCGTTGCGCAACAGCCTT
>MERZ01000380.1:848-1009 GCA_001770785.1 Burkholderiales bacterium RIFCSPHIGHO2_12_FULL_61_11
AGGCTGCAATCGGGTCTGGCGATCCTCGCGTCGGTGGGTTCCACCGCCCCCTTCGTTGGCCTGTTCGGCACCGTTTGGGGCATCTACCATGCGCTGCTGTCCATTGGCGCGGCAGGCCAGGCCACCATCGACCAAGTGGCTGGCCCGGTGGGTGAGTCGCT
>MERZ01000380.1:1018-14174 GCA_001770785.1 Burkholderiales bacterium RIFCSPHIGHO2_12_FULL_61_11
AAGCTCAATCGCTTTGCGCACGACCTGCACGCTTACTTTGTGACGGGTGCCCGCGTCAACGCCGGCAGCTTGGCCAATGTCGTGCCGATGAAAAAAGCCTGAAGGAGACAGCACCATGACCTTCGGAATGCAAGACGACAACGATGAGGTGATGAACGAAATCAACATGACACCCCTGGTGGACGTCATGCTGGTGCTGCTCATCATCTTCATTATTACGGTGCCGGTGATGAAGCACTCAGTCAATATCGATTTGCCGCGCGCCACCAGCGAGGCGCTAAAGATCAAGCCGCAAACGCTTCGCCTGAGTGTGGACGCGCAGGGCCGCTATTTTCTAAATGAAAACAGCATTGCAGATGAAGACCTGGCGCCCCGGCTGAAGGACGCAGCAGCGCAGAACCCGCAGCCGGATCTGCAAATCCGGGGCGACAAGTCGGTTCGCTACGAGCGGGTGGCGCAAGCCATGGCAGCGGCGCAGCAGGCCGGCGTGCGAAAAATTGGCTTTCTTACCGAGGCCGTCAGACCATAACCGATTCAGGGTGCATCGTTCAGCGCCCTTTTTCGACATCACAGGCCGATCGAAGCAATACCGGCTCGCGCAATCTGCGCATCTTCCGCGGACTTCACGCCGCTCACACCCACAGCGCCGAGGCACTGGCCATCTTTCATGATGGGCACGCCTCCTTCAAGCATGCCCTGGATGTAGGGCGCCGACAGGAATGACGCGCGCCCGCCATTGATGACATCCTCGTAAATCTTGCTCTCGCGCTGGCCCATGGCGGCGGTATTGGCCTTGGCCGGTGCAATATGCGCGGAGATGGGCGCCGCGCCATCGAGCCGCTGCAGGTGCAGCAAATGGCCGCCGTCGTCAACGATGGCGATGGTCACGGCCCAATTGTTTTTAAGCGCTTCGGCTTCGGCAGCTGCCGCAATGATCTTGATGTCGGCGAGCTCGAGAACAGGTTTTGATTTCATGGGTTTCCAGGAATTAGTGGGCAGAAATGTCAAGCATAGCCAAGTTTTTCCCCTCCTCAGCGGTTCATTAGGGGTAGATTTACCTAAAGAACCCTTACAAAAAGTAGGAGGCAACGGGTCGCTAGCACTTGAAAGCTGGGGCACAACCCCTAAAATGGATTGGTCTGCATTTGCAGGCATGACTGGAGATAAGTCTTATGAGTGAAAATGTTCAACCTCTTCGCTACGGCTATGCGGTATCGGCAGAGCAACGCAACAAGGTGCTTCGCAATACCTATTGGCTGCTGGCCCTGAGCCTGCTGCCCACGGTGCTGGGCGCCTGGGTCGGCGTGGCAACCGGCATCACCCAGGCGCTGACCGGAGGGCTCGGCCTGATCGTGTTCCTTGGCGGCGCATTTGGCTTCATGTACGCCATCGAAAAGACCAAGAACTCAGCTGCGGGTGTACCGGTGTTGCTGGGGTTTACCTTCTTCATGGGTCTGATGCTCTCGCGCATGATAGGCATGATTCTGGGCTTCAAGAACGGCTCCGAACTGATCATGACGGCGATGGGCGGCACCGCCGGTGTCTTCTTCGTCATGGCCACGATGGCCAGCGTGATCAAACGTGACCTCTCCGGCATGGGCAAATGGCTGTTTGTCGGTGCCGTCGTCGTCATGATTGGCGCGGTCATCAATGTTTTTGTCGGCTCGACGGCCGGCATGATGGCCATTTCTGTGGCGGTGATCGCGATTTTCAGCGCCTACATGCTGTATGACCTGAAGCGCATCCTGGATGGCGGCGAAACCAACTACATCAGCGCGACGCTGGCTTTGTACCTTGACGTGTTCAATGTCTTTCAGGCCTTGCTGGCGCTGCTGGGTATCATGGGTGGCGAACGCGACTAATCTCCAATCTGCCAAACCAAAAAAAGAGGGCCTTCGGGCCCTTTTTTTATGCCTGCCAGCAGAACCTTGCAGGGGAAGCCGCAATTTCCCGCCGGGCCGCCCCAAGGGAAAGTAGCCCCCGCGGGGGGCAGAGAGCTACACGCAGTGAGCGAACGTGGGGGCCAATTTCCCGCCGGGCCGCCCCAAGGGAAAGTAGCCCCCGCGGGGGGCAGAGAGCTACACGCGGTGAGCGAACGTGGGGGCTTAGGAATTCCGTTCAAAAACGGCCATGGATTCCACATGCGCCGTGTGCGGAAACATGTTGATCACGCCCGCCGCCGTGCAGCGATAAGCACCGCCCTCCACCAGCAGACCCGCATCACGCGCCAATGTCGCCGGATTGCAGCTCACATACACGATGCGCCGGGGCGGTGTCCAGTCGCCCAACTCCAGGCTTTGCTGCAGCCCCGCGTCATCGCATGGCACGCCAGTCACGATTTGCTGGTGCAACGCGGCCAGTGACTTGAACAATTCAAAAGCCCCTTCACGCGGCGGATCGACCAGCCATTTGTCGGCAACGCCATCCTTGACCAGCATGGCAGGGGTCATCTCGAACAGGTTCCTTGCCGCAAATAGAGTATCGGCCAGCGCAGGTCGAGCCTGGCAAGCGGCCCTGTTTAGCTCAAAATTCTGGCGTGAACGCTCGACCAGCACGTCGCTGCCTTCAATGCCCAGCACCTCGCGCGCGCGCGTGGCCAGCGGCAGCGTGAAATTACCCAGGCCACAAAACCAGTCAATCACCCGCTCGTGCGGCCGCACGTCCAGCAAGCGCAGCGCACGGGACACCAGCACCTGGTTGACAGACGGGTTGACCTGGGTGAAATCGGTCGGCTTGAAAGGCAGGGTCAGGCCAAACCCCGGCAAGCCGTAGCTCAACGGCTGAACGTCCGCATCGAGCAGCTTGACGGTTTCCAGCCCGCCGGGCTGCAACCACCATTGCAAGCCCGGGTTGGCCACGGCAAAGGCCCGCAGCCGGGCCCGATCGCCTTCGCTGAGCGGCTCCATATGCCTCAGCACCATCGCGGTCACTTCATCGCCACAGGCCAGTTCAATCTGCGGCACGGTTTCCTTCGCGTCCATGCTGCCAATGAGTTCGCGCAGCGGCAACAACATGTCGCTGACGTGCTTCGGCAGCACATGGCATTCGCTCATGTCGGCCACATAGCCGCTCTTGCGCTCATGAAATCCCACAAGCACGGCACCTTTTTTGCGTACATAGCGCACCGACAGGCGGGCGCGATAACGATAGCCCCAAGCCGGCCCTTCAATCGGTCGGAGCAGGTTGTCGGCTTTGAGCTTGCCGATGTGGCGCAGGTTGTCTTCGAGCACTCGCTGCTTGACCGCCACCTGCGCCCCGACGTGCAAATGCTGCATCTTGCAGCCGCCGCATGCGCCGGTGTGCATGCCATAGTGCGGGCAAGCCGGTCGCACCCGCTGCGACGATTCACGGTGAATCACCAGCAGCGTGGCTTTTTCAAAAGTGCTTTTTTTGCGGTAAACGTTGGCGCTCACCAGTTCAAAAGGCAAGGCCCCTTCAATGAACACGACCTTGCCATCCGCCCGGTGGGCAATGCCCTGAGCTTCAATGTCGAGCGACTCCACGGCGAGCAAATCTGTCGGATAGTCCGCGGGTGCGGGAGGGGGTCTCTTTTGGGTTTCGTCGGTCATCGCCCATTGTCTCAGGCTGCATGACTATTTTTTATTGCCGGGAAAAAAGGAAGTTCTCCCCTACTTGGCTGGCAGATACTTGGCCGGGTCGACCGGTTTGCCCTGACGGCGAATTTCAAAATGCAGCTTCACACGGTCGGCATCGCTATTACCCATCTCGGCAATCTTCTGGCCTTTTCTGACGCCCTGGTCTTCCTTGACGAACAGCGTCTGGTTGTGCGCATAGGCCGTGAGGAAGGTGTTGTTGTGCTTCAAAATGACCAGATTGCCATAGCCCCGCAGGCCCGCGCCGGCATACACCACGCGGCCATCGGCGGAAGCCATCACCGGATCACCGGCCTTGCCCGCAATATCGAGCCCCTTGTTTTTGGCCTCGTCAAAGCCCGCGACCAGCGTGCCCTGGGCGGGCCAGATCCATGCAATATTTTCATCACCACTGGCTGCAGGCGCAGGTTCTGGCGAAGGCGCAGGCGTGGCGCTGTCCAGGGTCGAAGCGGGCCGAGCGGCGCTGACAGCCTGCGCTGGTGCCATGGAAGTTGCCGGGGCTGATGCGCCCGATGATACCGGCCGAGTCACCACCAGTGGGTTCTCGCCAGAGGGCGGCGCCACACGCAACACCTGTCCGACTTCAATGATGTTGGGATTTTCAAGGCTGTTCCAGCGCACGATGTCGCGCCAGTTTTGGCCGTTTTCCAGGCCGATGCGGATCATCGTGTCACCGGGCTTGACAGTGTAGTAACCGGATTTTCCGGCATTTTCAAAACCCGGCAGTGGCTTGGCGTCGCTGGGGTCGACCGCGGCCGGAAGCTGATGCGACAGACCGGTGCCACGATCTTCAACCGGTGCATTGTTGCGGTAGCGCGAGGTGCAACCTGCCGCCATCAGCAGGACTGCAACCAATGCGCAGGACAGCGCCAGTCGGCCTGCCAGGCGAGCGCTGCGACCTGCGTCTGCGGTAACCAGAGACTCCACGCTTTTTGACCGTGTGGTTTGATTCATTGCTTCTTTCATCTTCGATCTCAACCCAATAGGGGTCTGTCTTTAGCTTGTACCTGATTTTAAAGGCACAAAGTGGACGGCTTCCAGCACGGTTTGCCTGACGCCCTGGGGATTCTTGTCAAGCACCACCAGCGCCTGCGCACCACTGGCCGTTTGCAGCGGTGCCACCAGGCGCCCGCCGATCGCCAATTGCTCTATCCAGGCCGGCGGAATGGCTGCCCCCCCGGCCGCCGCAATAATGGCGGCATAGGGCGCGCCCTTAGCATAGCCGATCATGCCATCACCAAACAACAGGTGAACATTGGGCAGTCGCAAAGTCCGCAAATTTTCCCTTGCCTTATCGTGCAGACCGCGCAGCCGCTCAATGCTGTACACCTCGGTGGCAAGATGGCTGAGCACGGCCGCCTGGTAACCGCAGCCGGTGCCGATCTCCAGAATGCGACCCAGCTTGCCGGTCGCGCCATGACGCAGCAGTTCCAGCATCCGCGCCACGACATTGGGCTTGGAGATGGTCTGCCCCAAGCCAATCGGCAGGCTGGTGTCCTCGTAGGCCTGGTTGGCCAGCGCCGTATCGACAAAATGGTGGCGTTCGACCAGGCCCATGGCAGCCAGCACCTGCGCGTCTGACACGCCTTGTGCCGTGAGCTTGTGCACCATGCTCGCTCGCACCGCTTGCGAGTCCAAACCGACGCCGCCTGGCAAGATGCTCTGCAATGATTTCTTTATGGAACTCTTGCCTGTATCCCATGCAGGGCGAGCATAAGCGGCTACTGATTTAGCAGCAGATTGCATATCCATATCGGGCTTCAGGCGCACCGGAAATGCCGGGCGCCTCCCCGCTGAAGGGAGTTTGGCCGTGGCCTTGAAAGGTGGTTTGATAGGGGACTTCATGTCTCTGCCGTCAACGCACGGGCATCAGTTTGGCCGCTGTTTGTGCCCAGTAGGGCAGCCGCTCGTGATCGGTCAAATCCACCTGAAGCGGCGTGATCGAGACAAAGTTCTGGCTGGTCGCATGAAAGTCAGTGCCCTCGCCCGCTTCCTTGGCAGCCCCGGAACTCCCTATCCAGTACATGGTTTCGCCGCGCGGACTGGTCTGTGTAATGACACGTTCCGCAGCATGGCGACGCCCCAGGCGCGCCACTTTAAAGCCCTGAATCTGTTCGTTTGGCAGATTGGGGATGTTTACATTGAGCAGCCAGGGCGCCAGCGCTGGCTGCTCGCCCTCTGCCAACACTTCAAGCGAAGGCGTCAGTTGGCGCACCAGCTCGCACGCGCGCTTGGCCGCCACCTCGATATAGGCCCAGCCTCTTTCGGTTTGCGAAAACGCGATGGAGGGAATGCCGAACAGATAGCCCTCCATGGCCGCGCCCACGGTGCCGGAATAAACGGTGTCGTCGCCCATGTTGGCGCCATTGTTGATGCCTGAAAGCACCAGGTCTGGCCGGTAACCGAGCAGCCCCGTGAGGGCAATATGCACGCAATCCGCAGGCGTTCCGTTGATGTAGCGAAAGCCGTTGGCCGCCGTCTGCACGTACATCGGCGAATGCAGGGTCAGCGCATTGGACTTGGCGCTGTTGTTTTGCTCAGGCGCCACCACCTCGACATCGGCGATGGTTTTAAGCGCTTCATACAGGGCAATAATGCCTGAGGCCTGATAACCGTCGTCGTTGCAGATCAGAATTTTCATGGATCAATTCTACGGTCTCAAGAGTGACAAACCGTTCCCTGGGCCGACTATTTGCCGACGGAATCTGCCAATCACCTGACCGACAACGGAGAACACCATGCATGCCTGGCTTTGTGAAGATCCCACCGGCTGGTGCGGCGCTGCGGGTGGTGTCGGAAACAGCGGCCAGTCAGATGGCGACCCGGCTAGCGGCGACTATGCCGCGCCGGCTTTTCGATCCATCGCGTGGCGCGGACGCTATCTGGCGGTGGGTTTTGCGTTACCCCATCGCCCCCGGATGTGACGCTGGCGCCACCTCCCAATGCCGCGTCACCTTGCCGTGCCGGTCAACACTTTCAAGCCGCACCGGGAAACCCCACAATCGGCCCACATGCTTGATGACTTCCTGAACGTCATTCTTGAGCGGCCGGTTGTTGTGCTGCGTGTGGCGCAAGGTCAGTGAACGGTCGCCGCGAACATTAACGTTCCAGACCTGAATGTTGGGCTCGCGGTCGCTCAGGTCGTTCTGGCGCGCCAACGCCTCGCGCACCCGCCGGTAGCCGGAGTCGTCATGAATCGCGGAAACTTCAAGCTCAAGCTCGGCGGCATCATCGATGATGGAAAACAGGCGAAACTCGCGCATCAGCCGGGGCGACAGGTACTGCCCGATGAAACTCTCGTCGCGGAAATGCCGCATGGCATGGTCAAGCGTCTTGCGCCAGTCGGAGCCGGCGATGTCCGGAAACCATTGCCGGTCTTCGTCAGCGGGGTTTTCGCAAATTCGCCTGAGATCGCGGAACATGGCAAAACCCAGCGCGTAGGGGTTGATCCCGCTGTAGCCCGGGTGGGTCACGGGCGGCTGGTAAATCACATTGGTATGCGAGCGCAGGCATTCAATCATGAAACCGTCAGTTAGCAGGCCCTCGTCGTACATGGCATTAAGCAGCGTGTAGTGCCAGAACGTGGCCCAGCCTTCGTTCATGATCTGGGTCTGGCGCTGCGGATAAAAGTACTGGGCGATTTTTCGCACAATCCGCACCACTTCACGCTGCCAGGGCTCAAGCAAGGGCGCGTTTTTCTCGATGAAGTACAGGATGTTTTCCTCAGGCTCCGCCGGAAAACGGCGCTTCATGTTTTCGACCGGCTTGTCGGCCGACTTGGGCAGCGTGCGCCACAAATCGTTGATCTGCTGCTGCAAATAGGCTTCGCGGTCCTTGCGGCGTGCTTCTTCCTCGGCCAGCGAGCGCCTTTGCGAACGCTGGTAGCGATCGACGCCGTGGCTC
The DNA here is from genome assembly GCA_001770785.1 of Burkholderiales bacterium RIFCSPHIGHO2_12_FULL_61_11. Lineage (GTDB taxonomy): Bacteria > Pseudomonadota > Gammaproteobacteria > Burkholderiales > Burkholderiaceae_C > Polaromonas. The sequence continues at coordinate 8,536 of MERZ01000380.1, forward strand.
ATCAGGACGTGACAGCTGTCGAGCAACTCTTCAACTGCGTCCAGGCCATGACGCTCCTCACACTCGGCAATATAGGTCCTGGCATAAACCAGGTAGTCAATGATCGAGGTCGCGTCGGTCCACATCCGGAACAGGTAATTTCCCTTGAAAAACGAGTTGTGGCCATAGCAGGCATGCGCCATCACCAGCGCCTGCATCGGCAGAGTGTTTTCTTCCATCAGGTAGGCGATGCAGGGGTTGGAGTTGATGACGATCTCGTAGGCCAACCCCATGTGGCCGCGGCGGTAGCTTTTTTCGGTGGCAATGTACTGCTTGCCGAACGACCAATGCCGGTAGTTCACCGGCATGCCCACGGAAGCGTAGGCGTCAATCATTTGCCCCGCCGTGATCACTTCCAGCTGTACCGGATAAGTATCCAGGCCAAAGCGCTTTGCCGTGCGCTCGATCTCGCCGTGGTAAGTCTCGATCAACTCAAATGACCAGTCAGACGGGCTGGGTAGCGGTGCGCGCCGCCGTTCTCCCCCGGACGCAGGAAAAACCTTCGGGCCGTCAGCGTCATCAGGAAGGCGGATCGTGCTCATGCCGGACTCCCCTTCTTGAAAAGCTCGCGAAATACCGGATAAATCCCTGACGCGTCGGAGATTTTCTGCATCGCAAAATTCGGGTGGCCTTCGCGCACCCGGGCGTATTCCTCCCAGAGATTCTGGTTTTCCTCGGCCACCTGGATATAGGCAAAGTAGCGCGAGACCGGCAACAGATTTTCAACCAGCAACTTGCCGCATTTGGCGGAGTCCTGGTGCCAATTGTCGCCGTCGGAAGCCTGGGCACCGTAGATGTTCCATTCGTTCGGGGAATAGCGTGCCTGGATGATCTGGTGCATCAATGCCAGGGCGCTGGACACCACGGTGCCACCGCTCTCGGTCGACTGAAAGAACTCCTCCTCGGAAACTTCACTGGCCTGCGTGTGATGGCGAATAAAAACGACATCCGTTTTTTCGTAGTGGCGCATCAGGAACAGGTACAGCAAAATGAAAAAGCGCTTGGCCATGTCCTTGCGCGCCTCGTCCATGGAACCTGAAACATCCATCAAACAGAACATCACGGCCCGGCTGGCCGGCAACGGCACCCTGATCCGGTTGCGGTAACGCAAATCGAAGGGGTCCAGAAACGGTATTTTCCGGAGTCGGCCCCGCAGCGCTTCCATCTGGCCCTGCAGCGCAAGAATCTCGCTGCGCGGCGTGTTTGCATCCCGCAGCATCGAGGCCAGACGCACCTGCAATTGCCGCAACTGGCGCCTCGCATCGCCGCCCATGGCGATGCGTCGGCCAAGGGCCACGCGCATTGAGCGCACGACATGCAGGTTGGTGGGTGTCCCTTCGGAAACGAAACCGGCGCGTTGCGATTTCCATTCCGGCGCATCAGGCAATAGCTGCGTGCGCAGCAGACGCGGCAGCGCCAGATCGTCGAAAAAATACTGCATGAACTCTTCGCGCGTGATGCGAAAAACGAAGTCATCCTCGCCGATGCCATCCGGACTCGCCGCCGTGCCGCCAGCACTTCCTTCTTGCGGACGCGCGATGCGGTCGCCTTTCACGTAGTCCCGGTTGCCGGGATGCACTCGCTCCTGCATGCCGCCGGAGCCGTGACCAAACACCGGCTCCGACACATCGCGGCGCGGCAAGGTGATGTCTTCGCCCTGCTCGATGTCATGAATGCTGCGGCCGGTGACAGCCCGACGAACAGCGTCCCGTATCTGCTCGCGATAACGGCGCAGGAAACGCTCCCGGTTGCCGATCGACTTGTTCTTGCCTGACAAGCGCCGATCAATGACTTGTTGGAGCATGGTGATCTCCCGTTGGTCTTTGGCAGGGTGCGCAGTGCTGCATTGCGGGCCTCATGAACTCTTGCGGACTCTGAGGTACCAGTCGCACAGCAGACGCACCTGCCGGGCGCTATAGCCCTTGGAGACCATGCGGTTAAGGAAGTCCTCATGCTTCTTCTTTTCATCCGCGCTGGCCTTGGCGTTAAAGGAAATGACCGGCAACAGGTCTTCGGTATTCGAGAACATTTTCTTTTCGATCACGGCGCGCAGCTTCTCGTAGCTGGTCCAGGCCGGGTTCTTGCCAGCGTTGTTGGCCCGCGCGCGCAGCACGAAGTTGACGATCTCGTTGCGAAAATCCTTGGGGTTGCTGATGCCCGCCGGCTTTTCGATTTTTTCCAGTTCGGCATTGAGCGCGGAACGGTCAAAGATTTCGCCGGTATCGGTATCCCGGTATTCCTGGTCCTGAATCCAGAAGTCCGCGTAGGTCACATAACGGTCGAAAATGTTTTGCCCGTATTCGGAGTACGACTCCAGGTAGGCCGTCTGGATCTCCTTGCCGATGAACTCGGCATAGCGAACCGCCAGATATTCCTTGATGAACGCCAGGTAACGCTGCTCGATCTCCGGCGCGAACTGCTCGCGCTCGATTTGCTGCTCAAGCACGTACATCAAATGCACCGGGTTGGCGGCGATTTCGGTGGAATCAAAATTGAAGACCTTGGACAGTATCTTGAAGGCAAAGCGCGTCGAGATGCCGCTCATGCCTTCGTCCACGCCGGCATAGTCGCGGTACTCCTGGTAGCTCTTGGCTTTCGGGTCAGTGTCTTTCAGGTTCTCGCCGTCGTACACCAGCATCTTGCTGAAAATGCTGGAGTTTTCGGGCTCTTTCAGGCGCGTCAACACGGCAAACTGCGCCATCATCTTCAGCGTACCGGGCGCGCAGATTGCGCCAGACAAGGAAGAGTTGCGAATCAGCTTTTCGTAAATCTTCACCTCTTCCGATGCGCGCAGGCAGTAAGGTACCTTGACGATGTAAATACGGTCGAGAAAAGCCTCGTTATTTTTGTTGTTCTTGAAGGCTTTCCATTCACTTTCATTCGAGTGCGCCATCACGATGCCATCAAAGGGAATCGCACCAAACCCTTCAGTGCCCTTGAAATTGCCCTCCTGGGTAGCCGTCAACAGGGGATGCAGCACCTTGATGGGCGCCTTGAACATCTCGACAAACTCGAGCAAGCCCTGATTGGCCAGGCACAAACCACCCGAATAGCTGTAGGCGTCGGGATCGTCCTGGGCAAATGTTTCCAGTTTACGGATATCGATCTTGCCAACCAGCGAGGAGATATCCTGATTGTTTTCGTCACCGGGCTCGGTCTTGGCGATGGCGCATTGTTTCAGGATGGACGGAAAGCGCTTGACGACGCGGAACTTGCGGATGTCGCCGCCGTACTCTTCAAGTCGCTTGACCGCCCAGGGTGACATGATGCGCTGCAGATAGCGCGTCGCAATGCCGTACTGGGTGTCCAGCAAAGGAATGTCTTCTGCGTTGTTGAACAGGCCCAGTGGTGACTCGTTGATGGGCGAGCCTTTCAGTGCATAAAAAGGTATCTTCTCCATCAGCTGTTTGAGCCGCTCGGCAATCGACGACTTGCCCCCACCGACCGGACCCAGCAAGTAAAGGATCTGCTTTTTCTCTTCCAGGCCCTGCGCTGAATGACGGAAGTAGGACACCACCTGTTCGATGGGCTCTTCGAGACCGTAGAAATCACGGAATGCCGGGTAAAGCTTGATCACCTTGTTGCCAAAGATGCGCGACAGACGCTGATCATGGTGGGTGTCGAACACCTCGGCCTCACCAATGGCGGCAAGAATACGCTCAGCCGCCGTGGCGTAAACAAGAGGGTTCTTTTTACAGACCTCGAGATAATCCTCAAGGGACAGTTCTTCTTCCCGCGTTTGCTCGTAACGCGTCAAAAAGTTACGGACGACATCCATAAAACCTCCTTCGCAAGCTGCGCTTAGGGACCACAACACCCCCAGATGGGGAATACCTCACTTTACCGCCTATCTGACTTGAATGTACACCTGTGCTCGGGTAATGAACAGAGTGACGACAAGGCGATCCGAAAGTTCTGCGGTATCAGTTCGACAAATAAGGCCCTTCGGCCAGAAAACAATTCCGGCAAGCGTTCAGCAGCGTGCCAAAGCCGCCATTTGCGCACCTTCGTGCGCCAGCGCCATGACTTCGCGCGGCGGCAGGACTTTAAGCCGGTGGTCGCTCCAGACCTGACGCCAGCGACGGGCGCCTGGCAGGCCGTTTCGCAAGCCAAGCATGTGCCGGGCCATCGCGCTCCAGGGCGTGCCATGCTCCGCCGCTTCCCTCTCCATGTAACTCACCATCTGCTCTTCAGCCGCTTCACGGGTCAGGACGCCGCGTCCGTCTGCGTAAAACGCCTCGTCCCATGACGCCAGCCACCAGGGGTTGTGATAAGCCTCCCGCCCAATCATCACGCCATCGAGTTCAAGCAGTTGCTCCGCCACTTGTTCATTGGTGGTGATGCCGCCGTTGACGCAAATGGTCAGGTGCGGGAAATCGAACTTCAGGCGCTTCACAAATTCGTAACGCAGCGGCGGCACCTCGCGGTTTTCCTTTGGGCTCAGGCCTTTGAGCCAGGCGTTTCGGGCATGAACGACGAGAGTCTTGCAGCCCGCGTCGCTCACAGCGCCGACAAAGTCGCGCAAAAACTCATAGCTCTCGCCCTTATCGATACCGACGCGGTGCTTCACCGTAACCGGCACATTCACCACGTCCAGCATCGCCTTCACGCAGTCGGCCACAAGCTGCGGCTCGGCCATCAGGCAGGCGCCAAACGCACCGCGCTGCACGCGTTCGCTGGGACAGCCACAATTAAGGTTGATTTCGTCATAGCCCCACTGCTCACCCAGTTTGGCGCAGTGGGCCAGGTCGGCCGGCTCGCTGCCGCCCAACTGCAGTGCTACGGGGTGTTCTTCGGCATTAAAGCGCAGGTGCCGCGCCACGTCGCCATGAATCAGCGCGCCGGTGGTCACCATCTCGGTGTACAGCAAGGCATGGCGCGACAACAGGCGATGAAAGTAGCGGCAATGCTTATCGGTCCAATCCATCATGGGTGCCACGCTCAGGCGCCAGGGCGTGCTGGAAGCTGTTGAATCAGCGCCAGGGGAAGGCGTGCTAGGGACTGGAACCAAGGCTGGCATGACGCTATTTTCTCAGAAAGAACATACCCCGACGATCTCCCCAAAAATCGCGTTGCCAGACAGGCAAGCCCGGAGGGCGGGTAATATGAGCACGTTTAACCGATAAAGCAAGCATGAAGCGCTAAAAAAGATGACGTCAATGCCACTCTCCCTCCCCACAGGCCAAGCTGACCGTTCTCCACTGCGCCTGCGCGCGCGGACGCTGGGACTGCTGGCCCCGATGGCGCTGCTCGCTGCCTGCACCTCGGTGCCGCTGCCGCCCTGGACTCCCTCCGCGCCCCGCCCCGCTGCAAGCCCACCCAGCACTGACGCAGCGTCGGCACCGCCTGCGGCGGTACAGGTATTCCCGGTGGCGCCTCCTTCAATGGTCGCCACGGCGCCCGCTGATCTGCCAGCGCCGTACAGTGCAGCGGTTGCCGCCCGCTTTCCGGTGCCCCCAGTGGCTTACATCACACCCGGTCTGCAAGCGGGACGCGCAAGCTATACCACCCAGGCCGAGCTTCAGGACTGGCTGCGCAATCAGGCGGCGGCATCGCGAACGGCGGGTATCCATGCCGCCGTACGGCCGATTGGCAGATCC
>MERZ01000380.1:14188-20024 GCA_001770785.1 Burkholderiales bacterium RIFCSPHIGHO2_12_FULL_61_11
GGCTTCCCACGGTGCTGCTGATGGGTCAGCAGCATGGAGACGAACCTGCCAGCAGCGAGGCACTGCTGGTGATCGCCAGAGAGCTGGCGCAAGGCCGACTGCAGCCCTTGCTGAAAGACATCAATGTCGTGATTGTTCCGCGTGCCAATCCCGATGGTGCCGCCATGGACCAGCGCGTGACCGCGGACGGGCTGGACATGAACCGCGACCATTTGCTGCTCAACACGCCGGAAGCTCAGGCGCTGGCGAAGCTCACGCGCGACTACCAGCCCGCCGTGGTGGTGGACGCCCACGAGTACCCCGTAGCGGAGCGCTTTCTGGAAAAGTTCGGCACTGTGCAGAAGTTCGACGCGCTGCTGCAATACGCTACCACCGCCAACCTGCCGGAATTTTTAACCAAGGCCGCGGAAGAGTGGTATCGCCGCCCCCTGCTGCTCGCACTCAAGAGTCAGGGTCTCAGCAACGAGTGGTACTACACCACCGGGCCAAATCTGGCCGATAAAAAAGTCTCCATGGGAGGCGCTGAACCCGACACCAGCCGCAATGTCAGCGGACTTAAAAATGCCATTAGCCTGATGATTGAAAGCCGAGGCGTGGGCATTGGCCGTTTGCATATCCAGCGACGCGTGCATACGCACGTGACGGCCGTCAGCAGCGTCCTGGCCAGTACCGCCCGACGCGCCAGCGAGCTCAACCAGCTGCGCCCTTACATCGACAAGGAGGTCAGAAGCCAGGCCTGCATGGGTGAAGCCGTTGTGGAGGCAGCGACCACGTCGGCCCAACACGAGCTGGTCATGCTGGACCCGGCAAGCGGCGCCGACAAGCCCGTGATGGTGGATTGGGACTCGGCGCTCGCCCTGCGCAGCCTCAAGGTTCGCCCCCGACCCTGCGGTTACTGGTTGTCTGAAGGGTCAGACATGGCAGTTGACCGGCTGCGCTTGCACGGCGTGCAGGTTCTGCGCGTGGCCGAGCCCGGCGCTCTGCTGGGCGACAGTTACCGGGAAACCTCACGCGTTGCGGTGGAACGCCAGGAGGCACCCGGCGCCAGTGCCGGCATCAACCCCATCATCAGGGTACAAGTCAGCCTGACTCGCGGGCTGATTGACGCGCCGCGCGGCAGCTATTACGTGCCGCTCAAGCAGCCGTTGGGCAACCTGGTGCTTGCCGCGCTGGAGCCTGACACCCAAAGCAGCTACTTTGCCAACCATCTTCTGGACGGTTTGCAAAGCACGGTGCGCGTGATGGCCGAGCCCAACATAAAGTTCGATGAATTGCCCTGATTTTATTCAGTGTTCCTCAGGCAGGACTTGACGCCTGAGTCTTACAGGAAGACCATGCCAGGACTGACTGAACGGGTTGATTTGCTGCGCCTTACTGATCCGGTCAACACTGCAAAGGAAACACCATGAAAGACTTCAAACTGACCGACAAAATGCTGAGCCTGGGGGGTGTTTTTTACCCGACGGGCTATGCATTCATCATGTTTCCCAATAGCAAAGACGCCCGACAGGTGGCTCGGGAACTCAAGAAGACCGGCAGCGACGACATCTTGCTGTTGACGCCGGCGACCATCCTGGAAGAAATCGGCAAGGCAGCTGGCGATTCAGACCTGTTGCTGCCAAGTTTGGGCACCGAACGGAACACCGCCCAAAAATACCTGGAGCTGGCGCGCGAAGGCCACCATGCGCTGATGATCCCTGTGGACTCGGAGGAAGCCACCGAGCGCGTCATGAGCGTGGTACGCAAGTTTCCTTTTTCCTATGCACAGAGGTATCACATGCTGGTCATTGAAGATCTGGAGTAGTCTGGCGCAGTCGTTAATGGTAGGGTATTGCCTGCCCAACACCCCACGCCCAAGGACTCTTGATGATTGACCTTTACTACTGGCCCACGCCCAACGGATGGAAAATTTCCATCATGCTCGAAGAGTGTGGCCTGCCCTACCGCTTTGTTCCTGTCAATATTGGCAAGGGTGCGCAGTTCTCGCCCGAGTTTCTCGCCATCAGCCCCAACAACCGCATGCCGGCCATCGTTGACCACGCGCCCTCAGGCGGAGGTGCGTCCGTGGCGGTGTTTGAAAGCGGCACTATTTTGATGTACCTGGCAGAAAAAACCGGTCAATTCCTGGCCCCCGATATGCGCCAGCGCTACCAGACGCTGCAGTGGCTGATGTGGCAAATGGGCGGATTGGGGCCAATGGCCGGACAAAACGGCCACTTCCTGCTGTATGCCCCGGAAAAAATTCCCTATGCCATCGAACGCTACGGCAAGGAAGTGGATCGCCTCCATGGCGTGCTGGATGGACAGCTCGCGCGCACCGGCGCTCACGTTGCGGGTGCCGACTATTCCATTGCCGACATGGCCATTTTTCCCTGGGTGCGCACGCACAAGGCGCAGCAGATTGAGCTGCAAAAATTCCCCCATGTGCGGCGCTGGTACGACGCCCTGTTCGAACGGCCAGCGGTCAAACGTGGGCTGGACCTCGGCAAGGAACTGCGTGCCCCTGCCCTGACCGATGAAGCGCGCAAAACGCTGTTTGGCCAGACCGCGCAAAGCGTGCAAAGCGCTCGTTTGAATTAAGTATTAAATAACCGAGACCCGAATGATTGAATTTTTCTATGACTGTTCCAGTCCCTGGACTTACCTCGCTTTTCGCAACTTGCAGCACTTGGCCGCCGAACTCGATGAGCCCGTCAGTTGGCGGCCGGTGCTGGTCGGCGGCATTTTCAACAGTGTCAACAAAGGCATTTACACCGCGCGGGAAGACATGAACTCGCCAAAAAACCGTTACATGCTCAAGGATCTGCAAGACAACGCGCGCGAGGCGGGCCTGAGCATCACGTTTCCGCCCAGGGTTTTTCCGGTCAATAGCGTCAAGGCAATGCGCGGCTGCCTGTGGATTGCCCAGGATGCACAGGCGCAACAACACTATCCGGACTTTGTCGAGGCGACGTTTGCCGCCTATTTCAGCCGCGAAGAAGACATTTCTCAGGATGACGTACTGGCAAGCCTCTGCCACCAGGCGGGCATCCAGGCCGAAGCACTTCTTGCAGGCATCGCCAGACCCGACATCAAGGAGCAACTCAAGGCAAATACCGACGAAGCGATCCAGCGCGGCGCTTTTGGCTCACCCACCTTCTTCGTCGGCGAGGACATGTATTTTGGCAACGACCGCTTGCCGCTGGTTCGCTCGGCCGTGCTCCGCACACGTAGCGCTGCTTGAAGGTGCTGCTAATGCGATGAACCGAAGCCCGAACGTTCCAGCACGTGGCGTGTCATTGACTTGGCCAACTCCTGTTCGCCCAGAAACACCTTGCCGGCATTTTCCTTGTCCAGCATCTCGGCCTCGGCCTCGTTGTGGCTGCGTACCACGAGTTCTATCGTCGGATTCAGCGCACGCGCCGTCGCAATCATCAGCCCCACATCCAGAGTATCGGGTGCCGCAATCACCAGCATGCGGGCCTGTGCAATATGCGCCTGAATCAGCACATCAGGCTCAGAAGCATCGCCTGACACCGCAGCAACGCCCTGCGCCCGAAGCCGTCCCACCACCTCGCGATGCTGCTCGGCCACGACAAACGGGATGTGCTTGGCCATGAGCGCCTGCGCGATATGCCTGCCGACCCGCCCATAACCCACCAGCACCACATGCTGCGAAAGATATTTTTCGTCCGTGCTGACCGGTAACTCGGCCAGCGGGTCCACACGTGCCTCCAGTTTGCGGGCCAGCGCGGATTTGGCCAGTATCCATTGTTGCAACGGCTCGACCGCCTTGAAGACCAGCGGGTTCAGCGAAATCGAAATCAATGCCCCGGCCAGCACCAGACTTTGACCTTCAGGCGGCAGCAATCCCAAAGACGCGCCCAGCCCGACCAGGATGAAAGAGAATTCACCAATTTGCGCCAGGCTGGCCGAGACCGTGAGAACCGTGTTCAAGGGGTAACGGAATGCCATGACGAGCAAGCCTGCAGCCAGCGACTTGCCCACGATGATGATGCCAAGGACCGCCAGCACCTGTAGCGGGCGCTCAAGCAGCACCCGGGGGTCAAACAACATGCCCACCGAGACAAAAAACAGCACCGCAAAGGCGTCGCGCAGCGGCAGCGACTCTTCGGCAGCGCGGTGACTGAACTCGGACTCCCGCATCACCGTTCCGGCAAAAAAGGCGCCCAGTGCAAACGACACGCCGAACAGCGTTGTCGCGCCAAAGGCAATGCTCACAGCCGCCGCCACCACGCACAGGGTAAACAACTCGCGCGAGCCGGTACGCTGAACCTGCCAGAGCATCCAGGGGAAAAATCTGCGCCCCACCACCAGCATCAAAGCCATGAAACCACCGACTTGCAGCAAGGTGATGCCGAGCGTCTTCCACAACAGATTCAGATCGGCAGCGGCGTCAGTCTTGCCAGAAAGCCAAATCCCCAACGGCGGAAGCAGCACGAGCACCAGCACCATGACCAGATCCTCAACGATCAACCAGCCTACGGCAATGCGACCGTTGAAGGAGTCAACAATCCCCCGGCTTTCAAGCGCGCGAAGCAACACCACGGTACTGGCCACCGATAGCGCGAGTCCAAACACCAGCGCGCCCCCCATGTTCCAGCCCCACCAGTGGGCCAGGCCCATGCCCAGCGCGGTCGCCACGGTCATTTGCACGACGGCACCCGGCACGGCAATCTTGCGCACCGCCAGCAGGTTATCGAACGAAAAATGCAGTCCCACGCCAAACATCAGCAGCATCACGCCAATTTCAGCGAGCTGGCTGGCAATCGTTGCATCGGCCACAAAGCCTGGCGTGAAAGGGCCAAGGATCACGCCCGTCAGCAGGTACCCGACGATGGCAGGCAAGCGAAGCCGCACCGCGAGAAAACCAAAGATCAACGCCAGACCCAAGCCGACAGCGATGGTGCTGATAAGGGAAACGCTGTGGGGCATGCAAGGGGCTCCTTCGGGGCAGGTAGAAAGGGCCTGCCACGCAGCCGACCACGGCAGACTGGCTCCGTAGAGCTCATCTTGGCAATTTACTACAGTCGGCCGGGAGCAGGCACCGCAATCCCCATGTCATAGGAAGGAGTTCACAGGAATCCGCAAGAATCGGCTTGCAACTAACCTCAGGGCTTTACATTCTTCTTCGAAGCGCAACATAAAAACCCGCCAAGGCGGGTTTTTATTGGTTGCAGATAGCCTTGAACGTTCCACTCAACCCATGTGCAAACCGCCGTTGAGCGAAAAGTCCGCACCCGTGGCGTAAGCGCCCTCTTCCGAAGCAATCCAGGCAATGATGGACGCAATTTCTTCGGGCTTGCCGAGCCGCTTGGCGGGCACACTTGCGACGATTTTTTCCAGCACATCGGGGCGAATGGCCTTGACCATGTCGGTGCCGATGTAGCCTGGGCTCACGGTGTTGACCGTCACGCCCTTGCTGGCCACTTCCTGCGCCAGCGCCATGGTAAAGCCATGCAGCCCGGCCTTGGCGGTGGAATAGTTCACCTGGCCAAACTGACCCTTCTGGCCATTGACCGACGAGATGTTGATGACGCGCCCGAAGCCCGCTTCGACCATTCCATCAAGGACCTGCTTGGTCACGTTGAACATGCTGTTGAGATTGGTCGAGATCACGGCGTCCCAGTCGGCCTTGCTCATCTTGCGGAACTGGCTGTCGCGCGTGATGCCAGCGTTATTCACCAGCACGCTGACTTGGCCATGCTCTGCCTTGACCTTGTCAAAGGCGGCCACGGTGGACTCCCACTCAGCCACGTTGCCCACGGAAGCGAAGAAGGTGTAGCCCAGGGCTTTTTGCTCATCCAGCCACTTGACGAAATCGCGCGTGGGGCCG
>MERZ01000381.1 GCA_001770785.1 Burkholderiales bacterium RIFCSPHIGHO2_12_FULL_61_11
AAGATTGCGCCATCCGTTGATAATCGACAGCAGAAAAGGAAGCCCCCCATGAAACTTGTTCGCTACGGCAATCCCGGAAAAGAAAAGCCAGGCCTGATCGATGCTGACGGCAGACTGCGTGATCTGAGCGCGGTCATCAGCGACATTGGCGCCGGGCAGCTCAGTGATGTGGCGCTGGCCAGGCTGCGCAAACTCAATACCGACAAACTGCCGCTGGTCAGAGGCTCACCGCGCCTGGGGTGTCCGGTGGGCGGCGTCGGAAAATTCATTGCCATTGGGCTGAACTATGCCGACCATGCGGCCGAGTCCGGCTTGCCTATTCCCGCGGAGCCCGTGGTGTTCATGAAAGCCACGAGTTGCATCCAGGGGCCCAACGACCCGGTGATGCTGCCCAAGGGTTCGGTCAAGACCGACTGGGAGGTCGAGCTTGGCGTGGTGATTGGCACGCGGGCACGCTATGTGTCGCAAAAAGAGGCACTCAATCATGTGGCCGGCTACTGCACCATCAATGACGTCAGTGAACGGGAATTCCAGATCGAGCGCGGCGGCACCTGGGACAAGGGCAAAGGCTGCGACACCTTCGGCCCGATCGGCCCCTGGCTGGTGACTCGCGACGAAGTGCCCAACCCGCAAAAGCTAAGCCTGTGGCTGGAAGTCAATGGCCAGCGCGTGCAAAACGGCAGCACAAAAACCATGATCTTCGGTGTCGCCAAGCTTATCAGCTATGTCAGCCAGTTCATGACGCTGGAGCCCGGCGATGTCATCACCACCGGCACGCCGCCAGGCGTGGGAATGGGCATGAAGCCGCCGGTGTACCTGAAAAAAGGCGACCAGTTGACTCTCGGCATTGACGGCCTGGGTGAGCAGCGGCAAGTGGTCGTGCCTTTCAAGCGGTAAGGAGGAAAAACCGGTTTCAAAGACCGGTTTTTGTTGCCAGTGAACTAGGGTTTGCCTGCCCAGTAATTGGACTTTTCTCTCCATAAAGGATCATTGAGCCAGCATTGTTTGACAATCGTCATCAAATTATTGCAAAATAGCACGATCGTTCGTATTATTTCTTGCAATGCCATGTCCGTTAACGACCTCCCTGTCAAAACCCCTCGCAACGCGCCCATCAGCCGGGCGCTGCCTAAAACCCAGCACAAAGGCCAGCAGACCAAGGCGGCCATTGTGGACGCGGCTTTGGGTCTGGCCACGCAGATTGGCCTGGAAGGCCTGAGCATCGGCGCGCTGGCTGAAGTCATGCACATGAGCAAGTCGGGCGTCTTTGCCCATTTTGGATCGCGCGAAGAGCTGCAGATTTCGGTGATCCGCGAATACCACGCCCGCTTCGAGGACGAAGTGTTCTTCCCGGCCCTGCAACAGGCGCGAGGCTTGCCGCGGCTGCGCGCGCTGTTTCAAAACTGGATGAACCGCACCTCGGTTGAAATCGATTCAGGTTGCCTTTTTATCAGCGGTGCCGTCGAGTTTGACGATCGGCCCGGGCCGGTGCGCGATGCGCTGGCCGACTCCGTGCGAAGCTGGCTGGCTGCCATGTACCGCGCGGTGGTGCAAGCCAAGGAGGCGGGCCATTTGCGCGCTGACGCCGACGAGCGGCAGATGGCCTTCGAGATTCATGCGCTCATTCTTGCCTTGCATTACGAAGCCCGCTTTCTGAAAAACCCCGGTTCGCTGGACCGGGCCAACACCGGTTTTTCCAATATCCTGGCCTGCTACGGCAGTCAGGGCCTCGCTGCTTCCCCTTCCAATCATCCTTCCCCCTCCAAGGAGTAATCATGCCCATCTATGCCCCGCCCCTGCGCGACATGCAATTCGTCATGCACGAAGTTTTCAAGGTTGTCGACGAGTTGAAGGTCTTGCCCGCGCACGCCGACATCGACGCGGACACCATCAATGCAGTCCTTCAAGAAGGCGGTAAATTTGCGGTGGAAGTGACTTTCCCGCTCAATATCAGCGGCGACGAAGAGGGTTGCACGCTTGACAAAACCACCCATGAAGTGACCCCGCCAAAAGGTTTCAAGGAAGCCTACGCGCAGTATGTCGCCGGCGGCTGGGCGGCGCTGAGTTGCGACCCGGAATATGGCGGGCAGGGCTTGCCTTTCGTGGTGAACCAGTGCCTCTATGAAATGCTCAATTCGGCCAACCAGGCCTGGACCATGTACCCCGGCCTGTCGCATGGCGCCTATGAAGCGCTGCATGCCCATGGCACCGAGGCGCAGAAAAAGCTGTACCTGCCCAAGCTCACCAGCGGGGAATGGACCGGCACCATGTGCCTGACCGAAGCCCATTGCGGCACCGATCTGGGGCTGCTGCTCACCAAGGCCGAGCCGCAGCTTGATGGCAGCTACAAACTCACCGGCAACAAGATTTTCATCAGCGCCGGCGAACATGACATGGCTGAAAACATCGTGCATCTGGTGCTGGCGCGCCTGCCCGATGCGCCGCAGGGCAACAAAGGCATCAGCCTGTTTGCCGTGCCCAAATTCAATATCAAGCCAGACGGTTCACTGGGTTCGCGCAATGGTATTTATTGTGGCGGCCTGGAGCACAAGATGGGCATCCATGGCAACGCCACCTGCCAGATCGTTTTGGAGGGCGCCGTCGGCACCCTGGTGGGCGCGCCCCACAAGGGCCTGGCCGCCATGTTCGTGATGATGAACGCCGCGCGCCTGGGTGTGGGCAACCAGTCGCTGGGCCTGACCGAAGTGGCTTACCAGAACGCGCTGGCCTACGCCAAGGAGCGGCTCCAGATGCGCTCGCTGACGGGCGTGAAAGCCAAGGACCAGCCCGCCGATCCGATCATCGTGCATCCCGACGTGCGCAAGATGCTGCTGACCGCCAAGGCCTACGCCGAGGGCGGGCGCGCGCTGGCGGTTTATTGCACGCTGCTGCTCGACAAGGAAATTCACCACCCTGATGAAAATGTGCGCCAGGACTCGGGCGAAATCGTGGCGCTGCTCACGCCCATCGTCAAGGCTTTCATCACCGACAACGGCCACATTGCCACCAACGCCTGCATGCAGGTCTTTGGCGGCCACGGCTACATCAAGGAATGGGGCATGGAGCAGTTTGTGCGCGACAACCGCATCAACATGATTTATGAAGGCACCAACACCATCCAGTCGCTCGATTTGCTGGGCCGTAAAATCCTTGGCAACAACGGCGCCACGCTGAAAAAGTTTGGGAAACTCATTGGCGCGCTGGTCGCCGAGGAAGGCGTGAACGAGAAAATGGCCGAGTTCATCAATCCGCTGGCCGCGCTGGCCGAGCAGATGACCCAATTCACCACCGAACTGGGCTTCAAGGGGCTGCAAAATCCTGACGAGGTGGGCGCCGCCGCGGTGGACTACCTGCGGGTGGCGGGTCATTTTGTGTTCGGCTACTTCTGGGCCCGCATGGCGCAAGTCGCGCTGCGCGAGATCGCTGCGGGCAACACCGACACCTTCTACCTTGCCAAGCTGCAAACGGCGCGCTTTTACTTTGCCAAGCTGTTTCCGGAAACCGCCATGCTGATGCGCACGGCGCGCAGCGGCAGCCGCTCGCTGATGGATACCGACGCAGCGCTGGCCTGAATAATGTGCGCCGGGTTTGCCCTCACCCCTGCCCTCCCCCAGTGGGGGAGGGAGCAAGACATGCCGGCTTATTTTTCATCTTCCCTCCTTATTCCCTCTCCCTTTGGGAGAGGGCCAGGGTGAGGGCTTCCCCGTCTGCCTCAAGTGGAATCACACATGCAAAAATTTACAGTCAAGAAAGTCGCCGTCCTCGGCGCGGGCGTGATGGGCGCGCAAATTGCCGCCCATCTGGTCAATTGCAGGGTGCCGGTGGTGCTGTTTGATCTGCCCGCCAGGGAAGGCCCCAAGAATGGCATCGTCACCCGTGCCATTGAAGGGCTGAAAAAGCTCAAGCCGGCGCCGCTGGGCGTCGTGGAAGATGCGGCGCTGATCCAGCAGGCCAATTATGAAGAGCACATGGATGTGCTGAAAGAGTGCGACCTGATCATCGAAGCCATTGCCGAACGCATGGACTGGAAAACCGAGCTTTATCACAAGATCGCGCCCTTCATTGCCGAAGGCGCCATCGTTGCCAGCAATACCTCGGGCCTGTCGATCACCACGCTGAGCCAGGCGCTGCCCGAAGCGATCAAGCCGCGTTTCTGCGGGATTCATTTCTTCAACCCGCCGCGCTACATGGCGCTGGTGGAACTCATCAACACCCCGACCACCGAGCCCAGCGTGCTCGATGACCTGGAAGCGTTTGCGGTCAGTGCGCTCGGCAAGGGCGTGATCCGCGCCCATGACACGCCCAACTTCATCGCCAACCGCGTCGGCATTGCCGGCATGCTGGCCACCATGAAGGAAGCCGAAACTTTTGGCCTGAGCTACGACGTGGTCGATGACCTGACCGGCAAGAAGCTCGGCCGCGCCAGCTCGGGCACTTTCCGCACCGCCGACGTGGTCGGCCTGGACACCATGGCGCATGTCATCAAGACACTGCAGGACAACCTCGGTCCCGACAAACTGCCCGATCCGTTCTCGGACATTTACGGCACGCCGCCGGTGCTCGCCAGG
Organism: Burkholderiales bacterium RIFCSPHIGHO2_12_FULL_61_11; assembly: GCA_001770785.1. Taxonomy (GTDB): domain Bacteria; phylum Pseudomonadota; class Gammaproteobacteria; order Burkholderiales; family Burkholderiaceae_C; genus Polaromonas. The sequence continues at coordinate 4,569 of MERZ01000381.1, forward strand.
CTGCTTGAAGCCAAGAGCCTGGGCCAGAAGAGCGGCGCGGGTTTCTACAAAAAGGTGGGACGCGACATTTTGCGTCTGGACCCTGAAAGCATGGAGTACGTCACAGGCGGCGCCAAGGCCGACGACGTGGTCGGCCGCATGCTGAAAAAACCGGCGGGCGAGCGTCTCAAGCTGTTGCGGCAAGCCGAAGGCGCTGAAGCGCGCTTCCTGTGGGCCGTGTTGCGCGACCAGTTTCACTATGCCGCCGTGCATTTGGAGGCCATTGCCGAAAGCGCCCGCGACATCGACTTCGCCATGCGCTGGGGCTTTGGCAGCAAACAGGGCCCGTTCGAGTTGTGGCAGGAGGCGGGCTGGCTGCAGGTGGCCACCTGGATCCAGGAAGACATTGACGCAGGCAAGGCGCTCAGCAAAGCGCCGCTGCCCGACTGGGTGTTCAAGGGCCCGGTGGCCGACGCCGGCGGCGTGCATACCGCAGCCGGCTCATGGAGCGCCTCGGCCAAAAAATTCATTCCCCGGCGCAGCCTGCCGGTCTATGCGCGCCAGCTTTTTCCCGAAGACGTGCTGGGTGCCCAGGCGCCTTCCTTTGAAACTGCGGGTACGACGCTGCACGAGGATGATTCGATTCGTCTGTGGACGCTGGACGGCGAGCAAGGCGATGTGCTGATAGCCAGCATCAAGACCAAAATGCACGCCATCAACCCCGATGTGACCGAGGGCCTGGCCCTGGGCGTGGAGCTGGCGGAAAAAAGCTACAAGGGCCTGGTGATCTGGTCGAACCACGAGATGTTCTCGGCCGGTGCCGACCTGCAAGCCATGTTGCCCGCTTTCATGATGGGGGGCGCCAAGGCGATTGAAGAAGCCGAGGCTGAGTTGCAGGGCGTGATGCTCAAACTGCGTTATGCCGCGATTCCGGTGGTGTCGGCCGTGCGCGGCCTGGCGCTGGGCGGCGGCTGCGAAATGGCGCTGTATTCGGCCCGGCGCGTGGCCGCCTTGGAGAGCTACCTCGGCCTGGTCGAGGTGGGCGTCGGCCTGGTTCCAGGCGGTGGCGGCCTGGCCTACATTGCGCGCCGAGCCGCTGAAAACGCCGCCACCTCAACCGGCAAGGACCTGCTGCCCTTCCTCACGGAAGGCTTCACCGCCGCCGCCATGGCCAAGGTCGGCACCGGCGCGCTGGACAGCCGCAAGATCGGCTACCTGTTAGAGAGCGACGTGATCGTGCCGAACAAGGACGAACTGCTGTTTGTGGCGCTGGGCGAAGCGCGCGCCCTGTTCGATTCCGGCTACCGCGCGCCGCACAAGCGGCTCTTTCCGGTGGCAGGCCGCAGCGGCGTGGCCACCATCAAGGGGCAACTGGTCAACCTGCGCGACGGCGGTTTCATCAGCGCGCACGACTATCACATTGCCGGCCTGATTGCGAGCGTGGTCTGCGGCGGCGACGTCGATGCAGGCACGCTGGTCAACGAAGAGTACCTGATGACGCTCGAACGCAAGGCTTTTGGCGCGCTGCTTGAAAACCCGAAGACGCAGGAACGCATCATGGGCATGATGAGCACCGGCAAGCCGGTGCGAAATTGATTTGTATTCCTCCTTCCCCCATTGGGGGAAGGTTGGGATGGGGGTAAACACCATGCAAAATCAGTCAACACCCAGCGCACAAGCACACGCCAAAACGCTCCGTAGCGCCATGACCGATGCCGAGCGCAAGCTTTGGTCGGGATTGCGCGGCGAGCGGCTGGGCGTGAAGTTTCGTCGGCAGCATCCGCTTGGTCGCTACATTGCAGATTTTGCGTGCCTTGACCCCAAACTTATCGTGGAGCTTGACGGTTCCCAACACGCAAATCAGCAAGACTACGACCAACGGCGCGACGCGTTTCTGAAGGCTCAGGGCTTTGAAGTGATGCGCTTTGCGTCGAATGAGGCGCTTCAGAATCCGGAGGGCGTGCGGGTTGTGATTCTGGAGTGCTTACAGCGGTTAATGAATGAGAGGGCAGATGCCCCCATCCCCGCCTTCCCCCAAAGGGGGAAGGAGCCTGCACCGGCCCTGCCTCAGAGTGGGAAAGCGTCTGAGCATTTCCCCGCTTCACTCCTTCCCCCGATGGGGGAAGGCAGGGATGGGGGTTTCCCCGCGCCCGTTCCCTGAATTCACATCTTGAAAATATCACACCAGCCTTTACCGATTCACCGAGAAAGAGTATTCCCATGAAACAAATCCAGGAAGCCTACATCGTTGCCGCCACGCGCGCGCCCATAGCCCGCTCGCACCGGGGGTTTTTTCGCAATACCCGGCCTGACGACCTGCTGGTCAAGGTGCTGCAGGCGGTGCTGGCCCAGGTGCCGTCGCTGGACCCCAAGGCGATCGAGGACATCATTTGCGGCTGTGCCATTCCCGAGGGCCCGCAGGGCCTGAATATTGCGCGCATCGGCGCGGTGCTGGCGGGCTTGCCGACCAGTGTCGGCGGCATCACCGTCAACCGCTTTTGCGCGTCGGGCCTGTCGGCCGTGCAAATGGCCGCGGACCGCATTCGCGTGGGCGAAGCCGATGTGATGATTGCCGCTGGTACTGAAAGCATGAGCATGGTGCCGATGACTGGCAACTCGCCGTCCTTCTCGCCCGCCATGTTTGCCAATGACGAGAATGTCGGCATCGCCTACGGCATGGGCCTGACCGCCGAGAAGGTGGCGCAGCAATGGAAGGTCTCGCGCGAGGCGCAAGACCAGTTCGCCTGCGCGTCCCACATGAAAGCGCTCAAGGCGCAGCAGGCGGGCGAGTTCACCGCTGAAATCACCCCGGTGGAAGTCACCGATCGCGGGGCCAATCTGCAAACCGGTGAAGTCATTGCCAAAACCCGCACCGTGAGCCTTGACGAAGGTGCGCGACCCGACACCACGCTCGAAGGTCTTGCCAAACTCAAGACCCCGTTTGCCGCGCGCGGCTCGGTCACCGCAGGAAACAGCTCGCAGACTTCCGATGGCGCCGGCGCGCTGGTGCTGGCCAGCGAAAAAGCCATCAAGCAATTCGGCCTCAAGCCGATCGCGCGCTTTGTCAGTTTTGCCGCCCGGGGCGTGCCGCCGCACCTCATGGGGATCGGCCCGATCGAAGCGATTCCGGCGGCGCTGCGCCATGCCGGTCTCAAGCTCGATGACATCGACTGGTTTGAGCTCAACGAAGCGTTTGCGGCGCAGTCACTGGCGGTGATCAACACGCTGGGCCTGAATGCGGCCAAGGTCAACCCCATGGGCGGCGCGATTGCGCTGGGCCATCCGCTGGGTGCCACCGGCGCGATTCGCTCGGCCACGGTGATTCATGCGCTGCAACGCCATCAATTGAAATACGGCATGGTGACGATGTGCATTGGCATGGGGCAGGGCGCAGCCGGCATTTTCGAGCGCGTTTGAAGAGGGCTTGGGCGGGCCTGTTGCAAGCTTGAACCACGAAGAGGTATCCTTTATCCTTATGACTACATCGCTCCAGACCCCGCCGGAAATCCTCACCCACGTTGATGCGGGCGTGATGACCGTCACGCTCAATCGCGTGGACAAGAAAAACGCCATCACCTCGCTCATGTACGCTGCCATGGCTGACGCGCTGGAAGCCGCCAACCACGACCCTGCGGTGCGCGTGGTGGTGATTCAGGGCCATGAAAGCATTTTTTCGGCCGGCAACGACATTGCCGACTTTCTGAAAAATCCGCCATCCACGCAAGACGCGCCGGTGTTTCGCTTTTTGCGCGGCATCAGCAGCTTTCCCAAGCCACTTGTGGCAGCGGTGTGCGGTCCGGCGGTCGGCATAGGCACCACCCTGCTGCTGCACTGTGACCTGGTCTATGCAGGCGACAACGCGGCATTTTCCCTGCCTTTTGTCAACCTCGGCCTGTGCCCTGAAGCGGCGTCGAGCTTTCTGCTGCCGCAGTTGATGGGTTACCCGCGTGCTGCCGAAGCCCTGCTGCTGGGTGAACCCTTCCTGGCTGAAACCGCGCTGGAAATAGGCTTGATCAACCGCATCGTGCCACCGACCGAGGTCAACGCCTTGGCCCAACGCCAAGCCCTCAAGCTGGCGGCCAAACCGCTCACCTCCCTGCTTGAAACCAAACGCCTCATGAAAAAGGGCAATGCCGGTATCGTGTCAGAGCGCATGGCCGAAGAGGGCGGTAGTTTTGGCCGCATGCTGCAGGAGCCAGCGGCCCGCGAAGCGTTCGGTGCCTTCATGGAAAAGCGCCGTCCGGACTTCAGCAAGGTCTGAAGTACGCGGCCGAAGGACGATCCACGAAGTGGGACGGCGCTTTCGCTAAAAGCGCCAGCCTGATTTTTCCAAAGTTTGAGGTCAAACAGACCTCTAGCCCATATATAACGGGCGTTGATGGCTATTAGGGTAATAGCAATCTCCCCGCTTGGCTGGTCCCGTGCAAACCCTCGCCTGATCACCGGGTCGGCCGAGTCCCGTCGGCCAGCAGCAGTTCGTTGGGGCCTTCCCAGCCGCTGGGCGACTGAAATGCGCGGAGCCGGTCTTCCATCTCGGCCCATGCGGCCTCTTGTGCTTCCGGTTCGAGGGTGCCCAGAATCTGCATGATCGGTGAGGCCGAAGTGCGTACAAAGTCCAGGTAATCCCTGACAGACGGTAGCCGGAACGGCGCAGCGATTCGGCTTGTGCTCACGTTGGTGAATCCCGCTTTGCGGTACAGCTCGTCAAGCAGCCCCGGCTTTCCCAGGCTTAGCAAGCTGCATGGCTGAAACGGATCGCGCGGCCGCAAGCCCGCATGATGGAGCGCCGTTGACATCAGGATGCCGATGCATGGGTTGAATTGCGGTTCGGAAAACACCAGCACGGTGACATGCGCGCCCGGTTTGACAGCGCGCTGGGCCTGCCGCAGCGCCCACAACGGGTCGGGGCAGAACATCAGGCCGAGCCGGCACACGGCGGCGTCGAAGCTCGCTTCCTCAACGTTCAGTTCTTCGGCATCGCAGACCCGGGTCTCAACCTGGGCCAGCCCGGCATGCTGCGCATGGTCTTTCGCGAACTGCAGGATGGCTTCGGAAATGTCGGTGGCCAGCACATGACCGCCGGGCCCAACCCGGCGCGCGATCTCGAGCGTCTGGTCACCCGCGCCGGCGGCGATGTCGAGCACCCGCATGCCAACGCTGATGCGCGCCGCATCCAGCATGGCTGCCGTGGCATCGGCAAGCCAGGCATGGATGTGTGGGGTTTGACGGTTCCACCCATTGGCTGACCGCTCCCACGCCAGCCGGGTGTTCGCCTTGAGTTGTTCGGGGGTGAATGTGGTCATGAAACCTCCGCGGAAAAATTGGAAAGCTAATACTCTGATGTCAAACCGGGGGCCGCGCAAGCGCCATATCTGCTCCGGGTTGACCCAGCACAACCCGGAGTGATGAATACCGGTTTTTGGCTGATCCCAGGCGCTGCATTTTGTCGCGTTGAGCCGAGTGTCCGTTCAATTTTTACAAAGCACCCGCTTGCTAAAAATACCGCCTTTTGCTATGGTTTGTCCCCTCGCTCGGCCATCGCACCAGAGGGCAGCGCTGCAGACTGCCGCACCTTCCGCCCGCTCCGCGATTCCGGCAGCGGCCCTGCTGCGCGTGCTGATCCGCAACCATTTCGATGTGCTGCTGGGGCCCGGCAGTGATTTCATTCCCGTGATGCTGTATGAGTCGCGCTCGCTCACGGCCCGGCAACGTGCGTCGCTGGCCAAACTTCAGGGAGACTATGAAATGCTCTGGGCGCCCGTGCTCGAGGACTTGAGTCAAAAAGGCCAGATCCGGGGCCCTGCCAAACTGGCGCGCCTGCTGATTTTTGGTGCGCTCAACTGGACGGTGCAATGGTTTGACGACCGCAAGGACGCCTCTCTGGACGATCTGGCCGATGCGGCGATGGCGCTTTTTGTGCAGGCTCCGTCACTGGCACGACAATCACCCTCATGACCCAAGCTTCGCACCTCCACCCCCCTGCGCACTCCCAGCCGCCCCTGGCCACTGAATTTGAAGAAGAGTTCATCACGGGTCTGAAAAGCATTTTCGAAGAGAAAATTGTTTTCAACCAGTTGCTGGGCCTGAAGATTACATCGCTCAAGGCCGAGCGGGTGACGGCACGCATCGACATGCGCCACGAACTCATAGGCCACTTTTCCTTTAACCGGGTTCACGGCGGCGTGATCAGTGCGGGCCTGGACGCCATGGGCGGGCTGGCCGTGATGGCGGCGATTGGCGCGCGCCACATGGACGAAGCGCCGCTGCAGCGGCTGCAGCGCTTTGCCAAGCTGGGAACGATTGACCTTCGGGTCGACTACTTGCGCCCGGGCATCAGCGAATACTTTGAACTTCGGGCCGAAGTGCTGCGCCTGGGCTCGCGGGTGGCGAGCACGCGCATGGAGTTCCGCGGCGCCGACGGCAAGCTGTTTTCCACGGCGGCCGCCGCCTACATCGTTTCGTAGCGGATCAGCCGCAGTCAGGGAACGCGGGCTGATCCGCCACGGCGACTGAAAACTACGCGCTCCCGGTTTCGCTCAGCGCCTGCAAAAACGTCTTGCGCCACCAGTGCACGTCGTGCTCACGAATATTTGCAAGCATTTTTTGGTGCCGTGCCTGGCGCTCTTGCAGCGGCATTTGCAGTGCCCGCTGAATCGTGTCTGCGGTGCCATCGCTGTCGTACGGATTGACCAGCAGGGCTTGCTTGAGCTGCTCGGCGGCCCCGGCAAAGCGCGACAGCACCAGCACCCCCGGATCGGCCGGGTCTTGCGCTGCAATGAACTCCTTGGCGACCAGGTTCATGCCATCGCGCAAGGGCGTGACCAGCGCCACCCGCGCCGCGCGGTAAAGCCCTGGCAGGCGCTTGCGCGCCACGTTGCGGTGAATGAAGCGGACCGGCATCCAGTCCAGTTCACCAAAGTTGCCGTTGATGGCGCCGCACAGGTGTTCAAGTTCCTGGAGCAAATCGGTGTAGGCACCCATGTCTTCACGGCTGGGCGAAGCCACCTGGATCAGCGTGGCGCTGCGGATATTTTCCGGGTATTTTTTAAGCAGGGCTTCAAACGCGCGCAGGCGTTGCGGCAGGCCCTTGGAATAGTCCAGACGCTCCACGCCCAGCAGCAATTGGCGGCGCGAGTATTCCTCTTTCATGTTTTCGTACATGTCGAGCGCGTCTTTGGCATGTGTGAGCGCCGCGAATTCGTCCACGTCAATGCCGATCGGGAAAGCGCCCGCCTGCACGGTGCGGTTGAAGGCCCGAAAGCGGTGTTGGCCCAGGTCCTCGGCAGCGGCCTCGGCCTGTGCGTAGTGCGAAAAGTGCAGCAGGTCGGCTTCGCTCTGAAAGCCCACCAGGTCGTAGGCAAAGAGCGCGCGCATCAGCCACTCGTGTTGTGGAATCGCCGCCAGCATCAGCGGCGGCGGCAGTGGAATGTGCAGGAAAAATCCGATGCGGTGGGTCGAACCCAGGGCGCGCAATTCGGCCGCCATGGGAATCAGGTGGTAGTCATGCACCCAGATGATGTCGTCGGGTTTGAGCAGCGTCATCAGTTTGCGCGCAAACATCTGGTTGACGCGACGGTAGGCGGCGATGTGGCCAGCCTCAAAGCGCGCCAGGTCCAGCCGATAGTGAAACACCGGCCAGAGCACGCTGTTGCTGTAGCCCAGGTAGTAGCCGGCATGGTCTTGCGCCGATAAATCCACCGTGGCGAGCGTGACGTTGCCGGCTTTTTGCAAATGCAGCTCGCCTTCGCCTGGCGCACTGTCTTCAACGACGGTGCCGCTCCAGCCAAACCAGAGTCCGCCGGTGGTGTGAAGGGCGTCGCCCAGCGCCACGGCGAGTCCGCCCGCGGCGGCTTTGCGCGGATCCGCCACGCGGTTCGAAACGATGACAAGTCGGCTCATGTTGTGCTTCTCATCGCATGGGCTCTTTCGGTTCATTGTTCTGGGCGGCCAGCAGCCACTGCCGCAGTGCCGCGGGTTCCTGACAGCGGTAGTGGGCCACGGTTGCACCTTCGCCGACCTTGATGCCGTGGCCGCCCAGACGCTGCACGGCGGAAAACCCGGCTTCATCGGTGGCGTCGTCGCCCGCGAACAGCGGCAGGCGGCCTGCAAACGGCGCCTGCGCCATGAAGGCTTGAATCGCCGTGCCCTTGCTGATGCCGGCGGGTTTGATTTCAAACACCGATTTGCCGCGCAGCAATTCGACGTCCGGCGTGCTGTCGGCCGCCTTCAGCATGACCTGCAGGGCCAGCGTTTCCATCTCGGGCGCGTGGCGGTAGTGCAGCGCGACGGCCGCCGACTTGATTTCGACGCGCAGACCCGCGTGGCGCGCAGCCAGCGCAGTGGCCAGGCGCACTACCTCCTGCAAGTCGGGCGACGCCAGTCGGATGATCTCGCCTTGCGGTGAGCGGCGTTGCGCGCCGTGCTCGGCGGCGCAGGGCAACTGCAAAGGCGCGAGAAAGGCGTCCAGATCGGTGAGCTTGCGCCCCGACACAATGGCAATCGCGCCGCCCAGTTGCACTGTGAGTTGCCGCAGGATGGGAATCAGCTCCGCCGTGACCTGCACCGCT
>MERZ01000382.1 GCA_001770785.1 Burkholderiales bacterium RIFCSPHIGHO2_12_FULL_61_11
ATCTTGGGATACTCGCGCACGGTGAGGCGGTTAAAACTGACTGCACCGATCAACACGATGAGCAGCGACAGCACGGTGGCAAACACCGGACGGCGTATGGAGACTTCAGCAAGTAGCATAGGAGGCCGTGACGTCAATCACTCAGGTAAAAACAGGTTAAAGCTCAGGCTGGATCGCGCGCTGCGGGACGGGCGGGACCACGATCCGGTTTGGCAGCGTTGCGGGCTGGCACCTTGGCTGATGACCCGTCATTGATCACCACGCCACAGGGGTTGGGTCCAGACAACGCCGCCCCGGGCGCTGACTCCGACACGCCAGCCACCGGCCCTTCAACGGCCGGGCGGGTGCTTGACAAATCCACCACCGTGACCACTGTGCCGTCACGCTGCACCCGTTGCTGACCGGTGGTGATCACAGCGTCACCAGGCTCCAGTCCCTCAAGAATTTCCACCTTGCCAGGGATGCGCAGACCCACTTTGACCTCGACAAGTCGGGTCGTTCGGGTCTGCTCATTGGGCCCCTTCAGCAGCTTGATGACGAATTGCTTGCCCCCTTGCGGAACAATGGCTTCTTCGGGAATCACACGGGCGTTGCCCCTCACGCCAAAGACGGTGTTGACCCGCGCGAACATGCCGGGCCGCAGTTGCAGCTGGCGGTTGTCAATACAAGCCCGGACCCCGACGGAGCGCCCATTGACATCAATGAGGGGATCGATGGCCTGTATCTGTGCGGCGTATTTTTGGCCGGGCAGCGCATCCATGTCCAGCATCGCCGTCTGGCCGCGCTTGAGCTTGGATTGAAAACGTTCCGGCAGCCTGAAATCGACAAAAATGGCCTCGATGTCTTCGATATTGACAATGTCGGCACCATCCTTCAGGTAATCACCTACGTTGACCTGGCGTATACCGGCGATACCGTCAAATGGAGCAACAATTTTCAGGCGCGCAGCCGTCGCCTTGGCCAGCGCCAGTTTGGCTTGGGCGACCTGCAGGTTGGCAGTGCTTTCATCAAGGGAGCGCTGGCTGATGAAGTTTTTCTCCACCAGCTCCTGGTTACGCTTCTGGTTGGCCAGTGCAATCGACAGTTCAGCCTGGCTTTGCAGGACTTGCGCCTGCTGCAGCTGATCATCGAACTGCACCAGCACCTGCCCTTTGCGCACGCGCTGGCCATCGGTGAAATTGAGCTGGGTAATGCGCCCGCTGACTTCCGGGCGCAGCACGATGCCCCGGCGCGAGCGCAAGCTCCCTACCGCCTGGGTGTCATCCGTGAGCCGGGCAAGCTCTACCCGCGCCACTTCCACCGTCGGCGGTTTGCCGCCTGCGGGCCTGCTGGCACTCCCGCTACTCGCCGCGACTCGCGCTGGCAGCGCTGCCGAGGTCGCCCCCGCAGCACTGCTGTCATTGGCTTTGGGTTTCTGATACCACCATGCAGCGCCCGAAGCCGTTGCAATGCCCACAGCAGCCACCACCGTGTAAATTACTTTTGATGCCATGAAAGAGATAGCAGGAGCTAACTTGTTATGAAAGAAAACAAACCCGCAATGTAGCAGGACGCCATGGCGAGCGCAGCGTTACCTGCAATCTCCGAGGGGGCTCTGGGTCAGCTTTACCATGGCTTTACCAAAAAATCTGCTCCATGAATGCCATGCCTGTTCACGGTGCACGCTTTCAGGACCAGTCAGAGGCGGCCCAAGGCACGTTCCACGCCTTTGTTGGCCAGCGCATCGGCACGCTCGTTGCCGGGGTCGCCAGCGTGACCCTTGACCCAGCGCCACTTGACGTCGTGGCCGCTCGACGTGATCAGCGCATCCAGCCGCTGCCACAAATCAACATTTTTCACGGGTGCCTTGGCCGCTGTGCGCCAGCCCCGGGCTTTCCAGCCATGGATCCACTCGGTGATGCCTTTGCGCACGTATTCGCTGTCAAGGTACAGCGTGACGCAGCAGGGCCTCTTGAGCGCCTCCAGTGCTTCAATGACGGCGGTCATTTCCATGCGGTTGTTGGTGGTAACCAACTCGCCGCCGAAGAGTTCCTTCTCGGCGCTTCCGGTCGTCAGCAACGCACCCCAGCCGCCGGGGCCGGGATTGCCTTTGCAGGCGCCATCGGTATAGATCACGACGTTTTTGGAGCTCGTGCCTGGTTTTGAATGGGTCATACGTGATGTGGGATCTCAGGAAAATTTCAGGCCAGTGCTGATTTGAAAAGTTCAGGCTTGCGATTTGGAACGGGCAATCGGCTCTTTGTTAGCCACGACAGTGGGCACCGCCGCAGGGGCTTTACGCGCCTTCCAACCGGGCTCCAGCAGATGGACACCGCGCACCCGCTTGACCGCCACCAAAAAATAGACTGCGCCAAATATCGGCCACCAGCGCTCACCCGCCGTATCCATCCACTTGAAGCGATCGAGCCATTTCTGGCTGGTCAACGACGGGCGGTAGCAGCCAAAGCGCCCCGACTCTACCTCAAAGTTGAGCAGCCTTAGCCAGTCGCGAACACGCCAGTATCCAATTTGCTCACTGGTCCTGGGTAGAAACTGCTCGCCGTAGCCCAGGCGCTGATACAGATTGCCGCGCCGCTGGCGCAGCCCCCACAGACTGGTCGGGTTGAGCCCACAGATAACCACCCGTCCTTCAGGAACCAGCACGCGCTCGACCTCGCGCAAAGTGGCATGGGGATCGCGACTTAGCTCAAGCGTATGCGGCAATATCACCAAATCGAGACTATTCTCGGGAAACGGCAACGCGCCAGGATCCGTAAGCAAGGCGGCACGCCGGGAACCTGGTGCGCCCGGGGCAATCGCACCGGTGTACCATCGTTGCGATGAAGCCTCGGTAGACAGCGCTGCGGGTACCATGGCAAGCCATCTGTGTGGCATGCGGTTGGCTTGCAGGGCATCGAGTTCTGGCAAACCCAGTTGCAGGGCATGGTAGCCAAAAATATCACTCACCGCCTCGTCAAATTGCGCGCGTTCCCAGGCCAGCAAGTATGCGCCCGGCGGCGTCTTCAGCCAGTCGGACAAACCTATAATTTCCGAGTTCATCGAGACCCAAGCATGTATTTGATTCCCATTCCCGCCTTTGCCGACAACTACCTCTGGTTGCTGCATGACGGCAAGCGCGCCT
>MERZ01000383.1:0-669 GCA_001770785.1 Burkholderiales bacterium RIFCSPHIGHO2_12_FULL_61_11
CCATGGCTGATCTGCAATTTGCCCGGCTACCGCAGCGAGGGCGTATCGGGCAATTCATTCGGATTTTCCGATGCCGTGTCTGGCGCTCCCGCCACGGCAAAGTGCGCCATCAGCACTGCCGAGGTTTCTTCGAGCGCCTGGGTCAGCCCGTCCTCGTAGCGTTTGTCCCGAAATGCCTCTGCCATGCGTGCCACCATGGCCTGCCATTGCGCCGGGCTCACATGCCTTGTCAGTCCACGGTCTGCGACAATTTCAATGGCGTGCTCGGCCAGCAGCACGTAGATCAGCACGCCGTTGTTGTGCTGGGTGTCCCAGACCCGCAGCTTGCCAAACATCGAGACGGCACGCTGCCGGGTGACGGTGCTGAGGGAATTTTGCCGGTCCAGCCGCCACAGATAGCTGATCGGCAGCGAAGACTCCACGCAAATGCGGATCTCGCCGCTGTGGCGCCGCTCGCTGGCCGCAACGCGTTGTGCCAGGCGCTCCAGCATGTCCGGCGGGATCGCTCGCCGGGTGTCCGACGCATCCAGCCAAAGGTGTCTGGCCAGGAGTTTGAGCTTGTTTGTCATGAGGCCTACCAGCGACCGGACGCGCCGCCGCCACCAAAATTTCCGCCGCCACCGCTGCTAAAGCCACCGCCGCCCCAACTGCCGCCGCGACCTTGGCCTC
>MERZ01000383.1:706-2991 GCA_001770785.1 Burkholderiales bacterium RIFCSPHIGHO2_12_FULL_61_11
CAGGGCGCCCACGCTTGCAAACAGGGCAAATACCACGCCCGCCAGCGCGGCGATGGCGCCAATCAGAAGGCTGCTGGTGAACATCCAGGCCAGCACACCGACGGCGCCGCCAGTGGTCACCGAGCCCAGCTTGCGCCCCAGCACACCGGACAGCAGGCGAGCGCCAATCGGTACGGCAAAAAACAGGAAGATAGCCAGGTCCGTCCAGTCAAAGCCCTGGCTGCTTTGGCGTCCGGAACGGCTGCGGTCGGGTGCCGGCAGGTTTTCGCCGCTGATGCGCGCGATGATCTGGTCTGCGGCGGCATCCAGCCCTCCGGCAAAATCGCCTTGCCGGAAGCGCGGGGTGATGGCGGTGTCGATAATCTGGCTTGCCGTCAGATCAGGAATCGCGCCTTCCAGCGCCTTGGTGGTTTCAATGCGAACCTTGCGATCATTCTTTGCGACCACCAGCAGCAAGCCGTCACCAACCGCCTTGCGCCCGATCTTCCAGCTGTCGCCCACCCGCTGCGCGTAGGCGGCGATGTCTTCGGGCTGGGTGGTGGCCACCATCAGCACCACCACCTGCGCGCCGCGCGCCTGCTCGAAAGCTGTCAGCTTGGCGTCGAGCGCCTGGCGCTGCGCGGCATCGAGGGTGCCGGTGCTGTCCATGACATGGGCCGTCAGGGGCGGCACCGCTTGCACGCCCTGCACGTCTTGCGCCCAGGCGGCAAAAGGCAGCCAGGCCGCTAGCAACAGGCCAGCCCAACCCGAAAAAAGAAATATCGAAAAGCGACGCATGGTCAGCACCAGTGGCGGCTTACTTCTTGTTGAAGTCCACCACCGGGGGTGCAGAGATCTGTGCCTCGTCCTGGACCGCGAAGTTGGGCTTGATGCGATAGCTGAAAATCATGGCGGTCAGGTTGCTCGGGAAGCTGCGCGTCAGCACGTTGTACTCCTGCACCGTCTGGATGTAGCGATTGCGTGCCACCGTGATGCGGTTTTCGGTGCCTTCAAGCTGCACCCGCAAATCACTGAAGGCTTTGTTGGCCTTGAGCTCGGGATAGCGTTCACTGACCGCCATCAAGCGGCTCAGCGCGCTGCCCAACTCGCCTTGGGCTGCCTGAAATTTGCTGAAAGCGGCGGGGTCGTTCAAGGTTTCGGGGGTGACCTGAATCGACGTCGCCTTGGCGCGTGCTTCAATGACCTTGGTCAACGTCTCCTGCTCGAAAGCGGTTTCACCCTTGACCGTGGCCACAATATTGGGCACCAGGTCAGCGCGGCGCTGGTATTGGTTCAGCACCTCAGACCAGGCGGACTTGGTTTGTTCATCCAGACGCTGGAAATCGTTATAGCCGCAGCCTGTGAGCAGCATAGTCAGCCACGCAACGAAGAATAAACTTAATCGGGGTCTCATGGCAATGCCTCCAAAAATGCAAGCCATAACACTAACATAGTCCCATCCGTATCCGACTGAATTGCAAAGCCTCATTCGTCCATTTGCCGAGCGAACCTGATTGAACTTATTTGAACTTACTTATGCCCACAGCTAAAATCCCTCCCGTCAGTACCGGCAATGCCGACGTCACCGAAGCCGCTTTTTATGAAGCGCTGCAAAGTGGCGACATTGAAAAGCTCATGGCCTGCTGGGGTGACGAGGATGACATTGTGTGCGTCCACCCGGGCGGCGCTCGACTGGTGGGAGGCGCCGCCATCCGTGCCGCGTTTGACGCCATGTTTTCCAATGGCACCATTCGGGCACACCCCGAAAAAGTCCGCAAGGTCGATGCGCTGAGCGCCAGTGTGCACAGCGTGCTCGAGCGCATCGACGTGCTGACGGAGGAAGGCCCGCGCAACGTCTACGTGATCGCCACCAACGTGTATCACCAGACCCCGCATGGCTGGCGCATGGTGGCCCACCATGCCAGCCCCGGCACATCGCGCGACCTTCAGGAAGTTTCAGAAACTCCTCCGGTCCTGCACTGACGGGTATCATGAACTATGAATTATCTAGCGCCATGGTGGCTTCCCGACGGCAATTCGCAGACCATCTGGGCGGCATTGCACGCCCGCCGTTTCCTCGGTCCACCGCCCCTGTTTCGCCGCGAGCGCTGGACCACGCCCGACCGCGACTTTGTCGATGTCGACTGGCTGGTATCGAACAGCGAGGGGGCTCCCGAACGCCGCGCTGGGCCGCCCCAAGCAAGTTCAGCCCGCTCGGGGGGCAGCGCAGTACGCGAAGCGACAAGCGTGGGGGCTCCAGAACGCCGCGCCGGGCCGCCCCAAGCAAGTTCAGCCCCCTCGGGGGG
>MERZ01000383.1:3036-4190 GCA_001770785.1 Burkholderiales bacterium RIFCSPHIGHO2_12_FULL_61_11
GGGGCTCCAGAACGCCGCGCCGGGCCGCCCCAAGCAAGTTCAGCCCCCTCGGGGGGCAGCGCAGTACGCGAAGCGACAAGCGTGGGGGCTCCACCTCTGCTGGTGGTGTTTCACGGCCTGGAAGGCTCATCGTCCAGCCACTATTCCGAAGCCTTTGCCGGCATTGCCCGCAGCCAGGGCTGGGCCTTTGCCGTGCCGCACTTTCGCGGCTGCTCCGGCGAGCTCAATCTTGCGCCGCGCGCCTACCACTCGGGTGATTTCGCCGAGATTGACTGGCTCCTGAGGCGCTTCGCAGACCAGCATGCCGGGCCAGTAGTGGCCGTCGGAATTTCCCTGGGCGGCAATGCCCTGATGCGTTGGGCGGCCGAACTGGGTGCAGAGGCCCGCCAAGTGGTTGCAGGCATTGCCTCGGTCTGCTCGCCGCTTGATCTGGCGGCCAGTGCCTGGGCCATCGGCCGGGGATTCAATCGGCAGGTGTACACCCGAATGTTCCTCAAGACCATGGTGCCGAAAGCGCTGAAAAAGCTGGACCAGTACCCCGGTCTGTTTGACCTTGAAACACTGCTGGCAGCGCGCGACCTGTGCGAATTTGACGACGTATTCACTGCGCCCCTTCATGGATTCAAAGACGCGAAAGATTACTGGGCGCGCGCCTCGGCCAAGCCGCATCTGCACCAGGTGGCCGTGCCAGCGTTGGCCCTGAACGCGCTGAATGATCCCTTTGTTCCGGCAGCTAGTCTGCCGCAGGCCGCCGATGTCAGCAGCTATGTCACGCTTTGGCAGCCGGCACAGGGCGGTCACGTCGGTTTTCCATCCTCATCTTCTCTATGGGCAAATTTTCCGGGGCATGTGCGTGCCATGCCTGAAGCGGTCAGCGCTTTTCTGGCGGCGCAGCTGTAGTCCGCTCGAACCTGCGCGCAATCACGTCGAGCGATAGAGCGCAAAATAACGCCATGGATGATATTGTTCGTCAGGCCATCGCGAAATGGCCCAACGTTCCCAATTGCTACGGCTGGCTAGCGCTGGATGCGCGCGGCAATTGGTATCTGCGCGACGACAGGACTCAGGCTGCCGGGCCTTTTTCTTCAGCGGATGGCGGGAGCAGCGCCAGCAAGGGTTCGCCACTCTTGCACGAAAAGCTCATTGATTTCATT
>MERZ01000384.1:0-378 GCA_001770785.1 Burkholderiales bacterium RIFCSPHIGHO2_12_FULL_61_11
CTACTTTGCCTACGGCGCCGCCTGCACCGAAGTCGCCATCGACACCCTGACCGGCGAGAGCCGTGTGCTGAAAGTGGACATCCTGCACGACGTGGGCCACAGCATCAATCCGGCCATCGACATCGGCCAGATCGAGGGCGGCTTTGTGCAGGGCATGGGCTGGTTGACCACCGAGCAACTGGTGTGGAACGACAAGGGACTCTTGACCACCCACGCACCCAGCACTTATAAGATTCCAACGGCCGGCGACGTGCCCGAGCACTTCAAGGTCGACCTGTGGCCGGAGCCGAACCGCGAGGACAACGTCTTCGGCAGCAAGGCCGTTGGCGAGCCACCGTTCATGCTCGCCATCAGCGTGTACGAGGCGCTGCGCGACGC
>MERZ01000384.1:465-773 GCA_001770785.1 Burkholderiales bacterium RIFCSPHIGHO2_12_FULL_61_11
GGTACGAGAACTCGACCTGATCGAGGCAGACCTTGGGCGCCGGACCGCGGCGCAGGCCGAAGGTATCCGTGATCTCTTTGCCCACCTTGACGCTGGCGTGCAGGTTACCCGCCAGTGTCTTGATGACCGCCTCGTTCTTGAACTCGTCCGAGCTGCCCCGCTCGCGAATCACGTACAGGCCCATGAATCCTGTACGCGAGTGTTTGGCAACCAGCAGCGCGTAATTGCCGTACTTGCGGCGCAAGTCATCCAGCTCCACGGCCAGATCCGTCAGGCTCTTGCCGCCGACTTTCAGCATGTCCAGGCCC
>MERZ01000384.1:786-1019 GCA_001770785.1 Burkholderiales bacterium RIFCSPHIGHO2_12_FULL_61_11
GTCCGTGCTTGGAGTTGGCTATGAACTCCACGCCGCTGGTCAGGAAGGCCTGCCCTTTGTACGAAAACTTGAACTTGTACTGGCGTTCCGTGCAAGGCGCCCACTCCACCGGGACATAGACGTTCTGGGTCCAGACCGGAAGCAGTGAGCCGGCAGCCTCCCGGCCAAACACGTAATAGCCGCCCCCGGACTGCGCCAGGATACAGCCGCCCATGGGTCGGTACAGATTGCCC
>MERZ01000385.1 GCA_001770785.1 Burkholderiales bacterium RIFCSPHIGHO2_12_FULL_61_11
GTTCAGGTCTGTCGTCAGTCGCCAGCACCTGGCGCGCTTCATCGAGTCGCGATTCCAGCGCGTCTGACCAATCCCAGAGCGTGCGGGCGTAGTGCGGCCGCAGGTTCTCGGTGTCCACCATCTCCAGCCCGGAGCGGGCCAGGTGCCCCAGCACGGCGCTAACGTGAAGCAGTTCGCCGCCGGGGAAAATGTATTTTTCAATGAAGTCGCCCATGCCGGCACCGAGTTGCCGGTTTTCAAGCCCACTGGCCGTGATGCCGTGGTTCATCACCAACCCGCCGGGGGCCAGCAGCCGCATGATTTTCCCGAAGTAGGCCGTCATGTTGGCGTGCCCTACATGCTCAAACATGCCCACTGAAGAGATTTTGTCGAAAGGATGGTCCTCGGCCATGTCGCGGTAGTCGCGCAACTCGATGCGAACGTGCTGCCCTAAGCCCTTCTGTTCAATCAGCCGCTGCACATGCGCGTGCTGGTTTTTTGACAGCGTGATGCCGGTGGCGTCCACGCCGTAATGCTCGGCGGCCCAAATCAGCAGCGCGCCCCAGCCGGCACCGATATCCAGAAAACGCTCGCCGGGTTGCAGCATCAGCTTGCGGCAGATGTGGTCCAGCTTGGCTTCCTGGGCGCGCGCCAGCGTCATTGATGCGTCGCCAAGGTCACGGTAATAGGCGCAAGAGTAAACCCGGCGCGGATCCAACCACAGCGCGTAGAAAGCGTCTGAAACGTCGTAGTGAAACTGCACCTGCGCGGCGTCCTTGCCTGGCGTGTGGGCCGTCATGGATTTGGCGAGATGAAGCCAGTTTGACCACCAGCCGGTATCGCTTTCCACCGGATTGCCCGGCAGCAGCCTGGTCACCGTGCGCATGACATCACGCATGGCGCCTTCAATCTGCAGTTTGCCCTCGACGTAGTCTTCGGCCAGGGCGCCGATCTGGCCAGCCTTGAGGCGGGCGATGCTCGACCACTTGGAAAACGACAGTTTGACGAGGGCGTTTGCGGCGCCCAGACGCTGGCCCTGCGGCAACTGCAGGGCAACGTCCGCAGGCAGGCGCGGTATCTGCGATGGAATGTCGGGAACCAGGTGCCGGGTCATGCGCAACCTCCCTTTGAGGACTATTTTTTTTGTACTCTGTCAGTCTAGTGCTCTTCAAATGTCTTGACTGTTACAAAATGTAGCCATCAGGCATGGGTACACAATTGGGTCAGTTCGGCCTCTTCAAAACCTGCGTCGCGCCTTGCTTCCAGGTTGAACGGGCCTTTCAGGCGGGGCGCGCCGAATTGCTGGGCCAGCACAGCGTAGGTGGTCAGAGGATCCAGGCCGCGCTGGGCGCAGACCATGCGGTACCAGTGGTTGCCAATGGCGACATGGCCAATTTCATCGCGCAGGATGAGGTCCAGAATGTCCACCGCACGCAGCGCATCAGGTGTGCCGACCTTGCGCAACTTGGCTTGCAGGGGCGGCGTGGCGTCCAGCCCTCGCGCCTCCAGCGTGCGCGGCACCAGTGCCATGCGCACCAACACGTCGCCCGCGGTTTTACGCGCCATGTCCCATAGGCCGGTGTGGGCCGGGAAGTCGCCATAGTCATAGCCCATGCTTTGCAGGTGAGCACGCAGCAGGCTGAAGTGCCGGGCTTCTTCAGCGGCCACTTTCAGCCAGTCCAGATAGTAGGCGTGGGGCATGTCGGCAAATCGCCAGATGGCATCCAGTGCCAGGTTGATGGCATTGAACTCGATGTGGGTGAGCGCGTGGAGAAGCGCGGCCAGGCCTTCCGGGGTGAACGGGGAGCGCTTGGGGACATCCAGGTGCGAGCGCAATTCTGGCCGTGCGGGGCAGCCCGGCAGACTGACGGGGGTCAGGAAATCAGCCTCAGATACTATAAAAAGTGTAGCTGATTGCTCCTGTAAATAAACGGTTAGAAGCACTTTTTGTTGGGAATCTGGCTCCAGTAGCGCCTGCAGGGCTAGCTGGCGCAGTTCCGCAGGTGGGGGCGAGGCAGTCATGGCTGAATTGTGAATGATAGCGGCTTCGTACAATCAAAGCGCCCCACGGCGATTCAATCAAGGACAACCATGAGCATTTACCAACTGGACGATTTGACCCCTGCCATCCATGAGTCAGCCTGGGTGGCTGACAGCGCTCAGGTCATTGGCCGTGTGCGACTTGCTGAAAACTGTAGCGTCTGGTTTGGCGTGGTGATCCGGGGCGACACGGAAACCATTACCGTGGGCAAAGGCACCAATATTCAAGATAACAGTGTTTTGCACGCGGACCCCGGGATGCCATTAAACATTGGTCAAAATGTCAACGTAGGCCATCAGGTCATGCTCCATGGCTGCACCATCGGCGACGGTTCGCTGATCGGCATTCAGGCGGTGGTCCTCAATGGCGCCAGGATTGGTAGAAACTGTTTGGTCGGCGCGGGTTCGCTGGTGACTGAAGGTAAGGAGTTTCCCGATGGCTCCATGATTCTGGGAAGCCCGGCCAAGGCGGTTAAACAACTCTCAGCCGAACAGATCGCGGGTTTAAAAATGAGTGCCCAGCACTATACGGATAACGCCCGGCGCTATAAGCTTGGACTCAAAAAGCTGGAATGAACGGCTGTTGTTCTTTTTGTCTGCCGCAGCCTCTTACCTTTACCTTTTCGCCATGTCCGAACTTCATAAATTCATCTTTGATGGTCTGCCGGTGCGCGGCATGCTCGTGCGGCTGACCGATGCCTGGCAGGAAATCCTCAAGCGTCGACAAGCCGCAGGCGGTTATCCGGCCCCAGTCATGCAACTGCTCGGTGAAATGACGGCGGCAGCCGCCCTGATGCAGAGCAATATCAAGTTCAATGGTGCGCTGATCCTGCAAGTTTTTGGCGATGGCCCGGTCAAGCTTGCCGTAGCGGAAGTGCAGCCCGACCTGAGCCTGCGCGCGACCGCGACGGTGACGGGCAGTGTCGATGCGGATAATTCGTTGAGCCAGTTGGTCAATGTCAATAACCAGGGGCGTTGCGCCATCACGCTGGACCCCAAAGACCGGTTTCCGGGTCAGCAGCCTTACCAGGGCGTGGTGCCACTTTATGGCGACCAACACGAAAAAATTGAAAGCCTGAGCAAGGTGCTGGAGCACTACATGCTGCAGAGTGAGCAACTCGACACCAAACTGATTCTGGCCGCCGACGGGAATCTGGCCGCGGGCCTGCTGATTCAGCGCCTGCCTGTGCAAGGGCAGGGCAATCTGGAGGGCCGGATCGACCGCGATGCGAATGAAGACCAGATCGGCCGCAATGACGATTACCAACGCATTGCCATGCTGGCAGGGACATTGAAGCGCGAAGAGTTGTTAAGCCTGGACGCGGACACAATTTTGCATCGCCTGTTTTGGGAAGAGCCGCACACGCGGTTTGAGCCCTTGGTGCGGAGCTTTTCCTGCAACTGCTCACGCGAGCGTGTCGGCAACATGCTGCGCGGCTTGGGCACGGCAGAGATTGAAAGCATCATTGCCGAACGCGGCAAGGTCGAGGTCGGTTGCGAGTTTTGCGGCGCCCAATATGATTTCGAGCCGGTTGATGCGGCGCAGATCTTCACGAGCCAGAGCCGCCAGCAGCCGCCCACGTCAACAGTGCAATAGACCGTTCAGAGGTGTTAAAGATCCCAAAGGCAATTTTTTGACATACATCAATAAAGTAAGCGCCTTGATGCAATAGGATTCAAATTGTTGCAAATGCCCGAATCATTGATCGCAAGAGCTAAGACAACGGGCATGCGGCGCGGCACGACAACTTCAAGGAGAACTGATGGAGATCATCAAGACGGACGTGGCCATCATCGGCGCGGGAGGCGCGGGATTGCGCGCTGCCATCGCACTCGCGCAGGCGGATCCCAAGATTCGAATAGCTCTGATCTCAAAAGTTTATCCGATGCGCAGTCATACTTGCGCTGCTGAGGGTGGTGCCGCGGGAGTGGTCAAGCCCGACGATAGCTATGAACAGCACTTTCATGACACCGTAGGTGGTGGCGACTGGCTCTGCGACCAGGATGCGGTCGAGTATTTCATCCATGAGGCCCCCAAGGAACTGATCCAGCTGGAGCATTGGGGCTGCCCGTGGAATCGCGAACCGGATGGCTCCGTGGCGGTGCGGCCGTTTGGCGGCATGAAGATCCAGCGCACCTGGTTCGCCGCCGACAAGTCGGGCTTTCATATTTTGCATACGCTATTCCAGACCACGCTGCAATATCCGAACATCCAGCGCTTCGACGAGTACTACGCCACCGATCTTATGGTGGACGACGGGCGCTGCCAGGGCTTGACCGCCATCGAGATGAAGACCGGCCAGATGCGCCGTTTCCAGGCTGGCGCGGTAGTCATCGCTGGCGGTGGGGCGGGTCGCATGTTCCCGTTTAACACCAATGGCGCCATCAAGACTGGCGACGGCATGGCGCTGGCCTACCGCGCTGGTGCGGCGCTGAAGGACATGGAATTTGTTCAGTACCACCCGACGGGGTTGCCCAACACAGGAACTTTGCTGACCGAAGCCTGCCGCAGCGAAGGTGGTGTTCTCCTCAACAAGGACAACTATCGCTTTCTGCAAGACTATGGCATGGGACCGGAGACGCCGCTGGGCAAGCCAGAATTGAAGACCATGGAGCTCGGCCCGCGCGACCGCGTGAGCCAATCCATCTGGCATGAGATTCAAAAGGGCCGCGCGGTCAAGACCCCATGGGGCGATTGCGTCTGGCTGGACATGCGGCACCTGGGCGAGAAGACGATCAACGAGCGTTTGCCTTTCGTGCGCGATATTTGCATCAGCTATCTGGGTATCGACCCGGTCACCGAGATGGTGCCTATTCGTCCGGTGGCGCATTACATGATGGGTGGTATTCACACTGACATCAACGCGGCAACTTCCGTGCCCGGCCTTTTTGCCGCGGGCGAATGTGCTTGCGTCAGCATCAACGGTGCGAATCGTCTGGGCTCGAACTCCCTGGTGGAAATTCTGGTGTTCGGTCATCGTGCCGGAATCGAAGCGCTTGAGTATGCACGCGGTCAGAAGCCAGGTAACGATGCCGCGCTGGCAACCCAGGGGGACGTTGCGCAGGCGAAGCTCCGCGAGCTGTTCATGCGCAATGTCGGCAAGGAGTCGATCTCGGGTCTGCGCAAGGAGATGACCGATACCATGGGAGAGGGCGTCGGCATTTATCGCACTCAGGAGGGCCTGACTGAGACATGCGACAAGCTTGCCGATCTGCGCCGACGCTACGCCGACGTAGCGCTTCACGACAAGACCAATGTCTACAACACTGACCTGCTCTCGGCACTTGAGTTGGGCTCGATGCTCGATTGCGCCGAAGCAGTCGCGGTCAGTGGTCTCGAACGCAAGGAATCGCGCGGTGCGCATCAGCGCCTGGACTTCCCGGCGCGCGACGACAGCAAGTACCTCAAGCACTCCATGGCGTACTACAAACCGACGGAACGGCCCCGTATCGATTACCGTGACGTGGTGATCACCACCTCGCCTCCAGGCGTGCGTGATTACTCAGGAGCAAAGAAATGAGTGAAAACAGACTGGGCGCTCGACAAGTTGAGCTTGAGGTGTTGCGCTATAACCCGGACAGCGACGAAGCGCCGAGGTACCAGCGCTACTCGGTGCCGTGCAAGAACGAGTGGTGCATGCTCGATGCCCTGAATTACCTCAAGGACAATATCGATCCGACGCTCGCCTATCGCTGGTCCTGCCACATGCAGGTGTGCGGCAGCTGCGGCATGATGATCAACGGCGAACCCAAGCTGGCCTGCAAGGCCATGGTGCGCGACTACGAAGGCGTGATCAGGCTTGAGCCGCTGGCCCATTTCCCGATTGAGCGCGACCTCGTGTCAGTCGCCGATGACTTCATGGACAAATTAAAGCGCGTCAAGCCTTACCTGATTCCGGGCAAGCCGAAGACGATCGAGGAGGGCGAATACAAGCAGACGCCGGAACAGATGCAGCGCTACCGTAAATTTTCGATGTGCATCAATTGCATGTTGTGTTACGCCGCCTGTCCTGAATACGGCTTGACCAAATCGAAATTCATCGGTCCCGCCGCGATCACCCTTGCGCATCGCTACAACCTGGATTCGCGCGACGGCGGCCGGGACGAGCGGCAGGAAGAGATTGCCGCCAATGAGGGCGTATGGGAATGTACTTTTGTAGGTGCCTGCTCCGATGTCTGCCCCAAGCATGTGGATCCGGCCGCCGCGCTGCAGCAGGTGAAGGTGGCGAGCACCGTCGATTGGTACCTTGAACACTTTATGTCATGGAGCAAAAAATGAGCCGCCGACCCTATGTTCAGGAACTGTCCAGGACCACCTGGTTTTTCAAGCATCCGCGTTACATGCGCTACATGGCCCGCGAGGTGACCTGCATCTTCATCGGTATCTATACGATCATTTTGCTGGTGGGACTCGCGCGCCTGTCGGAAGGCCAGGCTCCATACGAAGCTTTCCTTGCCGCCTTGCGCCAACCCCTGAGCATCGTGTTCCATGTATTGGCATTGGCGTTCTCGCTCTATAACTCCTTCACCTGGTTCAATGTTGCGCCCAAGGCGCTGCCTATCCAGGTAGGGGAGGATTTCATGCCCGATAGCGTGGTGGCGGGTGGGCACTATGTTGTCTGGGTGTTGTTGTCGCTCTTCATTCTTTTCTGGGCGGGGGTAATCTGATCATGGCAAAGTCGAACAAACCTATCATCTGGGGCACCTTTGCCGCTGGTGGCGAACTCGTATCGCTGATCACGCCGGTGCTGATTGTGCTGACACTCCTGGCCGCCATTGGTTTTGTGCCTGACATGTTGGGCTACGAAAAACTGCATGCCTATGCGTCGCATTGGTTCGGCAAGCTGGTGATCTTCATCGTTCTGTTTCTGTCGTTATGGAGCCAGGCGCACCGTCTGCGGATCACCTTTTTTGACTTCGGTGTTCGCGCCGATACGCTGGTGGCAACAGTCGTCTATTCGATTGCCGCGCTGTGCAGTGTCGCGACGGCGGTATACTTATTTCGGCTCTGATAAATTGTGATGGCATGAAACAGGCGCTTTAGTTTGTAGGCCATCCAATGCAACCGATCGCTCCCATTGGGCACAACGATAAACAGGAGACCCCATTGAGTCCACCTCCCCCACTTGCGGCACGTGAACAGGCGCGCGAAAAGCGATTCAGCGCCTACTGGACCCAGGATTTGAACGACGTATTCGCCGATGTCGCGCCCTACTATGACCGCGCCAACCGCGTCGCCAGCCTCGGATTATGGGACTGGTTTTTAAATCGTTTCATGTCTGTCGTCAAGGGGCGCCCAGGCGAGCGGGTACTTGATGTTTGCGCCGGCACGAATGCGATCGGTATTGCGCTTCTTCAGCGCGAACCGAGCCTGGAAGTGCATGCGATGGACCGCAGTGCAGCGATGCAGGAGGTCGGTCAGCAGCGCGCAACGGCGCGAGGATTGCGCATCCAAAGCGTGATCGGCGATGTGCATGAACTTCCTTTTCCCGATAACCATTTCGACGTGGTGACGCTTCAGTTTGCATCGCGGCACCTGCGCGTCAAGACCGTTTTCGAGGAGATACACCGGGTACTCAAACCGGGCGGACGCTTTTGTCACTGCGACATGCTGCGGCCGGGCAATCCTGTTGTCGAAAAACTTTATTATGGATATTTGCGCTCCTGCCTCGTCCTGACGGGCTTTCTGTTCCGAAGCGGCCCGGCGGCGATGAATTGCAAGAAATACTTTCTTGATGCGCTGCAGATGTTTTACACGGCCGATGAATTGAGCGGGGTGCTGCGGGGTATCGGCTATCGTGACGTTGTGGTCAAGTCCCTGCTTGGCGGCATGATCGGCATTCACCGCGCGATCAGACCCGCCTAGGCTCCAAAGCGTGCCGGATCGCAGGCAGACGTGGTCTGCAGGCCACCTAAAAATGGACCGGGCCGACGCGCTCGTGGCGTTGGATCGGAAAATCCTTGACGCCTATAGCCGGCGTACAACCCACACACTTCGTGCGGCGCTACCGTTGCGCCTTGCCCTGCCTCACATCGAGCCGGTACTTGCCCGCAACGTTGCCAAGGAGATGCAAAAGGACGCACTGGTCATTCGCCGTGCCGGTGAAGCACTGGTCGCTGGGTCTCCCCCGAATGGCGAAGCGCTGCGCAGACTTCTCGACGCCACCAAGGAAATCGACCGTGCTTTTTTGACGCAGGTCGGCAGCTTGCCGCTCAGGATCGTGATTCCCTATGAGGAAATACTGCCGGTCCGCATGAAGCGCATTGAGTGTCTGTCGGGTGCCGCTTACCGCATTCTCGGCGCGTGGCAAATGCAAAGCGGGGTTCGTGCCGCCCTGCAAGCATCCTATCCGCGCGCGGAACTCGAGCGCCTGCTGTTTGACTTGTTGCAGTTATATGCATTGGAAACCCGTATCTTGAGCCGCTCGGTACGCCTGCCCATACTGCTTGCCCCGGTTCGGGAACGCATTGCGAAAAGCCTGCAAGAAATCATGAACGACATGGCAGAGCGGCTGGCTGCCGAATTGGCCGCTGTGGTTTATCGACGGTAGTTTGACTGCCGCGTCGGCAGATCAGCAACGGAGCCTGCTCTACAAGCTGCTGATCAAGCGGCTTACTTGATGATTTGCACAAAGATTTCATTGGGCTTGACCATGCCCAATTCATTACGGGCTTTTTCTTCGACCATTTCCAAGCCTTCCTTGAGGTCCCTGACCTCAGCAGCCAACTGGTCATTGTGGGCTTGGGCCTTCGCATTTTCTGCCAGCTGCTCATCCAGCCGCTGCTGCATCTCACGCACGCTGGGAATGCTGCCCCGGCCAATCCAGAGTTGCGCATGGAATATCGCCAGCAACACGATCAGGATGGCAGGAACGAGCCGGTTTCCCACGGGTCAATGTGCAGCGGCTAGCGCAGGTTATAAAACGCTGCACGACCGGGGTAAGACGCGATCTCGCCCAAGTCTTCTTCAATGCGCAGTAGCTGGTTGTACTTGGCCATGCGGTCAGAGCGCGAAAGCGAGCCGGTCTTGATCTGGCCGGCATTGGTGCCGACCGCGATGTCCGCAATCGTCGAGTCTTCGGTTTCGCCAGACCGATGCGAGATCACGGCGGTGTAACCGGCGCGCTTGGCCATTTCAATGGCGGAAAAGGTTTCGGTCAGGGTGCCGATCTGGTTGATCTTGATCAGGATCGAGTTGGCAATGCCTTTGTCGATGCCTTCCTTGAGAATTGTGGTATTGGTGACAAACAAGTCATCGCCTACAATTTGCACCTTTTTTCCGAGGCGGTCGGTCAGCAGCTTCCAGCCATCCCAGTCGCCTTCGGCCATGCCGTCTTCTATGCTGATGATGGGGTATTTATCGACCCAGGTATCCAGCATGTTGGTCCATTCTTCGGCAGACAGGCTCAGGCCTTCGCCAGCAAGTACATATTTGCCATCCTTGTAAAACTCGGAGGCCGCGCAATCCAGGCCCAGGGCAATTTGCTCGCCAGCTACAAAGCCGGCCTTGTCAATCGCCTCCAGAATCATCTGAATCGCCGCTTCATGGTTGGGTACGCTGGGCGCAAAGCCGCCTTCATCGCCCACCGCGGTACTCATGCCCTTGTCGTGCAGGATTTTTTTCAGGGCATGGAAAACTTCAGCGCCGTAACGCAAAGCCTCGCGAAAACTTGGCGCGCCCACCGGAATGATCATCAGTTCCTGCAAGTCCAGGTTGTTGTTGGCGTGCGCACCGCCGTTGACCACGTTCATCATGGGCACGGGCATTTGCATGGCGCCACTGCCGCCAAAATAGCGGTAGAGCGGTAGGCCGGCCTCTTCAGCCGCTGCGCGCGCCACCGCCATGCTGACGGCCAGCGTGGCGTTGGCGCCCAGTCGCGATTTGTTATCGGTGCCGTCCAGATCAATCAGGGTGCGGTCCAGAAAGGCTTGCTCGCTGGCGTCCAGGCCCAGAACGGCTTCAGAAATTTCGGTGTTGATGTGCTCGACCGCCTTGAGCACCCCTTTGCCAAGGTAACGCGATTTGTCGCCGTCACGCAGTTCAATGGCTTCGCGCGAACCGGTGGAAGCGCCCGAGGGCACTGATGCACGGCCCATGACGCCGGACTCCAGCAGCACATCGCACTCAACGGTGGGGTTGCCACGGCTGTCGAGAATTTCGCGGCCGACGATATCAACTATTGCGCTCATTTTTGCTCTTTCAAAATCGGAAAAAAATCACAAAACAAAAACGACTCACCGCTAGGCGCCAAAGTTGTTTTCAAGGAAGCCGTTTTTTTTGATCACACGGTCCAGTTCGAGCAGCGTTTCCAGCAGCGCTTTCATGTGCTTGAGTGGGACGGCGTTGGGGCCGTCGCTCAGGGCCTTGTCGGGATCGGGGTGCGTTTCCATGAAGAGGCCGGCCACCCCCACGGCCACTGCGGCGCGCGCCAGTACCGGCACCATGTCACGCTGGCCGCCGCTGCTGGTGCCATTGCCGCCGGGCAGTTGCACCGAGTGAGTAGCATCAAACACCACGGGGGCGTTGGTGTTACGCATGATCGCCAGGCTGCGCATGTCGGAGACCAGGTTGTTGTAGCCAAAACTGGCGCCGCGCTCGCAGACCATGAAGTTGTCTTCGTTGAGACCTTTTTCACGCGCCGCAGCGCGCGCCTTGTCGATGACGTTTTTCATGTCGCCCGGCGCCAGAAACTGACCTTTTTTGATATTGACCGGTTTGCCCGATTGCGCTACGGCGCGGATAAAGTCGGTCTGGCGGCACAAAAAAGCGGGGGTTTGCAGCACGTCGACCACGCTGGCTACCTGCGCGATTTGCGACGCCTCGTGAATGTCAGTCAGTACCGGCAGCTTGAGTTCACGTTTGACCTTGGCCAAAATCTCAAGGCCCTGGTCGATGCCGGGGCCACGAAAAGTGCTGCCCGACGAACGATTGGCCTTGTCAAAACTGCTTTTGAAAATAAACGGAATGCCCAGCGTCGAAGTGATTTCCTTCAGCGTGCCCGCGGTGTCCATCTGCAATTGCTCGGATTCAATCACGCAGGGCCCGGCGATCAGAAAGAATGGCTGGTTCAGGCCGATGTCAAAGCCGCAAAGTTTCATGTTCAAGCCACCGCTTTCAGGGGTTTTGCGGCAGCTTTTGGGTCTTGACCTGCCTGACTGACGATGGCACGGTGCTCAAGCGCCGCTGCAATGTAGGCGTTGAACAGCGGATGGCCATTCCACGGCGTGGATTTGAATTCGGGGTGGAACTGGACGCCCATGAACCAGGGGTGAACGTCCTGCGGCAACTCGACAATCTCCGTCAGATGTTCGCGCTGCGTCAGCGCCGAAATCACGAGGCCTGATTTGCGCAAGGTATCGAGATAATTGACGTTGGCTTCATAGCGGTGGCGGTGACGTTCGGTTACCACGTCGCCGTAAATCTTGTGGGCGAGCGACCCTTGCAAAACGTCGGAACTTTGCGCCCCCAGCCGCATGGTGCCACCCAGGTCGGATTGGGTATTGCGCGTCTTGATAGTGCCGTCGGCGTCTTCCCACTCGGTGATGAGTGCGATGACGGGATGGGGAGTGGCTGGGTCAAACTCGGTGCTGTTGGCATCCTTGAGACCCGCAACATTTCGGGCAAACTCAATCGTGGCAACCTGCATGCCCAGGCATATGCCCAGGTAAGGGATCTTGTTTTCACGGGCAAAGCGGGCGGTGCAAATTTTGCCTTCAACGCCGCGTATGCCAAAGCCACCGGGCACCAAAATACCGTCAAACCGCGACAGGCGCGATACATTGTCGGGCGTGATGCTCTCGGAATCCACATACTCAATGAGCACCTTGGCATGGTTTTTCATGCCGGCATGGCGCAAGGCCTCATTGAGGGACTTGTAGCTGTCGCTCAGGTCCACATACTTGCCGACCATGGCAATCCTGACCTCGGTCTTGGGGTGCTCAGTCTCATAAACCAGGTCGTCCCAGCGCTTGAGATTGGCCGGCGGCGTGTTCAGGCGTAGTTTGTCGCAGATCAGGCCGTCCAGGCCCTGCTCGTGTAGCATGCGGGGCACTTTGTAAATCGTGTCCACGTCCCACATGGAAATGACACCCCACTCGGGGACATTGGAGAACAGCGAGATTTTGTCGCGCTCTTCCGTCGGAATGGGGCGGTCTGCCCGGCACAGCAACACATCGGCCTGGATGCCGATTTCGCGCAGTTGCTTGGCCGTGTGCTGGGTCGGCTTGGTTTTGAGTTCGCCTGCGGCGGCAATCCACGGCACATAGCTCAGGTGCACGAACGCGGTGTTGTTCGGGCCCATGCGCAGGCTCATCTGGCGCACGGCTTCAAGGAAGGGAAGGGACTCAATATCGCCGACCGTTCCGCCGATTTCCACAATGGCCACATCCACCGCTTCAGGTGTTTCATAGCGCGCACCGCGCTTGATGAAGTCCTGGATTTCGTTGGTGATATGCGGAATCACCTGCACGGTTTTCCCCAGATAGTCGCCACGGCGCTCTTTTTCGAGCACGCTTTGGTAAATCTGGCCGGTGGTGAAGTTGTTGGCCTTGCGCATGCGCGTTTCGATGAAACGCTCGTAATGGCCCAAATCGAGGTCGGTTTCTGCCCCATCTTCAGTCACAAATACTTCGCCGTGCTGGAATGGCGACATGGTACCCGGATCCACATTGATATAGGGATCGAGCTTGATGAGAGTGACGTTTAGGCCTCGCGATTCAAGGAGCGCAGCTAAGGAGGCTGAGGCGATTCCCTTGCCAAGGGAAGACACCACACCGCCGGTGACGAAGACAAATTTGGTCATGTCAGTTACGAAACGAGAGTTCGCTGAGGTGGTAAAGGGGAATTATACGGGTTGACCATATAACCGC
>MERZ01000386.1 GCA_001770785.1 Burkholderiales bacterium RIFCSPHIGHO2_12_FULL_61_11
GCGATTGAGATGGGCGCCGATGCGGTCGATATCGGCAAAACGATTCATCCGCACCCCACGCTGGGCGAGAGCATTGGCATGGCGGCGGAGGTGGCGCATGGCAGTTGCACGGATTTGCCGCCGGCACGGAAGTAGTAAGCTCAACGCGCTCAACACAATGAGAGGCCAGTTCCTTCGGGGCTGGCGGCTATTTGCAGCGCACAGGCCCAGTTCGGGTGCACCAGGACGACTGGATCACGCCCGCAAGCAGCGCCTGGGTGGAATCGATTCGAACTTATGAAGACAAGCAGCCATGGCATTCTCCTCCTGAATAATGCAGGTGAGTTACTGCTGTGCCATACAACTGGCAGTCGGTATTGGGATATTCCAAAAGGTGGCAGCGCCGAGGGCGAGAGCGGCCCGCAAACCGCTGTCCGCGAAACGCTTGAGGAGTGCGGCCTGCAACTCAACCCTGGCGATCTGCGCGAACTCGGACGCTTTGCTTATCGGCCAGACAAGGCGCTTATGCTTTATGCGGTATTGCTGGAACGCCTCGATACGCGGCTGTTAACCTGCTCCAGCCAATACCGGGATCAGCGGGGACAAATGCGGCCCGAAATGGATGCCTTCCGGTGGACAGCATTTGCCGAGGTGCCCAAGCGCTGTGCGAAAAGCCTGTCCATGGTGCTGACGCAAAGCATTGCGCTCCCGAATTTACTGAAGCAGTTGCGGGCAGCGGGCCCGCCAGTCAAGTTTGTCATAGCCGGCGCTCCGGGCCAGCGCCAAGAGCCTTCCTGAAGGACGGAAGATACGATTTTGCAGTTGGATCAGGCTGCCCTCCAGTCAGTCGCTGCATCCGCGGCTGGCAGGAGCGCCATCGTCACGGTGCAACTGTCAGTTCATTCACAACAGATGACACGCCGGGAGCGGCCCACGCTGCACTCTGGGCTGCCCTGAGTTCGGTCCACGAGTGGACCTTGCCGCGCAACGTGACGACGGATCCATCGACCTTGATCTGCAACTGGCTGGCTTCCCGTTCGGCTTGCCGCACCAGTGCGTCGTGAACACCCTTCTGGATGTCGCTGGGAGAGACGTTCGGTTTGACCTTGACGAGGTCGGTGACGCCGACCACACCGAAAAGATCGCGCACGGCGCGCTCCGCGGCCTTGCGTTGGTAGTCCCACTCCGCCTCGCCACTCAGGGTGATCCAGCCGTCTTCCACCTTCAGCTGAATGGTGTCCGGGACGGTGACGTTCCATTCGAGCGCACGCTTTGCGGCCGCCGCGATGTCGGAGTCACTGCGTTTGTAGGAAGGGGACAGTCGTACCTCGATTTCGACCGCCAGCGCCTTCACCCCGCTCACCCGTCGCGTAGCCCGCTCGGCCGCATACTTCTCCGAGTAGTTCGTGAGGTGACCGGTCAGGGTCACAACGCCATTCTTGACGATCACGCCGACTTCGGTGGCGTTGATGGCCGGATCCCAAGCCAGTTCGGCAAGGATGTCTTTTTGCAGTTGAGCATCTGTTTTCATGAGTTTCCCTTTCGTGGATGATTGGCGGCGCGGATCGCGTTGTGCATTGAAAACCGGGCATGGCGATTTTCAAAATCCCGCAAAGCCACTTTAGGAAGGACGGGTCATGCGGCGTTGCGCTAGATCAAAGACTGGCAATATGTTGCAGTTTTGTTCCGGCAGTTGGAGCCGGTCCGGCCCGGCAAAATACAGGACCGCAAAATGAGCAGCACGATGGAGTGCAGACAACAGGGCAGGGTCAATTTAGGGCCAAAGCCGATTGACCAGGACCGCATCAGCGATAGATCTGATCGCTTAGGCGTGGCTTGGCGCCGGAGACTTGGCGCTCAGGCCGCAGTAGCGGGGTCTGCCGTTCCGCAGACCGATTGGCTGAAACCACAATCGACATAAGTGATTTCGGAGGTGACGCCGCCGGCCAGGTCGCTCAGCAAAAACGCTGCCACATTGCCCACATCCTCGATCGTCACGTTGCGGCGCAATGGCGAGGCGGCTGCCACCATGCCCAGCAGCTTGCCGAAGTCCTTGATGCCGCTGGCCGCCAACGTCCTGATCGGCCCGGCGCTGATGCCATTGACTCGCATCCCCTTGGGACCCAGCGATTCAGCCAGGTAGCGCACGCTGGCCTCCAGGCTGGCCTTGGCCAGGCCCATGGTGTTGTAGTTGGGAATGGTGCGCTGGGAACCCAGGTAGGTCAGGGTCAGCAGGGCGGACTTGGCATTGAGGTAAGGCAAGGCGGCCTTGGCCATGGCCGGAAAGCTGTAGGCGCTGATGTCGTGCGCAATCCTGAAGCCCTCGCGCGAGAAGCCTTCCAGAAAATCACCGGCTATCGCCTCGCGCGGCGCGTAGCCAATGCTGTGCACAAAGCCGTCAAAGGTGGGCCAGGTTTTGGACAGATCCGCAAACAGCTTGCCGATTTGTGCGTCGTCGCCGACGTCGCAATCGAAGATCAGGCTGGAGTTGAAGTCCGCCGCGAATTCGGTAATGCGCTCCTTGAAGCGCTCGCCGACATAGCTGAAGGCCAGCTCAGCGCCTTGTCCGTGGCAGGCCTTGGCAATGCCATAGGCAATGGACCGGTTGGACAAAACGCCCGTGATCAACAGTTTCTTGCCAGTGAGAAAACCCATGCTTGTGCTCCAGTGTGTGCGAGTGAACCGATAAATATTGGTTTGGCTGCTGCGGCTGGCGTGCCCGCAGTCCGCGACATTTTGCCGACTTAATTAGTGCAGAATTGTCGCATGCGGGATTTGTCTTTTTTGCGGGCCCTGATGATGGCTCTGCTGGCGTGCCTCGCCCCGGCTTCGTGGGCGGCCCATGCCTATGCGCAGTTTGGCGATATCAAGTACCCGGCTGGCTTCAGCCATTTTGATTATGTCAACCCCGCGGCCCCAAAAGGTGGCGAGATTCGCATGGTGCCGCCCACGCGCCCCACCAACTTTGACAAGTTCAATCCGTTCACGCTGCGCGGAACCGCCCCTTACGGCGTGGGCTTCTTGCTGATCGA
>MERZ01000387.1:0-2895 GCA_001770785.1 Burkholderiales bacterium RIFCSPHIGHO2_12_FULL_61_11
ACATGCACGTAGTCGGGAACGATGTAGTTCAGCAGGCGCTGGTAGTGCGTGACC
The DNA here is from genome assembly GCA_001770785.1 of Burkholderiales bacterium RIFCSPHIGHO2_12_FULL_61_11. Lineage (GTDB taxonomy): Bacteria > Pseudomonadota > Gammaproteobacteria > Burkholderiales > Burkholderiaceae_C > Polaromonas. Next base: position 55 of record MERZ01000387.1, read on the forward strand.
AGCACGATGGCGTTGTCCTTGTTGGCGAGATGATTGACGCCTTGCGACACCACGCGCAGCGCGTCAATGTCGAGGCCCGAGTCGGTTTCATCGAGGATGGCCAGGCTGGGCTCGAGCAGCGCCATCTGCAAAATCTCGTTGCGCTTTTTCTCGCCGCCTGAAAAGCCTTCGTTGACACTGCGCTCCAGAAAATCGGGGCTCATCTCTAACAGCTTCATTTTCTCGCGCACCAGGTCGTCAAACTCCAGCGGGTCCAGTTCTTCATGGCCGCGCCCGGCCTGAACGGTGTTGTAGGCCAGGCGCAGAAACTGGCTGTTGCCCACGCCGGGGATTTCGATCGGGTACTGAAAGGCTAGAAACACACCAGCGCGGGCGCGCATTTCAGGCGCCAGCTCCAGCAGGTTGCGCCCCTCGAGCAGCACCTCACCGCCCGTGACCTGATAGGCCGTGTGGCCCGCCAGCACCTTGGCGAAAGTGCTCTTGCCTGAACCGTTCGGCCCCATGATGGCGTGAACTTCTCCGCGCTTGACGGTGAGGTTCAGTCCTTTGAGAATTTCAATGCCGTTGACGCTGGCGCGCAGGCCGCGCACCTCCAGCAGTATCTGGCTATTTTGAACAATCATCCTACGCTCCCTTCGAGCTTGAACCCGAGTAATTTGGTGGCTTCGACCGCGAACTCCATCGGCAACTGGCGAAACACGTCCTTGCAAAAACCGTTGATGATCATCGAGACGGCTTCCTCGGCACCGATGCCGCGTTGCGCGAAATAAAACATCTGGTCTTCGCCAATTTTTGAGGTGGACGCTTCGTGCTCCACCTGGGCGCTTTGGTTGCGCACCTGGATGTACGGGAAAGTGTTGGCGCTGCACTGCGCACCCACCAGCATCGAGTCGCACTGCGAATAGTTGCGTGCGCCATCGGCAGTCGGCATGACCTTGACCAGGCCGCGGTAGCTGTTGCTCGACTGGCCGGCTGAAATGCCCTTGCTGACGATGGTGCTGCGGGTGTTCTTGCCGATGTGGATCATCTTGGTTCCGGTATCGGCCTGCTGGTGGTGGTTGGTTACCGCGACCGAGTAGAACTCGCCGACCGAGTTGTCGCCCAGCAAAATGCACGACGGGTATTTCCAGGTGATGGCCGATCCGGTTTCCACCTGGGTCCAGGAAATGCGCGAGTTGACGCCCCGGCACATGCCGCGCTTGGTGACAAAGTTGTAAATGCCACCCACGCCATTTTCATCTCCCGCGTACCAGTTTTGCACCGTCGAGTATTTGATGTCGGCGTTGTCCAGCGCCACCAGTTCAACCACGGCTGCGTGCAGCTGATTGGTGTCGAACTTGGGCGCGGTACAGCCTTCAAGGTAAGACACCGAGGCGCCTTCTTCGGCCACGATCAGGGTGCGTTCAAACTGCCCGGTGTCCTGGGTGTTGATGCGAAAGTAGGTGGACAGCTCCATCGGGCATTTCACGCCCTTGGGGATGAAGCAAAACGAGCCATCGGTGAACACCGCCGAATTGAGCGCCGCGTAGTAATTGTCGGCCGCTGGCACCACGCTGCCGAGGTATTGCCTGACCAGCTCGGGGTGGTTTTGCACCGCCTCGGAGATCGATCCGAAAATAATGCCGACCTCGGCCAGCTTGGCCTTGTAGGTGGTCGCCACCGAAACGCTGTCAAAAATCACATCAACCGCCACGCCCGCCAGTGCCGCGCGTTCGTGCATCGGCACGCCGAGTTTTTCAAAGGTGCGCAGCAGTTCGGGATCGACTTCGTCCATGCTTTTGAGCTTGTCCTTCGGCTTGGGCGCCGAGTAGTAGCTGATCGCCTGAAAATCGATCTTCGGATATTTGACGTTGCCCCACTCGGGTTCGGTCATCGTCAGCCAGTGGCGAAACGCCTTCAGGCGGAATTCAAGCAGCCACTCGGGCTCATTCTTCTTGCTTGAGATCAACCGGATGGTGTCTTCACTCAGGCCCTTGGCCGCCACTTCCGACTCGATGTCGGTGACAAAGCCATGCTTGTAGGGCTGGTTGACCAGGTTTTGCAGGACGGCGCTCATGCCGCAGCTCCCTTGCCGGCGCCCGCCTTCAGGCTGAAGCTTTCGCCGCAGCCGCAGGTGTTGCCGACGTTGGGGTTGTCAAACTGGAAGCTCTGCTTGAGCCCTTCGGTGACAAAGTCGAGGCATGCGCCGTCGAGGGTGGCGAGGCTTTGCGGGGCGATCAGCAGCGTGGCATCGTGGCTTTCAAAGCGCTGCTCGTCGGCATGCAATTCGTCGGCGACCTCATAGGTGTAGGCAAAGCCCGAGCAGCCGACGTTCTTGACGCCGACGCGCAACCCGAGGCCGCTGCCGCGCTTGGCAATTTGCGAGCGGATTTGCTTGGCCGCCGCTTCAGTCAGGGTGATGGTCATGGTTCAAGTCCTTGTGGATTGTCGAAAGTGAGCATCTTGGGCTTTTTCCCAGCTTGAAAAGTGGGGTTGAAATTTCATTTTTCGGAACTCTTTTCGTGCTCAAATCTTAAAGGTGTATTAATTCTATACCTTATAGATGGGCGGAGTTTGTCAACGCCTTTCCTGTCGTCGGCTTTGGGACGCTGCTGGGGCAGACGGCCTGCTTTTGTTGCGCCTAAATTTCGGCGGCTTCCACGAGAAACCGCACCCGCTTGACGCCCTGCCATTCATCGGCATCCAGCCGGAATGCCAGCGTTACGCGCGTGGGCAGCGACTCGGTGCGGCCAAACCAGATGGCGTCCACCGGCTGGCCCTGGTGCTTGAGCTTGAGCGCCAGGTGCTTTTCACCGACTAGCCGCTGCGACACCACCTCGACTTCCTCGCTGAAGGTGGGCG
>MERZ01000387.1:2921-2989 GCA_001770785.1 Burkholderiales bacterium RIFCSPHIGHO2_12_FULL_61_11
CGGTGCAGCCTATCGACCAGGTCGGCACGGCGGTATTCGGGAGCCAGCGGGCCGTCGGTGTCCATCCG
>MERZ01000387.1:3006-12781 GCA_001770785.1 Burkholderiales bacterium RIFCSPHIGHO2_12_FULL_61_11
CGTCCAGCCACTCGCGGGCGACTTGCTGCAGCGCCTGTTCGAACGCCTTGAAGTGCTCCTCGGCAATCGTGCAGCCGGCCGCCATGGCGTGGCCGCCAAAGCGCAGCAACACGCCGGGGCAGCGCTTGGCCACCAGGTCCAGCGCATCGCGCAAGTGAAAGCCGGCAATCGAGCGGCCCGATCCCTTGAGTTCATGCTCCTTGCCCGGTGCCTGGCTGGCGGCAAACACAAAGGTCGGCCGGTGCAGTTTGTCCTTGATGCGCGAGGCCACGATGCCGACCACGCCTTCGTGGAATTCCGGGTCAAAGATCGCAATGGCTGGCGGCGGTTCTTCATCCTCGTCAATCATCGCGTCGGCCGCCAACTGGGCTTGCTCGCGCATTCCCGCTTCGATGTCGCGGCGTTCGCGGTTGATGCCGTCGAGCATTTGCGCCAGTTCGTCGGCGCGCGCCGTGTCATCAGTGAGCAGGCACTCGATGCCCAGCGTCATGTCGGCGAGGCGGCCCGCCGCATTGATGCGCGGACCGAGCGCAAAGCCAAAATCAAACGTCGTCGCCACCGGCGCCTTGCGTCCAGCCGCTACAAAAAGGCTGGCAATGCCCACCGGCAAATGACCGGCCCGGATGCGCCTGAGCCCCTGCGCTACCAGTCGGCGGTTGTTGGCGTCCAGCCTCACGACATCGGCCACGGTGCCCAGCGCGACCAGGGGCAGCAGCGCATCGAGCTTGGGCTGCTGGATGGCATCAAAAGCGCCGCGCTGGCGCAACTCGGCGCGCAGGGCCAGGAGCACATAAAACATCACGCCGACCCCGGCGATGGACTTGCTCTCAAACTGGCAATCGGGCTGGTTGGGGTTCACGATCACGTCGGCGGCCGGCAGCACTACCCGCCCGTCTTTCAGCGCGGGCAGGTGGTGGTCGGTCACCAGCACCTGCAGGCCCAGCGCCTTGGCGCGGGCCACGCCCTCGAAGCTTGCAATGCCGTTGTCCACCGTCACCAGCAGGTCGGCGCCGCTGGCTTTCACGCGCTCGGCAATCGGCGGCGTCAGGCCGTAGCCGTCAAGCACCCGGTCGGGCACCAGGTAGCTGGCATGAATGGCCCCCAGCAGCTTCAAGCCCCGCAAAGCGACGGCGCAGGCGGTCGCGCCGTCACAGTCGTAGTCGGCCACCACACAGATTTTCTTGCCGGACGCCATCGCATCGGCCAGCAGCCCAGCGGCTTCGCGGCTGCCCCGCAGCGAGGCGGGTGGCAGCAATTTGGCCAAGGCATCGTCGAGATCGCCCATCGCATTCACGCCGCGCGCCGCAAAGAGCTGCGCCAGCAAGGGATGAACGCCGCCCTGTTGCAGCGCCCAGACGCTGCGCGGTGGCACGTCGCGGATTTGAATTTTCATGAGGTGCTTTTGACGCTTGTGTTTTTACGATGATTTTTATAGCTGCTCAAGCACGTCCCGTATGGGTTTAGGCGCAAAAAAGCTTGAAATTTTGCTGAACAGGCTGGCGCGGCTGGTGGCAAAGGTCTGGGCGCTGCGCTCACCGCAGAGCGTCAGTTGCACCGTTTCGCCCGCACGCTGGCGGGCCAGCAGTTGTGCCACTTCGCCTGCATCCAGTGCGGCCCAGGCCTGGGTGTAATCGGACCAATTGTCGTTAAGAACTGCCAGGGCCAGGCTGCGCGGCAGCGTGAATTTCTCACTCTGCGCCTGCGGCAGAGCCGAGGCAAGCGCACCGGTGCCGCTGACCCAGAACGAGTTGACCGGCTGCTGGCGCCGGGCGGCCCGCACATCATTCAGCGGATGCGTGTAAAGCAGCATCTGCATTTCGTTTTGCAGGCGGCGCAGTGTCCTGGCCGCCGCGCTTGCCACTCCGTGTAATACGCTGCCCCCCGAGGGGATTGAACTTGCTTGGGGCGGCCCGGCGCTGCGTTCTGTGGCCCCCACGCTTGTCGCTGTGCGTACTGCGCTGCCCCCCGAGGGGGCTGAACTTGCTTGGGGCGGCCCGGCGCTGCGTTCACCGGTCCCTTCGCCCGGCAGCCAGCCATCCACGTTGCGGCTCAGCACGCGGTCGAGCGAGGCCGTGGGCAGATGGCGAAACAGCTCGCCTTCGGCCAGCCAGCGTTCCGGTGCCAGGTAATGCAGGGTGATGCCATCGGTCTCAAAATAAGGCTGCATGGCCGCCAGCAGGGCGCGGGATTCGTCCTCGCGCAGGGCCAGCGCCGCAGGATCGGTCAGCGTAGCGTGATCGCGGCCCATGGCCCAGTAGCACGGCGTGATCCAGGCCCAGGCCTGGCCTGCAGCCGCCTGCAACTGCTCGGCGGCCTCCCGGGCGGCCCAGGGAATCACGCCATCGGGCGCCTCGCTTCGGGTCATGCCCAACGCCCGGGCCAGCGCTCGCTCGTGCGGTGGCGACAGCGTGCGCGCGTCGGCCTCATCGGTGTGCACCCGCTTCATGCCCTGCAGCAGTTCGCTGAGATGCCTCGTGTTGCCCGGCGGCAGCGCCTGCATGGCGGCTAGCCAACCGGCAGAGCTGCAGGCTGCAAAAGGAATCAACAGGTGTTCAGTGGGGCGGGGTGACGAAGTTGCTGGCATGGTGCTTATTGTCAGGGAGGCGGGGATGCCACAATCGCGGCTATGCAAATCCCCTACGAGCTGATTCTGGGCTGGCGTTACACCCGCGCCGGCCGCGCCACCCGGCGCAACGGCTTTATTTCCTTCATTTCCGGCGTGTCCATGCTGGGCATTGCGCTGGGTGTGGCCGCGCTGATCATTGTGCTGAGCGTGATGAACGGCTTCCAGAAGGAAGTGCGCGACCGGATGCTGGGCGTGATTTCGCACATCGAGGTGTTCGCTCCCAATGGCGCTGCCCTGGCCGACCCGCAAAAAACCCTGGCCGAGATCAGGGCCAACCCGAGCGTGGCGGGCGCTGCCACCTTTATTGGCGCGCAGGTCTTGCTGGCGCGCGGTGAAGACATGAAGGGCGCCATGGTGCGCGGCATTGACCCGGCGCTGGAAAGCCAGGTGACCGACCTTGCCGTGCAGCTGGAGGGAACCGCTTTTCCCAGGCTGGTCAGCGGCGGCTTTGGCGTGATTCTGGGTGGCGAACTGGCAAGGGCCATGGGCGTGATCGAAGGCGACAGCGTCACGCTGATTGCGCCCAGCGGCCAGGTGACCCCGGCGGGCGTGGTGCCGCGCCTCAAGCAAATGACGGTGGTCGGCACCTTTGACTCGGGGCACTTTGAATACGACTCGGCGCTGGTTATGCTGCACCAGGACGATGCCGCCAAGATTTTCCGGCTCGAAGGGCCAACCGGTATTCGCATCAAACTCCAGGACTTGAACAAGGCGCGGGAAGTCGCGCTCGAACTGTCAAGAAGCCTGAGCGGCGACTTGCTGATTCGTGACTGGACGCGGCAGAACAAGACCTGGTTTGATGCGGTTCAGATTGAAAAACGCATGATGTTCATCATCCTCACGCTGATCGTGGCGGTGGCGGCCTTCAACCTGGTCAGCACGCTGGTCATGACGGTGACCGACAAGCGCGCCGACATCGCCATTTTGCGCACGCTGGGCGCCAGCCCCCAAAGCATCATGGGGATTTTCATGGTGCAGGGCGCCATGGTCGGCGTGATCGGCACGTTCTCCGGCCTGCTGCTGGGGCTTGGCATTGCCCTGAATATCGATGTGATCGTTCCCGCGCTGGAGCAGCTTTTTCAAGCCAGCTTTTTGCCGAAAGACATTTACCTCATCAGCCGCATGCCGAGCGATCCGCAATACGCCGATATCATGCCGATTGCCGTCATCTCGCTGGTGCTGTCCTTTCTGGCAACCATTTATCCCAGCTGGCGCGCCAGCCGCGTGAACCCGGCGGAGGCCCTGCGCTATGAATGAAAAGACTTCTGTAAATCCGATTTTCGGGCGCATAGCTTCGTTGCGCGGTGCTCGGAATCCTCACGGGTTATTGGGGTCAGACACCAATTTCGCTGCGGTGCATGCACCGCACCCCTTGGGCGAGCCGAAGGCTCGGCGAATTTGGGCTCTGACCCCAAAAACCCCCTGCGCTCCGTGCGCCTCACTCTGCATCCCGACAATCGAATTTCCAGAAGCCTTTTGGAGGTACTTATGAGTGAAGTGGTTTTACGCGCCAGCGGCCTGACCAAGCGCTTCACCGAAGGCCGGATCGACGTCACCGTGCTGCAAGGCGTTGACCTGCAGGTCCACCGGGGGGAAACGCTGGCCATCGTCGGCGCTTCGGGTTCGGGTAAAAGTACCTTGCTGCACCTGATGGGTGGGCTGGACGCGCCCACCAGCGGCCAGGTCGAGATCAAGGGCCAACTGCTGTCAGCCTTGTCGCCCGCCCAACAGGGCGAGCTGCGCAACCAGCACCTTGGCTTTGTCTACCAGTTCCACCATCTGCTGCCAGAATTCAGCGCGCTCGACAATGTCGCCATGCCGCTATGGATTCGGCGTCAAGACCGCGAGCAGGCCGCGCAAACAGCGACCAAAATGCTGGCAAGCGTGGGCCTGCAAGACCGCATTCACCACCGCCCGTCAGAGCTTTCCGGTGGCGAACGCCAGCGCGTGGCCATTGCCCGAGCCCTGGTCACGCAACCGGCCTGCGTGCTGGCCGACGAACCGACCGGCAACCTTGACCGAACGACGGCCGACGGTGTGTTTGAGCTGATGCTGCAGCTCGCGCGCGAGCATGGCACCGCGTTTGTGCTGGTGACGCATGACGAAGCGCTGGCAGCGCGCTGCGGACGGGAGCTCAGGCTGGTGCTGGGGCGGCTGTCAGAGGCAGCTTGAGCCCTGATTCATGTTGATCAGGACCGGTCAGTCGCCAGAATGCTCTCATTGCCGGATCCTGCAGGACCGCCATTTCTGACTGGATCGCGGCGTTGCGGTCGCTCCAGTCTTATTCAAACAAACCCAAAACCAAAGTTGTGATGGACATTTTTATTCTGGCGACCTTGATCGCCATCGGCGCTCACATGATCAAGTCGAGAGACGAGCGCAGGCGCATTGCCCTGCTGGGAAGTTTTCTCGGGAAGTACCAGATTGAAAAACTGATGGAAAGCCTGACAGAAGGCTACCTGCGAGCGCTTGGGGAAAATGATCCGGAGCGCCGCGAACAAATCTGGCGTCTGCTTGAGAGCTCCGAGACCAAGCTGTGTGAGCAGTTCAACAGCTTCGTCGCCGAGTTCTCCAGGGTCAGTGAGCCCGAGGCACGCGTGAGTAAACTGGCCCTGCCCATCCCTTACGCCAGCCAGCTTTTTCCGAACGCCAGTTTTGATCTGCGCAAGGTCCTGGCCATTCATGCGCAAGGGATCACAAATGCAGCGAAGAACAGTCTGAACCGGACTCCCAAAAGCAAGGCTTTCATCCTGTCAGCCGAGCTGTTTTTGATGCAGCACAGCTGTCACTGGTTCTGCAAGTCCAAAACAGTCGCCTCGGCACGCTTGCTGGTTCGACACAAAACCTCGTATGAGCAAGTGCTTGAGTCCATCGCGCCCGAGACACGCAGCGCCTATTGCGCCCTGATTGGACGTTGAGGCGCTCGTCCGGGCCTGGACTTGCGCATTGCTCTGGCCACGGTCTTGCCCGGCCAAACCCGTCAGCCCATCTGCCGGCCGATCACAGCGCCCTAACTTCGTGTCCAATAGGCTCATGGAACACCCCAACAACATTGAACAGCGCCTGACCGATCTGGAGATCAAGGCCAGTTTTACCGAAGACATGGTCGAGCAACTCAACCAGGTCATCGTGCGGCAGCAGCAACAACTTGACCTGCTGATCCGCGAAATTGGTCAGCTGTGCCAGCAAAGACCGGAGCAGGAAGTGGGCGTGTCGGGCCGCTTGCGCGACGAGTTGCCGCCGCATTACTGATTCACAGAATCCGGTTGAACCAGAGCAGCGAGAGGCCCGCCGACAGCAACGCCAGCATCGCCGCCAGCAGAGCCAGCAGTCCGGAGATTTCGGTTTCCTTTTTCTCCACGGTCAGGCGGGAACTGAGGGTTTCATAGACCTTCTTGAGGTCGGTCGCCGAACCCGCGTAAAAGTATTCGGCCTGGGTGGCTCTGGCGATGCCTTTGAGGGTTTCCTCGTCGAGCCTGACGCGCATGGACCAGCCTTCAAAGCCAATGGTTTCACCCGCCACGGTGCCAACGCCAACGGTGTAGACGCGCACCCCCCGGTCGGCGGCCACCTTGGCGGCATCGAGCGAATCGACGCCGGTGGTGCGCTGGCCGTCGGTCAGCAAAATAATCGCCGCTGAAGTGTAGGAGCCGGGCGCCACCGGCGTGAATTCTTTTTCGACATCCTTGCCATCCTTGCCTTGTTTGAGCGCCTCGTCCAGCGAGATGCCATGCTGGCGCTCACGGCCATATTGCATCGATTCCAGGTCGATACCGGCATCGGGGAAAAGCTCGGCCAGCGAGACGATGATGGCATTGCCAATCGCGGTGGCGCGCTGCAGCTGGAATTTGTCTATGGCCGCTACCAGGTCTTCGCGGCTGAGGGTGGGAGCCTGCACCACCGATGCGGTTCCCGCAAAGGCGACGATGCCGACCCGCACGCTGCGCGGCAAGTCGGCCAGAAAGGCCTTGGCAGCGTTTTGTGAGGCCACCAGGCGATTGGGCTCGACATCGGTGGCGCGCATGCTGCCCGAGACATCCATGGCCAGTATGATGGTTTGCCGTTCCAATGGCAGGGTGATGACGGCAAGCGGGCGAGAAGCGGCCACCAGCATGGCCGCAAGAGAGAGCAAAAACAGCAGCGGCGGAATGTGCCGGCGAAAGCCCTGGCCCTTGCCCATGGCTTCGCGCACGACGGACAGGCTGGCATACCGCAAGGCCATCTTTTTCTTGCGACCGAGCAGCCAGAGATACACCCCCACCAGCAGCGGAATAGCCAGCAGCAGCCAGAGAAATTGGGGCCAGAGAAAGGTCATGGCCGTTCCTTCAGGCTGCGGGCCTAAAGTGGGCGGGCAGTTTGGCTGCGGCGGCACGGACCCCCGACGAGCGGCTGCGGCATTTGCGAAGGTCGGTGAATCTCATGATGGCATCCACCAGTGAGCCATCGGTGGACAACTCCAGCGTGTCGACACCGGCGCTCGCCAGGGCCTGCCTCAAGTCGGCTTCGCGTTGGGCCGCAATGCGCGCAAAGCGCTTGCGAAAACCCGCATCATGCGTGTCCACCAGCAACTGCTCGCCAGTTTCCACATCGCAAATCGGAATCAGCCCGAGATCTGGCAGCGCCAGTTCCAGCGGGTCCAGCAGGCGCACCGCCACCACGTCGTGGCGCTGGGCGAGCAGGCCCAAAGACTGTTCCCAGCCGGGTTCGCTGATGAAATCGGACACCACAAACAGCGTGGAGCGGCGCCGCACCAGCGTGGCCGCAGCCTGCAGCAACTCGTGCAGGCGGGTGGGACCGATTGCCTTGCCAGCGACGCCAGCATCATCTGCCATGGGCCGTGTCTGCAGCGTATGCAGCAACTGCAGCACATGCTGCCGACTGCCGCGCGCCGGTATCACGGTATCGACGCCGCAACCATAGAGCAGGGCGCCCACACGGTTGCCGTGGCTCGTTAGAAGGCGCGCCAGCACGGCGACGAATTCGGCGGAGACGTCACGCTTGCGCTGCTCGCCGGAGCCGAAATCGACCGACGCGCTCAGGTCGAGCAAAAACCAGGCGCTCATCTCGCGGTCTTCGGTGAAGACACGCACATGCGGTTGATCCAGCCGGGCGGTGACGTTCCAGTCGATGTGGCGCACGTCGTCGTGATACTGGTACTCACGCAGGTCGGCCAGGTCCATGCCGGTGCCGTGCAGCAGCGTGCGGTAGTCACCCTGCAGCAGGCCATCGAGTCGGCGCAGTACCGTCCATTCGAGGCGGCGCAGCAGTTGCTCGGCCTTGCCGTGGCCCGTGCCGGGCGAAGCGGCAAGCGTGGCGGCTGTAGGCCGCAGCGCAGGGCCGCCCCAAGCAAGGCCAGCCCCCTCGGGGGGCAGCGCAGCACGCGAAGCGGCAAGCGTGGGGGTATCTGTAGGCCGCAGCGCAGGGCCGCCCCAAGCAAGGCCAGCCCCCTCGGGGGGCAGCGCAGCACGCGAAGCGTCAAGCGTGGGGGCTGAATCTTCAGGCAGCGAGTTTTTCATGTTCAAGCGGCTTGGCGGGTGGCGGGATTTTAGCCATGATCTTGCTGACCACAGCATCGGCGGAAAGCCCTTCGGAGAGTGCTTCATAAGACAGCACCAGGCGGTGCCGCAGCACGTCGGGCACCAGGTCGGTCATGTCCTCCGGCAGGGCGTAACTACGGCCGCGCAGCAGGGCCAGCGCCCTGGCGCCTTCGGTCAGATTGATGGTGGCGCGCGGACTGGCGCCAAAGGTGATGAAGCGTGCCAGTTCCTTGAGTCCATATTTCGCCTGATCGCGTGTCGCCGACACCAGGCGTACCGCGTACTGCACCAGTGAAGGGTCCACATAAACGCGTCGGCATTCGGCTTGCAGCGCGGCCAGTTGCGCCGTCGTGGCGACGCTTGACACGGTCACGGCAGGGCCGGTGACGCGCTGGACGATGACAAATTCTTCCTCAAAGCTAGGGTAATCCACCAGCACCTTCATCATGAAGCGATCCACCTGGGCTTCAGGCAGCGGGTACGTGCCCTCGGTCTCAATCGGATTTTGCGTGGCCATCACCAGAAAAGGCTCGGGCACTTTGTGAGTGATACCGGCAATCGTCACCTGTCGCTCCTGCATGACTTCAAGCAGCGCGCTTTGCACCTTGGCGGGCGCGCGGTTGATCTCATCGGCCAGCAGCAGGTTGGTGAACACCGGCCCCAGGGAGGTGCTGAAGTCGCCGGTTTTCTGGCTGTAGATGCGTGTGCCCACCAAGTCGGCCGGCACCAGGTCGGGCGTGAACTGGATGCGCTTGAACTCGCCGTGTATGGTATTGGCCAGCGTTTTCACCGTAAGGGTTTTGGCAAGACCGGGCACGCCCTCGACCAGCAGATGACCCTGCGCCAGAATGGCGACCATGACGCGCTCAAGAAACAGGTCTTGTCCGACTACCACGCGCTTTATTTCATAGAGGATTTGTTCCATCAGCTGCGCCGTGTCGTGACCGGCCGGTGAATGAATTTGGCTGGGCAATTCCATAAGGGTTTTCCTTCAGAAGGGGGGCATGCCGGCAGCTGACGCGGCATTTTCAATCGGCACGGCAAAACCAATGCCAACAAAGGTGCGTTGCTGGTTGGGGTTGTAAATGGCGGTGACGATGCCAATTACTTCGCCATCCATGGTGACCAGCGGGCCACCGGAATTACCAGGGTTGGCGGCGGCGTCAAACTGGATCAGGTTGGTCATCAGTTGCTTGCCCTCGGGTGAGCGGAAGTTGCGATCGAGCCCCGAGATGACCCCGCTGGAGGCCGAGGGACCAATGCCAAAGGGATAGCCCACGGCCAGCACCTGATCGCCAGGCGCCAGGTCGGCCGTCGAGCGCATGGTGGCAGCGGCCAGGTCGTCCGGAATCTTGTGCGCCTGCAGCACGGCCAGGTCGTTTTCCGGCTGTATGCCGGTAACCGTTGCGGTGGACTCCAGACCGTCGGCAAACGTGACCTTGATGGTCTCCGCGCCTTGCACCACATGCAAATTGGTCAGGATGATGCCCGTATCGACGATGACCACGCCGGTTCCGACGCTGCGCTCGGGATCTTCCTTGCCGTTGCTTTCCTTGCCCAGGCCGACCACGCGAACCACCGACGGCATGATGGCTTCGTAGGCCTTTGCCGC
>MERZ01000388.1:0-12581 GCA_001770785.1 Burkholderiales bacterium RIFCSPHIGHO2_12_FULL_61_11
GTGGCCGGGCTGGGGGTCAGGATCACGCTCGCCCGCAGGTTGGGTTCTTTTACGTTAAGCTGTTTGGAGCAGACGCTGTTCTCTACGTCACGATCAAGCGCTGGGACGTCGCTGGCTTGTTCGTGACTGGGACTGCGACGGTGGAGTTGGAATATCGAATGGTAAGTAAGGATGGTACCGAAATCTGGAAAGCCGACGAATGGAGGCAGCGGGACGTACAGAGCAATCTTTTGACTAATTTGGTGGCATCGGCATTAAAAGACCCCATTACGATGGACCATAAGCTGCTGATGCTTGTGACTCACCATAAGCTATTCGTGCAGGACCCCAACGCCATTCCAAACGGGCCCTACCGCAAGGGCGAGTGAGGAGAGAAAGGGAATGGATCAGGCTTTCATTTGCCATCCACCGGCGTTAATGTCATGCGCTGCAGCTCGCCTGGCATGATCCGCATCGACACCATCTGGCTACCCTGGGCACTGTTGATTTCCAGTTGGTGCAGGTTGCGCTCGTAAAAGCACCCAGCTGATAAAGCGCGGCAATCATCGCCACATTGCCGACGGCCGGGCTACTGATTCCAATGTCAGGAATGGGGCAAGCAGTTTGGGAAGTCGAATGTCTCTTGAGTGCCTGCTGCTGTAGTTCAATCAAAAAGATCCGTGATGCCAGCGCGACCGGCAAGTTCAGACTGATTGGAGTCAGCCAGTTTGCCGAAATGCCCGCCAGTTAGCCGACATTGGGTTGGGTGCTACGATTTACAGAAACACAATCGGCAACTATGACAACTCGACGAGAGATCAATTCAAAGCACGAGGGCGCAGTTATTGGTGCTGCATTACTTGCTCACAATGAGCAGATGGGAACGGCTTTCCAAGTCGAATCAAGGCCTGATCCACCAGATGCAATTTTGGTTGACGGAAATCAGCGAACGTGGATGGAGCACACAGATGCGTTTTATCCTGGGTGGGCTGAGGATTTAACGTCTTATGCTGCTACAGACAAAGTTCATAGGCCCATGCGAAAGGGTCGCCACATGGATATGGACAATCAGGTTGCAAAAGTCTTTGCCGAGGTGGTGCTTGGAAAATTTAACAACGAATCCTACAAGCCAACGGTAAATCAATACGGACCGGGTATTCTCGTGGTCGGCATCGAGTCACCTTGGTTCGACGGCGAAACGGTGCAGGCAATAAATGAAAAGTGGGATGAAATCGGTAGCCCCGATCTTTCAACTGTTTTTCGTTGGGTTTATCTTGGGTTCCGTTTTGGCAGTGAAAACAAGGCAATTTTGTGGGAGTTCACCTAACGCTCCTCGCCTATCATCAGCTTCGAGTGGAGGACTGAGCAGATTACCCGTCTCAAGCCAAGCCGACACCCTGATACCCTATCGCCATGGAACTCAAAGCGCATTTCTCAAACATCCACAAGGTGATCATCCATCACCTGGAGCAAGCCCAAACCGAAATCGTCGCTGCTATTGCCTGGTTCACGGACCGTGACATCTTCGAGGTGCTCTGCAAAAAAGCCCGTTCCGGAATAAAGGTGTCAGTTGCACTGATCGGCGACGAAATAAATCAAGGGCCTGGCGGGCTGAATTTCCAGCGGCTCAGCAATTTCGGCGGTCAGGTGATTTTTCTGCCGCCTGGCAGCCGCGATGCACCGACCATGCACCATAAGTTTTGCGTCATCGACAGCGTCACCGTCATCACTGGGTCGTACAACTGGAGTCAGAAGGCCCGCAGTAACGACGAAAACATAACGATCGTCACCGACTCGCAAGATTTCGCGGGGAGTTATCTCGGTACATTCGACAGCCTCCTCGCGCGCAGCGGCCACGGTTCCCCTGTCGTCGCGGATGTCGACGCTGCAAGGCGGCGGCTGGAGATGATTCGCAACCTGGTCTTGCTGGGCGAGCGGGATGATGTCGCAATCCATGTACGCAAGTTACGACCGGTCGCCGAAGCCCTTCAAGTGTCAGGAATCATCTCGGCCCTGGATAAGGGCGAGTACACGGCGGCGCTTGAGGAAATCGAAGCCTATCTGCGCAAAGCGACCGCCTTGGTGGTGGCGGGATTCGCCGACATTCCCCGCCTGCGTTTCCAGCTCGAATCCCTGGAACTGCGACTCGAATCCCTGAGTGACGAGAAGGCCGAACTGGAGCGGCGACTGATTACCTTCAACCGGCGCCACGATGATGCGCTGGGCGACCTGATTAAGCGCATCCTCAAGGCACGAGCCGAACTGGCACGGCTGCACGCAGCAGATCGGATGAACAATAAGGAACAGGAAGAAGCGGAAACGGTCGCCCAGGAGGCCGAAGAAACTTACAATAACTTCGCCAGGCAGCACGAGGAACTGCAACGTGCAGAACCCTTGCCCAAACTCGACGTGGAGACCGAGCGGGAGCTGAAGTCACTCTATCGCAAAGCATGTGGCCTTTGCCATCCAGACAAGGTTCCAGATGAAAAGAAAGAGGCTGCGCATCGCGTATTCGTCGATCTACAAGAGGCCTACAAGGGCAATGATCTGGCCCGTGTGCGGGAAATCCATGAAACGCTTGCGGCTGGAGACCTACCGGGAACCCGATCGACCACCTTGAGCGAGGCTGTAGCACTGAAGGCGGCGATTGCCGAAATGGAATACGCCATTGCCAGGTTGGTGGCTGAACTTAAGGCAATGCAGGAAAGCGACGGGGTCCGGCTGGTGGATGCCGCCGGTGCCAGCGAGGCGGACTGGCAAGGTTTCCTTGACCGTCAGCGCGAGACACTGGAGACAGAGCTGGCCAAGACCGTATCGAACATCCTAGCGGCACAGTCTGAAGAATAGGATTTCCATGAGCGAGCAAGAAACCAAACGCTGGGCGCTTGTCCCCTATGCGGCAAGCTCTCCAGCACGGGTGCAAGTGGCAGGCAGGCAGTTGGCCATCGCCGCGCAACTAAAACAGGACATCGAACGTGGGCGACTTGTTGCGATCCTGAAACGGGTTTCACCCGAAGATGCAGTTATTTTTCTATCGAGCACGCAGGTGTTAGATGTGGGTTTAATTGAGCGTTTTGCTGATCACTGGAATTGGGGTTGTCTCTCCCGAAATACAGTCTTGCCATGGTCGCTCGATTTTATTGAAAGATTTGAGGATCGATGGGTTTGGCAAGCATACTTCGACTCGTATGCGATGCCCAGTAATACGAGCTTGCCTTGGTCACTTGATCTCATCGAACGCTTTGAATCTCGATGGAACTGGTTGCAACTCTCCGAACATGAAGGTTTGCCATGGTCGCCTGAGTTGATCGCTCGATTTGAGGATCGATGGTGCTGGTGGAACTCATACAACGGAAAGGACGGGTTCTCCGAGAATAGATCCTTGCCTTGGTCGCTTAAGCTAATCGAGCGTTTCGAGGATAAATGGTCCTGGGGCGGGCTCTCCAAAAACAATGCTTTGACATGGTCGCTTGAGTTGATCGAACGCTTTGAGGATCACTGGCGCTGGGGGGCACTCTCCAACAATGACGGCTTACCTTGGTCGCCGGAGTTTATCGAACGCTTTGGTGATCGTTGGAAGTGGGAGGAACTCTCGGGAAATGAAGGTTTACCCTGGTCAGTTGAGATCATCGAACGATATGAGGATCGATGGTACTGGGAGGGGGCGAAGGGACATTGGGATGTCGTAGTGGGGCTATCCTGTAATTCCTCCTTGCCTTTTTCTTTTGAGTTGATCGAACGCTATAAGGATCGGTGGGACTGGTCTTCTCTCTCTCGGAATGAAGGAGTGCCTTGGTCGCTTGAGTTCATAAAACCCTTTGAGGATCGCTGTGATTTTGATATGCTTTCCTATAATAAATCATTACTTTATTCACTCGAGCTAATCGAACGATACGAGGATCGCTGGACGTGGTCAGCGCTCTCCTGGAATACAGCGCTGCCTTGGTCGCTTGAATTTATTGAACAATATGAAGATCGTTGGGATTGGGAGCATTTGTCAGAAAACACTGCCTTACCATGGTCGCTCGAGTTTATCGAACGATATGAAGATCGTTGGAATTGGATGAATCTTTCGAAGAATACTGCCCTGCCTTGGTCTCTCCAACTGGTCGAACGCTATGAGGATCGTTGGTGCTGGAGTAATCTTTCGGAGAATGGAACTGTGGCCCAATATTTGATGCGCCCGGCTGATATCATCGAAATCATGACGAAGCATCTCATCGAGCTCGAAGTTATTAGGGGTATGAAGGAAGATGCCATAGATGAAACCGACACAGACTTCGAGGCACTATTGGATGAATGTTTTACAAAAACTTCACCAAGATCGTACTGAGCCTCGTTAATTTGGACGGCTTTAAGGGCTTTTGGCGACCTCTCGGACTAGAAGAATCTCGGGGTGATGCAAATGGAAAAATACCTTCATCCTCAATGGTATCGACGCAATATATAGGTAGTGGAGTCTGACGCAGTCGGCGGAACATTGCACGGCGGAACTGGCGTAAGACTCCCCACACAGATACACTTCATTGTCGAGGAGGCAATTCAATGAAAATAGAGTATGACATAAATCGGTATAGAGAAATTGCAAATTTGGATCTAAATGAAATTGTCCAAGTAGCGAACAGAAAGGGCATTAAATCGTCGATTCATATTCAAAATATAACCAAGTTGTCCTGGCGAGAACTGCAACTACTGATGCCTGATGGGGAAAATCGGTTTTCAAAAATGGTACTTTTATACAATAGATACCATACCCCTGATAGCCAGGAAGACTGTCATATGCGAGGGGAAAGATTGACGGCCTTAGAGACGGAAGAGATTAGTGATTACATAAAACTATATCAAGACAATTCATTCTCTAGGCACTTCGAGGTCAACCAGTATATTTCCGACAATAATTTTTGGGGGCGATTTCCTACAATTCGCTCGTTGAACGACCATGGAAATTACAAAGAAATTCATGGAATACAGCCCAAATACTTTGAAGTTGTCTGTAGGTTGTTGGCTATTTCAGGAGAAGGTGGACTGCCTTTGGATGCATATAAAAAATACTGAATGATCTAGCGTTGAGTTTCTTGGAAAAATACTGTCCAAAGACGCCGATAGCTCTAAAGAGTTCGTGGATAATTTATCGGAACGCTCGGCACAACTCCAACGTTCTTTCAGAAAGAAAAGCGGTGGCCGCAACTCGACTACAGGACTTGGATAATTCCCGAGTGACTGCCTCAAGTCCAAACAGCCAGATACCGGCCGTTTGTGACAGGCAGCTGCCCAAGAGCCGGACAGACTCAGAAGTCGATTTCTACCTTTGAACGACCGCTGTTGATTTTTTCGTCCAGTCTACGACTGCAATCGAGAACGAAGACCTAAGTCCGGACCTGGTCGATACCTGCCTCACAAAACCAAATCGGGTTTTGTTGATTTGTCTAAGTAATACCGCCACCAAACTCAAAAAAAACCCGCACCGCTTGCGGAAAAATCAGGTGTTCCTGCGTCAGCACGCGGGCTGCCAGCGTGTCAGCGCTGTCGCCCGGCAACACGGGCACTACCGCCTGCGCGAGGATGAGGCCATGGTCCAGCTCGGTCGTCACCTGGTGCACGGTCGCGCCCGCCACCTGGCAGCCTGCGTCGATGGCGCGCTGGTGCGTGTTGAGGCCGGTGAAGGCCGGCAACAGTGAGGGGTGGATATTGATCAGACGGCCCGCGTAGTGCACCACAAAGCCGGGCGTGAGGATGCGCATGAATCCCGCCAGCACCACCAGCGCGGGGGCATGCCGGTCAATGCGCGCCATCAGAGCCGCATCGAAAGACTCACGCGAATCAAAAGAGCTGTGCGACAGCACCTCGGTGGCAATTCCCAGACTTTTGGCCAGCCCCAGGCCCTTCGCTTCCGGCTGGTTGCTGACGACGGCGGCAAGCCGCACGCCGCGCTTTTCTTGCCAGGCTTCTTTTTGGGCGGCCCTGGCAATGGCAGCCATGTTGGAGCCGCCGCCAGAAATTAAAATCACGATGTTTTTCATTGTTTCAGGATTATCCCCATGAGAGCTCTCACCCTAATCGAAGCCCGCGTGCTGGCCACCTTGATGGAAAAAGCCCGCACCGTGCCCGACAGTTACCCGCTGTCGCTCAACGCCTTGCTGCTCGGCTGCAACCAGAAAACCAGTCGCGACCCGGTGATGGAAATCACCGAGGACCAGGCCCAGGCAGCGATTGACACGCTCAAGGCGCAAAGCCTGGTATTTGAAGCCAGTTCCAGTCGTGTGCCGCGCTTTGAACACAATTTTCAGCGCGGCTTCGGCGTGAGCGAGCCGCAGGCGGTGCTGCTCGGCCTGCTCATGCTGCGCGGCCCGCAAACACCCGGCGAGCTGCGCACCAGCAGCGAGCGCTGGTACAAATTTTCCGACATTGCCAGCGTGGAAGACGCTTTGGGCGAACTCAAGGCGCGCAGCGAGGACAGCGGTGCCGCCACGGTGGTGCAGCTACCGCGGGCCGCTGGCATGCGCGAGCAGCGGTGGGCCCATTTACTCTGCGGCGAAAGCGCTTTAGCGGCCCTTCCTGGCGCCAGCGCTGACGATAGGGCTATTGACTCGCAAGCAGAGCCGATTTCCCTGGGCCAGGCCGAGCGCCTGCAGCAGCGCCTTGACGCCCTCGAAAACCAGGTCTTGCAGCTTCAAGGGCAGCTGGCCCATTTACAAAAAGAGCTGGGCTTGTCTCAAGCCTGACAGCTGGGCGCGCGCGGTCGTGCTACAAAACACGCCACTGGAGAACTTGCCATGGAATTAGCTTTCACCCCTGAAGAGCAGGCTTTTCGCGAAGAAATACGCGCCTGGGTACAGGCCAATCTGCCGGCCGATATTGCGCACAAGGTGCACAACGCCTTGCGCCTGTCGCGTGACGATCTGCAGCGCTGGGCCAAAATCCTCGGCAAGAAAGGCTGGCTGGGACACGGCTGGCCCAGGGAATTTGGCGGCCCGGGCTGGACTGCCGTGCAAAAGCACTTGTTCGAGGAAGAATGCGCGCTGGCCGGCGCACCGCGCCTGCTGCCGTTTGGCCCGGTGATGGTCGCGCCCGTCATCATGGCGTTCGGCAATGCCGAGCAGCAAAAGCGCTTTCTGCCAGGCATCGCCAGCGGCGAAGTCTGGTGGAGCCAGGGCTACAGCGAGCCAGGCGCGGGCTCGGACCTGGCCTCGGTCAAATGCCGGGCCGAGCGCCAGGGCGACAAATACATCGTCAATGGCCAGAAGACCTGGACCACGCTGGGCCAGTACGGCGATTGGATTTTTTGCCTGGTCCGCACCGCAACCGTTGGCAAGCCGCAAGCCGGCATTTCCTTTCTGCTGATCGACATGAAATCGCCAGGCGTGACGGTGCGCCCCATTGTGTTGCTCGACGGCGAGTGCGAGGTCAATGAGGTCTGGTTTGACAACGTGGAAGTCCCTGCCGAGAACCTGATCGGCGAGGAAAACAAGGGCTGGACCTACGCCAAGCACCTGCTCAGCCATGAGCGCACCAACATCGCCGATGTGAACCGTTCCAAGCGCGAACTCGAACGCCTCAAGCGCATTGCGAAAGCCGAGGGCATTTATGACGACGCGCGTTTCCGCGATGAAATCGCCAAACTCGAAGTCGATGTGGTGGCGCTTGAAATGCTGGTGCTGCGCGTGCTCTCGGCTGAAAAATCCGGCAAGAACTCGCTCGACATCGCGGGCCTGCTGAAAATCCGCGGCAGCGAAATCCAGCAGCGCTACAGCGAGCTCATGATGCTGGCAGCTGGCCCCTACAGCCTGCCTTTCATCGAGCAAGCCATGGAAGCAGGCTGGCAAGGCAACTTCCCCGGCGGCGTCACCGCCAATGCCCCGCTCGCCTCCACCTACTTCAATCTGCGCAAGACCACGATTTATGGCGGCACCAACGAGATCCAGCGCAACATCGTTTCGCAGGTCGTTCTCGGTTGAGCGGACAAGATTTAAAGGACAAGCATCATGGATTTTGACTTCACAGACGAGCAGGAACAACTGCGCGACGCGACTCGCAAGTGGGTTGACAAGGGCTACAGCTTTGAGCGCCGGCGAGGCATTGCCAAGGCGGGCGGCTTCTCCCGCGAGGCCTATGGCCAGCTGGCTGAGCTGGGCCTGACGGGTCTCTACATTCCCGAGGCGCAGCGCGGACTCGGCATGGGGCCGGTCGATGGCATGGTGGTGATGGAGGAACTCGGCCGCGGCATTGTGCTGGAGCCTTTTACCCAGACGCTGATGGCTGGCGCCGTGCTTTCTGGCTATGCACCGGAGGCAGTCCAGTCCGCCTGGCTGCCGAAAATCGCTTCGGGCGAGCGCCTGGTGGTGCTGGCTTACCAGGAACGCCCGGCCCGCTACCACTTCGAAAAGTGTGAAGCAAAAGCGGCTCCGGCCTCCGCTGGATGGGCGCTGACAGCGACTAAAAGCCTAGTCGCCGCGGGTGACCAGGCGGATGCTTTCATGGTGCCCGCCCTGGTCAAGGGCAAGATGGCGCTGTTCCTGGTCGAGCGCGCGACGGCGGGCGTGACCACGTACGGTTACGGCACACAGGACGGGGCGCGGGCCGCGGAAGTCATTTTCGAAGATGCGTCCGCCACGCTGATCACCCTGGAAGGCCTGACCGCCCTGACCCACGCGATGGACATCGGCATTGCCGCCAGTTGCGCCGAAGCGGTCGGCGTGATGGACAAAATCCTGGCCATCACGGTCGAGTACCTGAACACCCGCAAGCAGTTTGGCGTGGCCATCAGCAGCTTTCAGGCGCTGCGCCACCGCGTGGCGGACATGAAGATGCAACTCGAACTGGCCCGCTCGATGAGCTACTACGCGTCGCTCAAGCTCAATGCGCCGACCGAAGAACGCCGCCGCGCCCTGGCCCGCGCCAAATACCAGCTCGGTGTTTCCATGCGATTTGTCGGCCAGCAAGCAGTGCAACTGCATGGCGGCATTGCGGTCACCGACGAATACATCGTGAGCCACTACTTCAAGAAGCTCACGCAGCTGGAGATGACGTTTGGCGACACGCTGCATCATCTGGGCGAGGTGTCCCGGCAAATGCAGGACACGGCCGGGGTGTTTGCCTGAACCGCAGGCTTGGTCTGCAGCCAGGCCTTGAGCTCAGGCGTGCAGGCGCGAGGTCTTGGGAATGTGCGCCATCAAAAACTCCATCTGGTCCGCCAGAATGCGGCGGTTACGCAGGATGAAGTCTTCCCACAGGCTGGGCACATAAGGCGTGTACAGCAGCGGCATGCGGGCCTGCTCGGGGGTGCGGCTGCTTTTGCGGTGGTTGCAGGAGCGGCAGGAAGTCACCACATTCATCCAGGTGTCTACGCCCTTCTGCGCGAACGGGATGATGTGCTCGCGCGTCAATTCTTCTTCGTAAAAATGCCCACCGCAGTAAGCGCACACATTGCGGTCGCGTGCAAACAGCTTGCTGTTGGTCAGCCCGGGTTTGATCTCAAACGGGTTGATATTGGGCACGCCCTTGGTGCCGATGATGCTGTTGATCGTGATGAGGGACTGCTTGCCGGTGATGGCGTTGTGGCCACCGTGAAACGTCGCCACGCGCGCGCCGATTTCCCAGCGCACTTCATCCGCCGCGTAATGCAGCACGGCTTGTTCAAGGCTGATCCACGATTGCGGCAACCCCTGGGCTGAGAGCTTCAAGACCTTCAAAACGAACCTCCATGTGCATGGAAACACGGCATCCGACTATCGATGTGTCAAATGTGTCAATATACAGTGAAATCAGAAAAACAGCAGGGCCAACCGGTTCCGATGGCTGATTAACCAGCGCCAGACGTCGCCAATCCGGCGCTGCTGCCAGAAAAACGATAATTGGCCCTCATGAAAGTTTTCCGCGGCTACCATCATCCCCAGCTGGCGCCGCACTGCGCCCTGACCATTGGCAATTTCGATGGCGTGCATCGTGGCCATCAGGCCATGCTGGTACTGCTCAGGAACGAGGCCGAGCACCGCGGCGTGCCCAGCTGCGTCATGACCTTTGAGCCACATCCGCGTGACTATTTCGCCGCGCTCGCCCGCAAACCCGAGCTGGCGCCCGCGCGCATCGCCACGCTGCGCGACAAGCTCACCGAGCTGGTGCGCTGCGGCATCGACCAATGCGTGGTCCTGCCCTTTAATGCAAAGCTGGCAGCGCAGCCGCCCGAAGCTTTTATTGAGGAAGTGCTGGTGCGCGGCCTGGGGGTCCAGTACGTGCTGGTGGGCGATGATTTCCGCTTCGGTGCCAAGCGCACCGGCGACTACGCCATGCTGGACGCAGCCGGCATGCGCCAGGGTTTTGACGTCGCCCGCATGAACAGTTATGAAGTGCATGGTTCCCGGGTGTCCAGCTCCTCCGTGCGGGACGCGCTGGCGCAGGGTGATATGGACCGGGTCGCAAGCCTGCTGGGGCGGCCTTTCAGTATTTCGGGTCATGTGGTGTATGGCCGAAAATTGGGCCGTGAACTGGGTTTTCGCACGCTCAACATGCGCTTTTCCCACTGGAATCCGGCCGCCAGCGGAATTTTTGCGGTGCAGGTCCATGGCTTGGTCGCGCAGCCACTGCCAGGGGTCGCCAATCTGGGCATCAGGCCTTCGCTTGACCCCAATGACGTCAACGGCGGGCGCGTGCTGCTCGAAACCCATTGCCTCGAATGGCCCGCCAGCCTTGGCCCGGAAGGGGCATACGGTAAAATTGTGCGCGTGGAACTGCTACACAAACTGCATGACGAACTGAGATATGACGGGCTGGCCAGCCTGCAAGCGGGTATTGCCAGAGACTGCGACGCTGCACGGGCCTTTTTTGCCCAGTCGTTTTCGGCGTCCATGCACACGGAAACCAGCCGCCAGACCATGCGCGACCGAATTTAGACGATCTCGCTACCTGGCCTTGACGCTCGCCACTCCAAGCGTCGGCAAACAGCTTGCTTCCCACCCGTATTTTTCCACGGCTTTGCCTCTTCAGGCCGCCCCCAACAATAGCGCCTCCTTAAAGCACCTCATGTCTGACAAAAAAAACGACTACCGCAGCACCCTGAACCTGCCGGAAACCCCTTTCCCCATGCGCGGCGACCTGCCCAGGCGCGAGGCCGGATGGGTCAAGGAATGGGAAGACAAGGGGCTCTACAAAAAACTGCGCGATGCACGCTGCGGCGCGGCGAAGTTTGTGCTGCATGACGGCCCCCCGTATGCCAACGGCAAGATCCACATCGGCCACGCCGTCAACAAGATTCTGAAAGACATGGTCGTCAAGGCGCGCCAACTCAAGGGGCTGGACGCGATTTATGTGCCGGGCTGGGACTGCCACGGCCTGCCGATTGAAAACGCCATTGAAAAACTGTACGGACGCAGTCTGCCGCGCGACGAAGTGCAGGCCAGGAGCCGTGCCTTTGCGACCGAGCAGATTGCGGGGCAGATGGCCGATTTCAAACGCCTGGGCGTGCTGGGCGAATGGGACAACCCCTACCGGACCATGGATTTCGGCAACGAGGCCAATGAAATCCGCGCGCTCAAACGCATCATGGAACGCGGCTTTGTCTATCGCGGACTGAAACCCGTGTACTGGTGTTTTGACTGCGGCTCGTCGCTGGCCGAGTTTGAGATCGAATACGCCGACAAGAAATCTCAGACGCTGGACGTCGGCTTCAAATGCGCCGAGCCTGAGAAACTGGCTGCAGCCTTTGGCTTGCCAAAGCTTGCCAAAGACGCCTTTGCGGTCATCTGGACCACCACCGCATGGACCATACCGGCCAACCAGGCGCTCAACCTGAACCCCGAACTCGACTACGCGCTGGTCGATACCGAACGCGGCATTTTGCTGCTGGCAGCCGTGCTGGTCGACAAATGCCTGGAGCGCTATCAGCTCACGGGCACGGTGCTGGCGACCACGCAGGGCAAAAACCTCGCGCTGCTGAACTTCATGCACCCGCTGCACGACGTGGATGCGGGCTACCGGCGCTTGAGCCCGGTGTTTCTGGCCGACTACGCCACCGCCGAAGATGGCACCGGTGTCGTGCATTCCTCGCCCGCCTACGGCGTGGAAGACTTTAACTCCTGCGTGGCCCATGGCATTGCCTATGATGACATCCTGAATCCGGTGCAGGGCAACGGCCGCTATGTGGATGACTTGCCGCTGTTTGGCGGGCTCAACATCTGGAAGGCCTGCCCCATCGTGATCGAAACGCTGCGCGAGCACGGCAGGCTGTTTGCCACCGAAAACATTGTTCACAGCTACCCGCACTGCTGGCGCCACAAGACGCCGGTGATCTACCGCGCAGCCGCCCAGTGGTTCATCCGCATGGACGAAGAGACCGCCGGCACCCAGGGCGTGTTCCCCAAGAACAAGGCCAGCAAGACCCTGCGCCAGCTGGCCCTGGCGGCGATTGAGGAAACCCGCTTCTACCCCGAAAATGGCAAGATCCGATTGCAGGGAATGATCGCGGGCCGGCCCGACTGGTGCATCAGCCGCCAGCGCAACTGGGGCGTTCCGCTGCCCTTCTTCATTCACACCGCCACGGGCGAATTGCACCCGCGCACCATGGACATCATGGACCAGGCAGCCGACATGGTGCAGGCGGGGGGCATCGA
>MERZ01000388.1:12588-16239 GCA_001770785.1 Burkholderiales bacterium RIFCSPHIGHO2_12_FULL_61_11
CCGACTACATCAAGAGCACCGACATTCTCGACGTGTGGTTTGACTCCGGCACCACGCACGAGCATGTGCTGCGGCACAGCCACTCCGCGCAATCGACCTGGCCCGCCGACCTGTACCTGGAAGGTCACGACCAACACCGTGGCTGGTTTCACTCTTCCCTGCTCACGGCTTGCGCGATGTACGACCACTCGCCTTACAAGGGCCTGCTCACCCACGGCTTCACGGTCGACGGCAAGGGCCGCAAGATGAGCAAGAGCGAGGGCAATGTGGTGGCGCCGCAAGAGGTCAGCGACAAGCTCGGCGCCGAAATCATCCGCCTGTGGTGCGCGTCCACCGATTATTCGGGCGACCTGGGCATTGACGACAAGATTCTGGCCCGCGTGGTCGACGCCTACCGCCGCATCCGCAACACGCTGCGCTTCCTGATGGCCAACGTGAGCGATTTTGACCCGGCGAAAGACACCGTGCCGTTTGACGACATGCTGGAGATCGACCGTTACGCGCTGAGCCGCGCGGCGCAGTTGCAGGCCGACATCCTGGCGCATTACGAGGTGTATGAGTTCCACCCGGTCGTCTCAAAGCTGCAGATCTATTGCAGTGAAGACTTGGGCGCGTTTTACCTCGATATCCTGAAAGACCGGCTCTACACCACGGACCCGAAATCACTGGCGCGGCGCAGCGCGCAAACCGCCTTGTGGCAAATCACGCATGCCGTGCTGCGCTGGATGGCACCGTTCTTGAGCTTTACCGCCGAGGAGGCCTGGCAGGTGTTCGGCCAGTCCGAATCGATCTTTCTGGAAACCTACGCCGAGCTTCCCGCGCCCGATAACGCGCTGCTGGCCAAGTGGTCGCGTATCCGTGACATCCGCGACGCCGTCAACAAGGACATCGAAGCCCTGCGGGCCAACGGCAAGGTGGGCTCGTCATTGCAGGCGAATGTAGCGCTGGAAGTCAACGCGGACGACCACGCCCTGCTGGCCAGCCTGGGCGCTGACCTGAAGTTTGTCTTCATCACTTCCGCTCTTGATTTAATAGCGGGAAATTACCTGCAGGCAAGCGTTAGTGCCAGTTCAGCCGTCAAATGCGAACGGTGCTGGCATTACCGCGACGACGTGGGCATTGATCCCGCCAACCCGACGATTTGCGGCCGCTGCACCAGCAACCTGTATGGCGCGGGTGAAGACAGGCAGTTCGCGTAATGGCTACCAGGACAGCCCCCAGGACGAGCTTCAGGAAAACGTCCGCCACCAGTACCATGCTGCCCTGGCTGGGTCTCGCGCTGATCCTGTTGATTGCAGACCAGCTCACCAAAGTGATGATCCTGGGCTACTACCGGCTGGGTGACGCGACCTACGTCACCAGTTTCTTCAATATTGTGCGGGCGCACAACACCGGCGCGGCCTTTTCATTTCTGGCGTCGGCATCGGGCTGGCAGCGCTGGTTTTTCACCGCCATCGGGGTGGCGGCGTCGCTTTTTATCGTGTGGCTGCTCAAATCGCATGCCGGGCAAAAGCTGTTCTCGTTTGCGATGGCGTGCATTCTGGGCGGCGCGGTGGGCAACGTGATTGACCGCACCCTGCACGGCTATGTGGTGGACTTTCTGGATTTTCACTATGGCAGCTGGCATTTCCCGGCCTTCAATGTGGCCGACAGCGCCATCACCGTCGGCGCGATCTGCCTGATCCTGGATGAATTGCTCCGCGTACGAAGGGCCAAATAGCCAGCGCTCTGCCCTGCTGCAGGCGGCCCGGCAGGCGTCCAGCGACGACTGAAAACCTATGAAACATCTGTTGAATTTACTCGCAGCCATTGCGCTGCTGGTCTGGGGCACGCATCTGGTGCGCACCGGCATCCTGCGGGTGTTCGGGGCCAATCTGCGCCACATGCTGGCGCGCAGCATCGGCAACCGCTACGCAGCGCTCGCCTCCGGCATAGGCGTGACGGCACTGGTGCAGTCCAGCACGGCCACCTCGCTGATCGTTTCCTCGTTTGTCGGGCAAGGCCTGCTCAGCCTGTCGCTGGCGCTGGCCATCATGCTGGGCGCCGACATCGGCACCAGCCTGATGGCCGTGTTGTTCTCGCTGGACCTGTCATGGCTTTCGCCGCTGTTCATCTTTGTTGGCGTGGTGCTGTTCCTGTCGCGGGAAGATACCAACACGGGCCGCTTTGGCCGCGTCCTGATTGGCCTGGGCCTGATGCTGCTGGCGCTCAGGCTGGTCACCGAATCGACTGAAGTGCTGACGCAGGCGCCCGAGGTCAAGGTCTTGCTCGGCTCCCTGAGCAGCGACCGGCTGCTTGAAATCACGGTCGGCACTTTTTTGGCAGTGCTGTCTTATTCAAGCCTGGCCATTGTGCTGCTCACGGCCATGCTGGCCGCATCCAGCGTGATTCCCATTGATGTGGCGCTGGGCCTGGTGCTGGGCGCCAACCTGGGAAGCGGCCTGTTAACCGTGCTGACCACCCTGCGCTCTGCCGTTGAAGTGCGGCAGGTGCCGCTGGGAAATTTCGTTTTCAAGGTGCTGGGAATTGCCATTGCCGCGCCGTTTGTCGGCCTGTGGCTGCGCCATGTGCGCCCCTACCTCGGCGATCCAGCGGCCGTGGTCGTGCTGTATCACCTCATGTTCAATGTCGTGGTGGGCGCGGTGTTTATCGGGTGGACGCAGGTCATTGCGCGCTGGGTCGAAAAGCTGCTGCCCAAGCCCGCCAAAACCACGCTCAGTGGCCGACCGCAACACCTGGATCCATCGGCCCTGTCCACGCCCTCTCTGGCCATTTCTTGCGCGGCGCGCGAAGCGCTGCACCAGGCCGACGTGGTGGAAACCATGCTGCGCGGCATGCTGGAAGTCATCAAGAACGACGACCTCAAGCTGGGCAAGGCGCTGCGCAAAATGGATGACGAGGTCGATGAGCTGTACTCGTCGATCAAGTACTACCTCACCAAAATCTCCCGTGAAGCGCTGGCGGAAGAAGAAAGCCGGCGCTGGACCGACATCATCAGCTTCACCATCAACATGGAGCATATCGGCGACATCATCGAGCGCGTGCTGATTGACATTGAAGACAAGAAAATCAAGCCGGGCCGGGACTTTTCAGAAGCCGGCATGGCCGAGATCACCGAACTGCATCACCGGCTGATCGACAACCTGCGCCTGAGCATGAGCGTGTTCTTAAACGGCAATGTGCGCGATGCCCAGAAGCTGCTCGAGGAAAAGGCGCGCTTTCGCGATCTGGAGCACGCCTACGCCACCAGGCACCTGGAGCGGCTGCACGCCAAGACGCTGCAGAGCCAGGAAACCAGCTCACTGCATATTGATTTGATCAGCGACTTGAAGCGCATCAACTCGCACATCTGCTCAGTCGCCTACCCGATTCTCGATTCGGCCGGCGCGCTGGCACCCAATCGCCTGCGGCCCTCGGCGCTCGCCGACAAGGACTGAGCGGGCCGGGGCAGGCCGCCGCGGCCGCGCCCTTACAGCGTCAGGATGGTGCAGCCCGTGGTCTTGCGCGCTTCGAGCGAACGGTGCGCCTCGGCCACATCGGCCAGGGCAAAGCGCTGGTCGATGAGAATCTTGACCTTGCCGCTAGTCACCATATCAAACAGTTCATCGGCCATCGCCTGCGTGCTCTCCCGCGTGGTAATGTGGCTGAACA
>MERZ01000389.1:0-5580 GCA_001770785.1 Burkholderiales bacterium RIFCSPHIGHO2_12_FULL_61_11
CCGCCGAGGCGGCATCGAAGAAGAAGTCACCGCCCCCGGTGCGCGAGAGAAAGGTCCCGAATAGACCGAACAGGAAGACGTAGGTCAGCGCCACCCGGATCGGCACGCCGAAGATGCCATCGGTGGTGAATGCCAGAATGTCGAGGAAGTGCCGGTAGTCGATGACGCCATGGGCGAGCATCCCGGGCAACATGTCGCCCCACAGGTTGTAGGCAAGAAACAGCAACACGATGGAGGTCAGCCCGGGCCCGACGGTGCGTCGGGTCGCCTCAATGATGATGAGCATCAATCCGCTACCGCAAACGACGTCCCAGGTGGTCAGTTCGTCGAGCAGGGTGATGCGGGTGATGATGCGTTGATTGTGATACCAGAAGTAGGCGGAAATGCCGATGCTCGCCGCCGCCAGCAGTAGGTCGAAGACCGGAACCCGATCCCGGCTGGAAGTCGCAGTGGCGCCAGTGCACAGGAATACCAGCGCCAGCATCAGGCCGAGGAAGACGAGGGTCATCGCATAAATCTGCACGATCTGCACCGTTGTCACCCATACGATGCCGAGCGCGATCAAGGCCGAGAAGGGTTTTAGCAGTTGGCCGACCCAATTTGTCGGGCTTCGGCGGGTGCCGGTGGAGAGAAGTTTGCTAATGAAGGTAGGACTTATGCTGGACATGCTGGGGTCTCCTTATGCGGGTAGCTTTCTGCAAGCTGTTTGCCCCCCCTGTGCACCCAACAGCCACCTTGCTGCAAGAGAGGCGGAGCACAGCAAGTGTCCGGTCTGAAAGCGGTTACGGTTCAGGTTGGTGAAACTAGAGTCGCACAAAACCGATCAGCTGGCCTCCTGCGCACACTCCCTTCAACAGAAGGCCTGACCGGGCGTGACCGCTCGCGCTGCCGTGAATGCGAGCGGTTGGTTCGCCGCGGCTAATTCAGCAGTCCGGCTTCCCGGTAATACTTCTCTGCCCCCTTGTGATAAGGGATGACACGCTGGCTTGCCAGGAACTTGGGGGTGATGGCCTTCATGCTGTTGTGCGCGCCCTGGAGCTTGTCGATGTGCTCGACCAATGACTTGGCCAGATTGTAGGCAGTCTTATCTTCCATTTTGCTATTCACGATCATGACCGCGCCCAGCGCCACCGTGGGCACATCCTCGGGCTGCCAGGGATAGCTGCCGCCCTTGACCACGAAGGGCGCGGCGCCCGTTTCCTTCGATACTTTCTGGACCACCTTCTCGGAAACCGTTAGGAGGACGAGATCAACGGCGTCGCCGGCCTGGACGATGAAACTGGTGCGCACGAAAACGCCGTTCGCGAACATGTCGATGCGCCTGTCCTTTATCAAGTCGCCCTGTTCGTCGGAAGCAGCGTAGATCACGTCACCACCCCACTTCTTGATGTCCTCCAGATCGACGCCGATGGCGTTGAACATCTTCACCGCCACGTGCTCGGTGATGTTGCCCCGCTTGTTGAAGGCGACCCGCAACGGCGGCTTCTTGAGAGCGATATCGTCGAAGCTGCGGATGCCGTATTTTTCGGCGAAAGCCTTGGTCATGACCATCTGCATCGGTGCCCAGTTGTAAAGCAAGGCGATCGCCCGCAGACTGGTGATCGGATTGGTGTAGGGCTTGCTGCCCTCAGTCGCGATGCGCAGTTCCGCGTCGTGGGCAATGCCCAGTTCAACTTTGACCTGATCCACGAGCGCGATGTTGGCCAGTCCGCCGCCGGAGGTCTGGTAGGTGACGGACGAACCGGGGTAGGAGGTCTTCACCGCCCCGTCGATACCCACTCCGAGCACTGTCCAAAGGCCGCTTGGACTGGCCCCGGAGAGTGTCATCTTGTAAGTCTGGGCGCTGGCCCCGAGGCAAAACAGCGATAGCGTCAATCCAAGCACGGTAGCACGTAGAATTTTAATTCTCATTGTCTTCTCCATATGGTCTTGATGAATTACGAGAAACGCAGCAAGATAGTCCATTTTGTGGACTAATAATTATTCTAAAAATCTTAACTGCCTTATAAAATACTAAACTTATTTTCCGTAAACGCAAGGCGCTATTACAGCGCACGCAGCAAATAAAAGTCCATAAAACGGACTACTTGGAAAGTCAATGCGCGCATTTCTTCTAGTTGGAGCATGCGTGTCTATGCAAGAAAGATGAATTATGCTGAGAGTTTCTGTGACACTCATGATTACTCGCGTCCCCAAGCTAGGTCGGGAACAGGAATGGGAGGCGCTGATCACAAGGATCCTCCGCGCAGCCCAGGATTTGCCGGGCAACCTTGGCGCGACGGTACTCAAGCCAATCTCCCAGGCGACTCCCGAGTACCGAATCATTATCCGTTTCGATAATTCGGCAAGCTTGGATCGTTGGAAGACTTCTCCGGACCGTCTGCACCAATTGAAAAGCCTGGAGGCAATGGAGAGCGTGCCCGTCACCATCGAGCAGGTGACCGGTCTGGAAGTCTGGTTTGAACTTCCTGCAGATGTGTTGGCAAGGCAGATGAGCCCGCCACCACGCCACAAGATGATGTTGGCCAGCGGGATCGGCGTTTATCTGACGATAACGCCTTTGCTTTTCTTTTTGGGTTCGTTTCTTGATCGTTTCCCGCTTTATGTGGCCACCCTGATCATGGTCTCGATTGCAGTGGTGCTGCTCACATACACCGTCATGCCGCTGGTCACGAGGATTCTCCGGCCTTGGCTCTACGGCATGCAATCGCGATAGCGCTTTCAGGAATGGGTTTGCGAGGGGTTGATCACCATCCTGCCGGCCGTTACTCGAGTTCGAGCGAACCCCAAATCACCTTGATGCCGGCGTTGCCGCAACCGCCGTCAGCTTGCGGTGGCAACCGCCGATAACCAGCGATTCTTCACTCCAGTCGAACCGGAAAGCTTCGCCGACTTCGAATTTGAGTGGAATGAACTCCGCCTTGGCCGTCGAGCCACCAACCTCGCGCCAGCGCCGGACATCCATGCGGGTGTAGCTGCCGGTGAAGCCCATTTGCTCCAACTACCCGAAGAGGGCGAGCGCGGTGGGCCGGTCCCATACTGGCGCCTGGCTTCCAAGGAACGGCGGCTGGGCCACGTATTCGGGGGGGAGGTCGGCTGACAGGATGTCGAATAAGCGCCGGAGGCAATGGCGCTCAAGGGTGGCCCGTGTCCTCGATGAAGTTTTCGAGGGTTTTTATCTCCGCCCTGAGCATCGACACGAGCTCCTTTTGTCGATCTTCTGTCATTCGGCTCGATATCGCGCCAACGCTGATTGCCAGTATGGGTTCTCCGGACCGGGAGCGAATCGGCAGGCCTACCGAGGTGCTGCCAAGGGTGACTTGGGCGTCATTCAGGGCAAAGCCAAGTTCCCGGCATCGCTTCAGCAACTTCATCACAGCGGGTACTGTCAGGTTGTTGTATGCGGCCAGGCGAAGGGCGTTGGCGGAGACGATCTCCTGTTGTGCCTGCTCGGGCAATTTCATCAGGAGCGCTAAGCCGCCCGCCCCCACTCCCAATGGCCGGCGTGTTCCGACTTCCAGAGTAAGGGTCTTGATCGGAAATGACCCTTCCACGCGGTCGATGCAAACGGAATCGGCACCGCTTCGTATCGTCAGAAAAACCGTGTCACCGGATTTCTCGGCGAGCCGTACGAGCGACGGGTGGCAGATATCCCGCAGGTTAAAGCTTGAAGATGCTGCCAGTCCGAGTTCGAAGATGAGATGGCCGAGAAAGTAACGGTGCGTCTCCGGATTCTGTCTAACCAATCCCTCGGCCATCAGGCATTTCAGAATGCGGTGCGCTGTCGGGCGCTCAAGCGTAGCTTGCTTCGAAATGTCGACCAGACGCAGCCCTGCGCTATTGTGGGAGGCGATGATACGCAGGAGATGAGCGGCGCGCTCGATGCTCTGCGTGCCGGCGATGGGTTTGATTTTTTCCATGGCGCTGGCTTCTTCTATATGTCCATATTGTGGCATAAAATTCCTGTAATTTTGTTGTCAACGCAATGCTCTATTGATAGACTAATCTTTTGGCGTTTGGTTTGGTTGAATATTATCATAAGTGAAAAATAATTGATCCATATAGTGGAAGTGGACATGTACTATGGAAAGCGCAATTAAGGATCAACGGAAGAGAGCAGTCTTGGCGGGCATTCATTTTGTGGCGTCAAGTCAATTACCCACGTATTGGGGGACATTTGTTGTCCACGGCATTGTCGACACCCTGGGCAAAGAGCACCTGATGCTGACGATGGGCGATGTCGGCAATGGCGAGCCAGTGCTGGTGCGAATTCATTCCGAGTGCCTTACGGGCGACGCCCTGTTCAGCCTGCGTTGTGATTGTGGTTTTCAGCTGCGAACGGCCATGGAGCGCATTGGCGATGCGAGGCGCGGGGTAGTGCTCTACCTGCGCCAGGAGGGGCGCGGAATCGGCTTACACAACAAGATCAGGGCGTATGGATTGCAGGATGATGGGGCCGATACTGTTGACGCTAACCTGCGGCTCGGATTCGCCGCCGATGCACGTGATTACGTGATCTGCAAGCCGATGCTCGAGCATATCGGCGTGCACCGATTGCTTCTGATGACGAATAACCCGGCCAAGCTGGTCGCGATGCACGATCTGGGTTTCGAGAAGGTCGAGCGTGTTGCGGTGCCGGCAATGCGAAACCCGCACAATGAAGCGTATCTCGATGCAAAGGAACGACGGATGGGTCACGTATTCGCGGGCTCGGCTGGCGACAGGGTTGAATAAGCGGCGGGGAGAATTATCGAAATAGCTGCCCCATTTAATGGACATGTGAGTTTTTCTTGATCCACGCCAACTGAGCTGACGAGGCGGGTTTTCGAAGAACGGTGCGAGCGGTCAGTTGTTGTTTTGGTGGGTATCCCGGAGGTCTCCGGGGCACCAGATGGGCTTCATTTATTCGGCATGGTGACCTATGGAAGACCAAGTTGTATTGGTGGACGAGAGTGACAACGTCATCGGTGTCGAGGGCAAGATGGCCGCTCACCGGAGCGGCAAACTGCACCGCGCCATTTCGGTTTTTGTCTTCGACGCCGGCAACAGGCTGCTACTGCAGCAGCGGGCGTCCACCAAGTACCATTCGGGCGGGCTGTGGAGCAACACGTGCTGCAGTCATCCGCGGCCTGAAGAGGACAATGTCAGTGCTGCAAGCCGGCGCTTGCGGGAGGAAATGGGCGTCGAGTGCGAACTCTCGAAGGCCTTTTGCTTCATGTACCGGGCAACATTCCCGAATCGCCTGATCGAGCACGAGTACGACCACGTCTTTTTTGGTCGATATGACGGAGTGCCGGTGCCGAACCGCGACGAGGCCGATGATTGGCAATGGATGGACATGGCGAAGTTGAGCGCGGATGTGACGCGGAATCCCGGCGCTTATAGCTTCTGGCTAGCGGTCTGCCTCGGCAGGGTTGTTGCGTGCAGGTTAGGCCAAAGCTTGCGGCGGTAAAGGGAGCAGACATGTCCGGCAACTCAATTGGCAAACTCTTTGCGGTAACCGGTTTCGGAGAAAGCCACGGGCCGGCGATCGGTTGCGTGATCGACGGCTGTCCGCCGGGGCTCGAGTTGCTGGAGGCG
>MERZ01000389.1:5599-18006 GCA_001770785.1 Burkholderiales bacterium RIFCSPHIGHO2_12_FULL_61_11
ACAACCGCCCGGCGCGAAGATGACAAAGTGCAGATTCTGTCCGGCGTGTTCGAAGGGCGGACCACGGGAACTCCCATTGCGCTGCTTATTTGCAACACGGATCAGCGGTCCGGGGATTATCGCAATATCGAGAACTTGTTTCGCCCGGGCCACGCCGACTACACCTACCAACTCAAATATGGTATCCGGGATTACCGAGGTGGCGGCCGTTCCTCTTCGCGCGAGACGGCGACGCGGGTGGCGGCCGGCGCAATTGCCAAGAAATACCTGAAACAGCGTTTCGGTACCGAGATTCGTGGCTATCTCGCCCAGCTCGGCCCGATCCGTGCCGAAAAACTCGAATGGGATCAGGTGGAAAAAAATCCGTTCTTCTTCCCGGACCAGGAAAAAATTCCCGCCCTTGAGGAATACATCAAGCTCCTGCGCAAGACGGGGGACTCTGTGGGCGCACGGGTGAACGTGCTTGCCCGGGGCGTGTCGGCGGGACTCGGGGAGCCCGTTTTTGACCGACTCGATGCCGATATTGCGCATGCTCTGATGAGCATCAATGCAGTCAAAGGCGTCGAGATCGGGGACGGATTTGCCTGCGTGGAGCAAAGGGGTAGCGAGCATCGCGACGAGATGACGCCGGAAGGATTCTTGAGCAATCATGCGGGCGGCACTCTCGGCGGCATTTCATCGGGACAGGATGTGCTCGCGAGTATGGCGCTCAAGCCTACATCCAGTATCCGTATTCCGGGAAAAACGGTACGGACATCTGGCGAGCCTGCGCTCATTGAAACCCACGGAAGACATGATCCTTGCGTGGGGATACGGGCGGTTCCAATCGCCGAAGCAATGCTGGCGCTGGTGCTGATGGATCACGCCCTGCGCGACAGGGCTCAGAACATGGACGTGATCAGGCGGAGCGGATTCAGGGACGGGGGTCATTGAGGATATGTCGCGAACTGAACTACACACAAAGCTGCTCGCCTATCTGGAAAGACATCATGTCGCGACGCTGGCCACCCACGGGCCGAATGGGCCATGGGCATCGGCGGTTTTCTACGTCAATGACGGACTGACGCTGTACTTTCTGTCAGCGCCGACCGCCCGGCATTCTCGCAATCTGGAAGGTGACCCGCGCGTCGCGGCGACGGTGCAGGAAGACTACTCCGAGTGGGGGCAAATCAAGGGGATCCAATTGGAGGGGAAGGTGTCGCGATTGGATGCCGTCGAGAGTTTGCGCGCTGCCGCCTGGTACGCACGCAAGTTTGCTTTTACCGCTGCCCGCCAGGCACCCGGCGCGATCGCCGCAGCAATGAAAAAAATTGCCTGGTACAGGCTGGAGCCGGCTTGCCTTTACTTCATCGATAACTCCATCGGCCTCGGCCACAGGGAATGTTTCGATGTGGAGGAGGGCGCCAAGCTCGGCCGACAGCCTTTGGTCATGGCTCCCATTGATCATCTGAAATAATCCACCGACAGGCCTTGGTCGCGCACGTGGATGACGTTCGTGTGCCGGTGGACAACAACGCGGTGGAGAACGCCATTCGGCCCTCGCCCTTGGAAGAAAAAATTGATTATTCATCCGCAGCAAGCCGGTGAACGAGCGGCACCTGATGAGCTTGGTCGAATCGGCAAAACACAATGGACATCGATTCCTGGGCTTATTTGAAGGACGTGCTGACCAAGTTGCCGACTGGCCCAACTCGCGACTGGCTGAGTTGCTGCATCACCGCTGGATGCCGCTTACCTCAACCTGACCGTCTGCGCCCGGTCAATATGGGTTGGCCGAACGCAGGCAAATCATGGAAGAGGCCTTTGCACGGTACGGCACGCCTGAGATCGTCAGCGATCAGGTCAGTCAGCTTACGGCAGATGAGTTCACAGACCTTGGCCAAAGGCTGCAAGTTGTCCATGGATGGGCGCGGTTGCCGCGGTCGCACATCCTCCTTCACATCAATAAGGCCCGCCAGCCCATCACCGCGATATCCCGGGGACCGAGCTTGGGGCGTTGCTGCAGGGTGTTGAAGTTCAGTGCCTCGATTTTGTCCAGAATGCGCAGGCCGCCTTGCACCACCAGCCGCAGTTCCCAGCCGCCGCGGCCCGGCACTTTTCTTACCAGATTCGAGCCTTTTAGCATGCTGGCCCTTGCGTATCGGGCGTTGGAAACTATTAGATTGATGGTATTCGGGTTGCTCTCCAGGCGCAGCAGCTGCGCTTCATCGACGCCGTGCGCTTCCCAGGCATCGGCCGGCAGATAGATTCGTCCGCGTGGGATGTCCACGCTCAGGTCTTGCCAGAAGTTAATCAGTTGCAGGGCGGTGCAGATGCAGTCGCTTTGCTGCAGCGACTGGGCATCATCCACCTCGTACAGGTGAAGCAGCAGGCGGCCCACCGGGTTGGCCGAGCGGGCGCAGTAGTCCAGCAGTTCGGCCTGGCTGGCATAGCGCTGCTTGACCACATCCTGCTCAAACGCGCTGAGCAGATCGGCCAGTAGATTCATCGGCAGCGCGAATTGCGTGATCATCGGGCCCAACTGCCCGAACACGCCGGCCCAACGTGGCGAGGGCGGCAGGCCGGCGGCTGTTGCCAGCAGGTCGGCGCGGTAGGCCGCCAGATCATCCAGCCGCTTTTGCGGCGCGGCGTCGCCTTCATCGGCGATGTCGTCGGCGGTGCGGGCAAACCAGTAAATCGCAGCGATGGCCGGGCGCAGATGCGGCGGGCAGAGCACGGACGCGACCGGGAAATTCTCGTAATGGTTCACGCCTTGGGCGAGCGGGGAGGGGCCTGGGTTCATGCACTGGATTGTCGCTTGACAAGGTTTTAAATCTCTCATAAATCCGATTAGTCAATAAACCTTCGGATACTGTCCTGTCCGATGTCTTGCCGGGGTTCAACCGAATCTCTTATTCCAATCTGAGTTTTCGGGTTGGCGATCATCAAGTAGCGAAAAGGTGCTCGGGGAAAATCATGGCCGATACAGGCTAAAATAAAAAGTTGACCAATTCCAGGCGGGAATTCCGAATCAGTTCGGATTCCCGTTGTTATTTCAGGCGCGCGGGTGGCGAAATTGGTAGACGCACCAGGTTTAGGTCCTGACGCCAGTAATGGTGTGGGGGTTCGAGTCCCCCCCCGCGCACCAACCCTGAGGCTCCATGGGCGGCAAGTGTCGCTCTCGAGCCCTCGGGTTTGCTGCATTAATGCAGCCTGTCAGGGGCAAGCCCTGTTTTGAATATTTTTTGATTTTAGGAAACCATCATGGCCGTGACTGTTGAAACTCTTGAAAAGCTGGAGCGCAAATTGACGCTGACGCTGCCCCTCAATACCATTCAGTCGGAAGTCGATACCCGTCTGAAGCGCTTGGCCCGCACGGTGAAAATGGATGGTTTCCGCCCCGGTAAGGTCCCCATGAGCGTCATAGCCCAGCGTTATGGCTACTCGGTGCACTACGAAGTCATGAACGACAAGGTGGGCGAGGCGTTTGCCGCTGCCGCCAACGAAGCCAAGTTGCGCGTTGCCGGCCAGCCCAGCATCAGCGAAAAAGAAGGTGCGCCAGAGGGTGAGCTGGTTTTTGATGCTGTTTTTGAGGTTTATCCTGAAGTCAAGATCGCCGATCTGGCGGGTGCTGAAGTTGAAAAGGTCAGCGCTGAAGTCAGCGATGCAGCCATCGACAAGACGATTGACATCTTGCGCAAGCAGCGCCGCACCTTCGCGCAGCGCGCGGCTGATGCGCCAGCGCAAGACGGTGACCGTGTCACCATCGACTTTGAAGGCAAGATCGACGGCGAAACGTTCGCTGGCGGCAAAGCCGAAGGTTTCCAGTTTCTGGTCGGCGAAGGCCAGATGCTCAAGGAATTTGAAGATGCCGTGCGCGGCATGAAAAGCGGTGAAAGCAAGACTTTCCCACTGAACTTTCCCGCTGATTACCACGGCAAGGAAGTCGCCGGCAAACAGGCGGATTTCCTGGTGACGGTCAAGAAAATCGAGGCAGCGCACCTGCCTGAAGTGAATGAGGCGCTGGCCAAGTCGCTGGGGATTGCCGATGCGACGGTCGAAGGCCTGCGTGCCGACATCAAGAAAAACCTGGAGCGTGAAGTTAAATCCCGCCTGTTGGCCCGCAACAAAAATGCCGTCATGGAGGTATTGGTCGCCAACGCCGAGCTCGATTTGCCGAAATCAAGCGTGCAGGCCGAAGTGGACCGCATGATTGAAGGCGCCAGAGCCGACCTGAAGCAGCGTGGCGTCAAGGACGCCGACAAGGCGCCGATTCCGGACGACCTGTTCCGCCCGCAAGCTGAAAAGCGTGTGCGTCTGGGACTGGTGGTGGCCGAACTGGTGCGCACCAATGGCCTGCAAGTCAAACCTGAGCAACTGAAGGCGCATATTGAAGAGTTGGCAGCGAGCTATGAAAAACCGCAAGACGTGGTGCGCTGGTACCTGGGCGACAACCAGCGCATGGCTGAAGTGGAAGCCGTTGTCATTGAGAACAACGTGACTGAATTTGTCCTGGGCAAGGCTAAAGTGGTCGACAAAGCCATCTCGTTCGACGAGCTGATGGGGCAAAACTGATCGTTCGTTGCTTCTCCTGAAATTGGGGCTTGTGCTTCGCGGCGCGAGCCCCATTTCATTTTGGTTACAGTACAAACATCTCTGGAGAAAACTTGATGATTCGAAGCAGTATTTATGGGGGCGCCTACGGCAACCCGCAAGCGGGCAGCCAGGATACGCAAGGCCTGGGCATGGTGCCCATGGTGATCGAACAATCCGGCCGGGGCGAACGCTCTTACGACATCTATTCGCGCTTGCTGAAAGAACGTGTCATTTTCCTGGTCGGCCCGGTTAATGACCAGACGGCCAATCTGGTGGTGGCGCAGCTGCTGTTCCTGGAAAGTGAAAATCCTGACAAGGATATTTCCTTCTACATCAACTCTCCCGGTGGCTCCGTGACGGCCGGCATGGCGATTTATGACACGATGCAGTTCATCAAGCCGGATGTGTCCACCCTCTGCGTGGGCATGGCGGCCAGCATGGGCGCATTTTTGCTGTCGTCGGGCGCCAAAGGCAAGCGCTTTACGCTGCCCAATTCGCGCGTCTTGATTCACCAGCCTTCGGGCGGTGCGCAAGGACAGGCGACGGATATTGAAATTCACGCCCGTGATATTCTGAAAACGCGTGACCAGCTCAACCGCATCATGGCAGCGAACACCGGCCAGACGATTGAAAAAATCGAACACGACACCGAGCGTGACTATTTCTTGTTTGCGGAAGAAGCCAAGGAGTACGGCTTGGTCGATCAGGTCATTTCCAAGCGGGTTTGAGAACACCTTTTTTTATTGGTTATCATTAGATAACAGTTCCTCATGGCACCTTAAAGGCATCCCCACCAATGGCCGAGAAAAAAGGCTCCTCCAGTGAAAAGATTTTATACTGCTCCTTCTGCGGTAAAAGTCAGCACGAAGTTAAAAAACTTATCGCCGGCCCTTCGGTCTTTATCTGCGATGAGTGCATAGATCTCTGCAACGAGATTATTCGTGACGAACTGCCCGCTGGCGCGGATGTCGGCGGCACGCGCAGTGATTTGCCGACACCGACAGAAATCAAGGCGACGCTGGACGGCTATGTGATCGGTCAGGAAACGGCAAAGCGCACACTGGCGGTCGCTGTTTATAACCACTACAAACGCCTGCGTCACCAGGAAAATGCCAAAAAGGATGATGTGGAGTTGACCAAGAGCAATATTTTGCTGATTGGTCCCACCGGTTCAGGCAAGACCCTGCTGGCGCAAACGCTGGCTCGCACGCTCAACGTGCCTTTTGTGATGGCTGATGCCACGACGCTGACGGAAGCCGGGTACGTGGGTGAGGACGTTGAAAATATCATTCAGAAATTGTTGCAAAGCTGCAACTACGAGGTCGAGCGGGCCCAGCAAGGCATTGTCTACATCGATGAGATCGACAAGATTTCCCGTAAATCCGACAACCCGTCGATTACCCGTGACGTATCGGGCGAAGGGGTGCAGCAAGCGCTGCTCAAGCTGATTGAAGGAACGATGGCGTCGGTGCCACCGCAAGGCGGCCGCAAGCATCCGAACCAGGATTTTCTGCAAGTCGATACCACCAATATTCTCTTCATCTGTGGCGGTGCTTTCTCCGGGCTGGAAAAAGTCATTGAGAATCGCACCGAGGCTTCCGGCATTGGTTTTGGCGCTACCGTCAAAAGCAAGAAGGCGCGCACGCTGACGGATGCATTCAAGGAAGTTGAACCCGAAGACCTGATCAAGTTCGGGCTGATTCCCGAGTTGGTGGGGCGTATGCCGGTGATCGCCACCCTGGCCGAACTCAGCGAAGATGCGCTTGTACAAATCTTGACGGAACCGAAAAATGCCGTGGTCAAGCAGTTCACCAAACTGCTCTCCATGGAGGGCGTGGATCTGGAAATTAGGCCTTCCGCGCTGAAGGCGATCGCCCGCAAGGCCCTGGCCCGTAAAACGGGCGCACGCGGCTTGCGCTCCATTCTGGAGCAGTCGCTGATTGACACCATGTTTGACCTGCCAAGCGCCAGCAATGTAGACAAAGTCGTTGTGGATGAGTCCACGATTGAAGAAAACAAGGCACCGCTGCTGGTGTATCGCGAAACCGCCAAGAAAGCCTGAACGCTAGAGGGGACTGGGCCGGAATGCTTGAAAAGCAGATCCTGCGCCCCACTTTCGAACTAACGGTGTTCCGTCTGACCACGAAACTGGTCACCGCGTTTTACGATTAAGGTTTATATGTCCGGACAAACTTCACTACCCCCCACCCCCATCGATCTTCCGCTGTTGCCTCTGCGGGACGTGGTGGTTTTCCCTCACATGGTGATTCCGCTGTTCGTGGGCCGACCCAAGAGCATCAAGGCGCTGGAGTCGGCCATGGAGGCGGAGCGCCGCATCATGCTGGTGGCTCAGAAAGCTGCAGCCAAGGACGAGCCTTCCGTCGAAGATATGTTCGAAGTGGGCTGCGTGGCCACAATCCTTCAGTTGCTGAAGTTGCCGGACGGTACCGTCAAGGTCCTGGTTGAGGGCCAGCAGCGCGCCAGAGTCAATAAGGTGGTCGAGGGCGAGCAGCACTTTGTGGCCACCGTCACGCCGGTTGAGTCGGTCGCGGTGGTCGCAGACGACAAGAGCAGCGAAATCG
Source organism: Burkholderiales bacterium RIFCSPHIGHO2_12_FULL_61_11 (assembly GCA_001770785.1). GTDB lineage: Bacteria > Pseudomonadota > Gammaproteobacteria > Burkholderiales > Burkholderiaceae_C > Polaromonas. The sequence goes on from MERZ01000389.1 coordinate 12,757, forward strand.
AAGCCTTGCGCCGTGCCGTGATGCAGCAGTTTGACCACTACGTCAAACTGAACAAAAAAATTCCTCCGGAAATCCTTACATCGATCTCAAGCATCGACGATGCGGGCCGCCTGGCCGACACGATTGCAGCGCACTTGCCGCTCAAACTCGACACCAAGCAGGCGATTCTGGATCTCGACAAAGTCAAAGCCCGGCTCGAAAACCTTTATGAGCAGCTGGAGCGCGAGGTTGACATCCTCAATGTTGACAAAAAAATCCGTGGCCGCGTCAAGCGTCAGATGGAAAAAAATCAGCGCGACTTCTACCTCAACGAGCAGGTAAAAGCCATCCAGAAAGAGCTGGGCGAGGGCGAAGAGGGCTCGGACATCGAAGAGATCGAGAAGAAGATCAAGGCGGCAAAGATGCCGCAGGAGGCGCTCAAAAAAGCCGAGAGCGAACTCAAAAAACTCAAGCTGATGTCACCCATGTCCGCCGAGGCGACGGTGGTGCGCAGCTACATTGATGTACTGACGGGCTTGCCCTGGAGCAAGAAAACCAAGATCAAGCACGATCTGGTACATGCCGAAAACGTACTCAATGAAGACCACTATGGTCTGGAAAAAGTCAAGGACCGGATTGTCGAATATCTCGCGGTGCAGCAGCGCGTTGACAAACTCAAAGCGCCCATCCTTTGTCTGGTGGGTCCTCCAGGTGTCGGTAAAACTTCGCTGGGGCAGTCAATCGCCAAGGCGACCGGGCGCAAGTACGTGCGCGTGGCTTTGGGCGGCATGCGCGATGAGGCCGAAATTCGCGGCCACCGCCGCACCTATATCGGCTCCTTGCCCGGCAAGGTGCTGCAAAGCCTGGCGAAGGTGGGCACGCGCAATCCGCTTTTCCTGCTCGATGAGATCGACAAGCTTGGCACTGACTTTCGCGGCGATCCTTCAAGTGCCTTGCTTGAGGTGCTTGATCCCGAGCAGAACCACACTTTCGTCGACCACTACGTCGAGGTTGATTTCGATTTGAGCGATGTGATGTTTGTGGCAACGTCGAATTCGATGAACATTCCACCGGCACTGCTCGACCGCATGGAAGTGATCCGGCTCTCAGGCTACACGGAAGACGAAAAAGTCAACATCGCCATGCGTTATCTGTTGCCAAAGCAGTTGAAGACCAATGGCGTCAAGGCGGACGAACTGGAGATCACCGAGCAGGCAGTGCGTGACATCGTGCGTTACTACACGCGTGAAGCCGGCGTGCGCTCGCTGGAGCGGGATCTCTCGAAGATTTGCCGTAAGGTTGTCAAAGGAATCCAGCTCAAGAAAATGACGCCCAAGGTGGTCGTGAATGCGGACAACCTCAACGATTTTTTGGGGGTTCGAAAATTCAATTATGGCCGCGCGGAGGAGCAGAACCAGGTCGGCCAGGTGGTCGGTCTGGCATGGACTGAAGTCGGTGGCGATCTGCTGACGATTGAGGCTGCCGTGATGCCTGGCAAAGGCGTGATTACCCGTACCGGCTCGCTCGGCGACGTGATGAAGGAATCTGTCGAGGCTGCTCGTACCGTGGTGCGCAGTCGCGCAAAACGCCTGGGCATCAAGGATGAGATGTTTGAAAAGCGTGACATCCACATTCACGTACCGGATGGTGCCACGCCAAAAGACGGCCCGAGTGCTGGCGCTGCCATGACGACTGCGTTTGTCTCTGCCCTGACCGGCATCCCGGTGCGCGGTGATGTGGCCATGACGGGTGAGATCACTTTGCGTGGCGAGGTGACCGCCATTGGGGGTCTGAAGGAAAAACTACTGGCCGCTTTACGCGGCGGGATCAAGACGGTTCTGATCCCTGAGGAAAACACCAAAGACCTGCAAGAGATTCCGGACAATGTGAAGGCGGGTCTGGAAATTGTGCCGGTGAAATGGATAGACCAGGTGCTGCAAGTAGCGCTTGAGCGCCAGCCCATTTCATTGCCCGATGAAGATACCGTAGTCGTCGTCCCTGTGCCTGTGCCTGCCGGGGCGGCTGCGCCTGCGCCTGCGGAAGCGCTGGGTACGGTGAAACATTAGGTCAAACTTTTTTGGTGGCCTTCGAAAAGGCTCAAATAATCACGCTATAATTCATCCATGTTATCGCGGGAGTAGCTCAGTTGGTAGAGCGCAACCTTGCCAAGGTTGAGGTCGAGAGTTCGAGACTCTTCTCCCGCTCCAATCCAAAGGGCAGCAATTAAAAATGCTGCCCTTTTTTATTGGAATACTAATAGTACTTATAGTCGATGAGGCGTACAAGCTTTGTCGAAAAATGATAGAACATGGCGCGGTAACAAAGCGGTTATGTACCGGATTGCAAATCCGGCTAGCCCGGTTCGACTCCGGGCCGCGCCTCCATTAAATCATTGCCAATAGCCCCTGTCACGGGGCTTTTTTGTTTGACAATACAGGTTTGCTTTGGTCTGATTGGTGAAATAGCTCAATACAGCGGACCGGAGGTGGCGCCAGAAAAACCAGTTCTGCGCGAAATGCAAAGTTTTCCTGATAGCGGGGGTGGCGTAATCGGTAGCCGCACGGGACTTAAAATCCCGGGACAGAAATGTCGTACGGGTTCAAGTCCCGTCCCCCGCACCATCAATATCAATATCAGGAGTGGCCCGGCCCCCGATTCATAAGTGACGGCGCTCACACTGTCATACGACTTGAGGTACACCTGCTCATGCTTCACACGGCGCCAGACGTGTTCCACGAACACGTTGTCTCGCCAGGAGCCACGCCCGTCCCAGGTCCGGGATGACTGCCTCTGGGTTGTCATTGCGGGCTTGACCCGCAATCCATGCCCGCACCCTACTCAATTTGCTGCCATGACGGGTTGGCAATTACCGCCGTGGTGGCTGCAATCAATTCCGGAGCGTCTTCTATTTCGGTGGTTTGCCAGAATGCCGGGCCATGCACGATGTGGCTATCAACCGCAAAGCCCGCTTGCCGCCACTGGGCGATGGTTTTGGCCGAGATCGGGCACAAACCGGCATCCTCCCGCTTGGACACCTCGAACCATTCCAGTCGCTGTGTCGGGCCTTGGTCGGTAGGTGGCACCAGGGCTGCTTGCTCTAGCCCCGTTGCGAGTCCAGGCGAAAGCAGGTAGCCGGCAATTTCTACGGGTAAGCCATCGGCCAACTGCCGGCGCATACCCTCCATGACTCCCTTGGCCTGGCCACTCAACAGGTCTCCCGCCAGTTTGAGGCGCAAAAACTGTTGCAGCAGCGGCTGGCCGGCAGAGGGCGGCTGCCAGAAGAGAAAGTTGCAGGGCGCGCCAAGCTGCCCGGCCGCCTCCACCGCCAGCAGGCAGCCGGCGCGCAGGCCCCATAGCCACAACGGCACATTGTCCGGACCAGCGCTCTGAATGTTGCTTTGCTTGCGCAGCCAATGGCAGCCTTGCACCACGTCGCTCACCCAGCTTTGCCAGGTGGCGTCGCCGAAATCCCCGGAACTGTCGCCGCAACCGAGCAGGTCCATTTGCAGCACCGCGTAGCCTGCCTGCGCCAGCGCCCGCGCCTGCAGGGCGGCCATGCGGCGGGCCTTGTTCATCTCTTCTGCAAAGGGGTGGATGTACAGCACCAAGCCGCGGAACGCGCCGCCACTCGCGCCACACTCAGCCGGGTAAAACAGGCAAAAGCGTTGGCCGCTTTGCGTGGTCTGCACCGCCCCGGAAGGAAGAAAAAAAGCCTTGGGCCGCACCGGCATGGGTTGTCAGGGGGCTAGTTTGCCGCTGACAAAGTCGGTCAGCGAGCCCACCGTCGCAAAGGTTGACCCGTCGATGTCGTCATCGGCAACCACCAGGCCAAACTGTTCTTCAAGGGTGGTGATGAGCGTCACAACCGCCATCGAGTCCAGCTCTGGAAGGGCACCCAGCAAGGGGGTGTCGCGCGTAAACGCGGCCGAGCGTCCCTTCAAACTCAGGACTTCGTCAAGAACGCGAAGTACTTCTTGTGATATGTTCAATTAAAACTCCCTGGGAGGCGATTTAGCCGATCCGGATTATTTTAGGGTCCAAAAGCTCGTGCGGATTGTGTAATGTCTTGCTTCCGCATGCTTTTTCTCAATTGACATGATTTTTTTTGGATTGCCATGACCGAATCCACACTCTTGCACGAGCTAATCGCCGTGACGGCCCGGCGCACGCCGCAGGCGATTGCCCTGACCAGTGGCACCTCACATTTGAGTTACGCAGAGCTGGGCGCCAGCGTCAGCCAGTTTGCCGGTGGCTTGTTGGGCCTGGGCCTGGACCGTGGTGAGCGGGTCGCCATTTATCTTGAAAAACGTTTCGAAACTGTCATCGCCAGTTTTGGCGCGCCGGCGGCCGGGGCGGTGTTTGTGCCGGTTAACCCGCTGCTGAAACCGGAGCAGGTGGCCTTTATTTTGCGCGACTGCAATGTGCGCGTGCTGGTGACGTCGCCGGAGCGTCTGGCCTTGATGAAAGAGGTGCTGGCTGAGTGTCATGACCTGCGCCATGTGGTGGTGACCGATGCCGTGGCCCCTTCAACCTCAGCCGACTTCACCCTGCCAGGCCCATTGGCCTTGGTCTCCTGGCGTGACCTGCTCAGCAGCCCGGCCCGGCCCGGGCACCGTGTGATTGACGTCGACATGGTGGCCATTCTTTACACCTCGGGCAGTACCGGCAGGCCTAAAGGCGTGGTGCTGTCGCACCGCAACATGGTGGCGGGTGCCAAGAGCGTGGCGTCTTACCTGGAGAACCAGCCCGAAGACGTGCTGCTGGCGGCGCTGCCTTTGTCGTTTGATGCGGGCTTCAGCCAGCTCACCACGGCGTTTCACGCCGGTGCGCGCGTGGTGTTGCTCAATTACCTGATGCCGCGCGATGTGCTCAAGGCGATGGAGCGGGAAAAAGTGATCGGGCTGACTGCCGTGCCGCCGCTGTACATCCAGCTGGCGCAACTGGATTGGCCTGCGGCCATCAATGAGAATTTGCGCTATTTCGCCAACACCGGCGGACGCATGCCGCGCGAGACACTGAATCTGCTGCGCCAGCGCGTGCCCCAGGCCAAACCGTTCCTGATGTATGGCCTGACCGAAGCATTCCGCTCCACCTACCTGCCGCCGGATGAGGTAGACCGCCGCCCGGATTCGATTGGCAAGGCCATCCCGAATGCTGAAATTCTGGTGCTGCGTGAAGACGGGTCTGCCTGCAGCCCGGAGGAGCCTGGCGAGCTGGTGCACCGAGGCGCGCTGGTGGGCATGGGTTACTGGAATGACACTGAGAAGACGG
>MERZ01000390.1 GCA_001770785.1 Burkholderiales bacterium RIFCSPHIGHO2_12_FULL_61_11
ATCGCGCAAGTGGTGCAGGCGATGGCGAAAGAGGCCGGTTTTGACGTCAAAATCCAGTCGACCGAATTTGCGACCTCGCTCAATCTGGCCGACAAAGGAGAGTTTGATGCCTACATTCTGGCGTGGAGCGGTCGCGCTGATCCGGACGGGAATCTGTTCAGCTTTCACGGTTGCAAGCAGCCACTCAACTACGCGGGTTATTGCAAACCGGAGATTGACGAACTGTTGAACCGCTCGCGCAGTACCGCTGATCGCGCCGAGCGGACCAAGTTGTTCGAGCAAATCGCCGCCCAGGTCGGCAAGGATCGCCCGGTCGTTTATCTGTTCCATCGCAACTGGCTGTGGGCATACAACAAGAAATTGACAGGTGTGCGCCCAATACCTGACGGCCTGATGCGCGTGCAAGGTCTGCAGTTCAAGTAAACCGTTAACCGGGCTTGCAGTGCAGGCCCGGCTGCTCCCCGGAATCACCATGTTTCGTTATCTCATCAAGCGGCTGGCCGCCATCGTGCCGACGGTTTTCTTCGTCACGATCATTATTTTCGGGCTGCAGCAGCTATTGCCAGGCGACCCGGCCATCATGCTTGCCGGTGAAGAGCAGGACCCGACTGTGATCGCTTACCTGCACAAGAAAATGCATCTCGACGAGCCGCTGCCGGTGCGTTATGCGTACTGGATCGGTGGCGTGTTCAAGGGCGATCTCGGTGAATCGCTGCGGATCCAGAAACCGGTACTCGAGCTGATTCAGGAAAAGCTGCCGGTCACGCTGGAGCTGGCAGCGATTGCCATGCTGATTGCGCTGGTGATCGGCATTCCCGCCGGGATCATCTCGGCGGTCGCAAAGGATACGGTGTGGGATTACGCGGCCAACATCGTGGCGTTGTGGGGCTTGTCAACGCCGAATTTCTGGCTTGGGATTTTGCTGATCCTGCTGTTCTCGGTGTCGCTCGGGTGGTTGCCCGCGTCCGGTTATGTGAGTCCATTTGAAGACCTGAAAGCCAATCTTGCGGCGATGATCATGCCCGCTTTCGTGCTCGGAAATGCAATTGCCGCGGTGCTGATGCGTCATACGCGCAGTGCCATGCTGCAGGTACTCAACGCGGACTACGTGCGCACCGCGCGCGCCAAGGGTCTCGGCGAACGCGCCGTCATACTCAAGCACGCGCTGCGCAATGCGCTGACACCGATCATCACGCTCGGCGCGCTGGAGTTCGGCACGCTGCTGTCGGGAGCGGTCCTGACGGAGCAGGTGTTTTCGATTCCCGGCTTCGGAAAATTGATCGTGGATGCGGTGTTCAATCGCGACTATGCGGTGGTGCAAGGTGTGGTGTTGTTCACCTCGACGGTGTACATCGTGCTCAATTTGCTTGCCGATCTCGCCTACTTTTTCGTCAACCCGCGTCTGCGAGGATAGTTCATGCGCGCTGTTCCTGTTCAATTGAAACCGCAGTCCGAGCCGCGGGAACTCACTCCGGGGCGACGCGCATTGTTGCGCCTGTTGCGTCGCCGGGGCGCGATGCTCGGACTGGTGATTGTCATTTTCTTCGTCGTGATCGCCATCTTCGCGTCGAGCATCGCGCCGCAGGATCCGCTGTCGACCAGTTGGAGCGCAGTGCGTAAAGCGCCGAGCGCGCAATATCTGTTCGGCACCGACGAGATCGGCCGCGACGTGCTGTCGCGCGTCATCTGGGGCGCGCGGGCGTCGCTGCTGGCCGGCCTGGTGTCGGTCTGCATTGCGATGGCGTTCGGCGTGCCGATCGGTCTGCTTGCCGGCTACATGGACGGATGGGTGGATGGCCTGATTTCGCGTTTTACGGATTCGATGCTGGCGGTGCCTTTTCTGATTCTGGCGATCGCGCTGGCGGCTTTTCTCGGCCCGAGTCTGACCAATGCGATGATCGCGATCGGTGTGTCGGCAACGCCGATCTTCATCCGCCTGACGCGCGCGCAGGTGCTGTCGGTCAAGGTCGAGGATTATGTCGAAGCGGCGCGCGCCGTCGGTAACCCGCACTGGCGCATCGCGCTGCGGCATATCCTGCCCAACATTTTGCCGCCGCTGATCGTGCAGGCGACGCTGGCCATTGCCGCTGCCATCATCGCCGAGGCCAGCCTGTCCTTTCTCGGCCTGGGCCAGCAACCACCCGCACCAAGCTGGGGCAGCATGCTCAACACCGCCAAAAACTATGTTGACAATTCACCATGGATGGCCATCTGGCCGGGGCTCTCGATCTTCTTGCTGGTGTTGTCGTTCAACCTGTTGGGCGACGGCTTGCGCGATGCACTCGATCCCAGGCACAAGTAAGCGCGTCTGCAGCCGCCATATAAACTGAACCGCGGCGGCGCCGTGTGTGCGCAGCCCCCCATTCCTCTTTCCGAAAGTACCGTTCCATGTTGCCATTCGACGCCCAACATTATCCTTACGCCTCACGCCGTAACGTCGTTTATGCGAATCGCGGCATGGTCGCAACCGCACAGCCGCTGGCGGCGCAGGCCGGCTTGCAGGTGCTGCAGGCGGGGGGTAATGCGATCGATGCGGCAGTGGCGACCGCGGCGGCGTTGTCGGTGGTGGAACCGACCGCCAATGGCATCGGCGGTGATGCGTTTGCGCTGGTCTGGCATGGCGGTCAGCTCCACGGACTCAACGCCAGCGGTCCCGCACCGCAGACGATGACGCGGGAGGCGCTCAGTGCCAGGAACATCACCGAGATGCCAAAGTACGGCGCGCTGCCAGTCACCGTGCCCGGGACGCCGGCCGCATGGGTTGCGCTGTCGCAGCGCTTCGGCACACTGCCACTGACCACCTCAATGGCCGGTGCGATCGAGTTGGCGCGCAATGGGTTCCCGGTCTCGCCCTCGGTGGCGTTCGCCTGGCAGGTTGCGACCAAGCTGTTGCGTGAGAATTTGAAGGAAAGCCATTTTCAGCCGTGGTTCGACACCTTCGCCCCTGAGCGGGCGCCGCAGGCCGGCGAAATCTGGCGTTCGGCCGGACATGCGCAGACCCTGCAGTCGATCGCCGAGGACAAGGCTGAAGGTTTTTATCGCGGCCCGCTGGCAGAAAAGATTGCGTCGTTCGTGCAGTCAGCGGGCGGCTATCTGTCGGTGCAGGACCTGGGGCAGTATCAAGCTGAATGGGTCGATCCGATCAGCGTCAATTATCGCGGTTACGACGTGTGGGAAATTCCGCCGAGCGGTCACGGCCTGGTGGCGCTGATGGCGCTGAATATATTGAAGGGCTTCGATTTCAGCGATCGCGATTCGACTTTGACGCATCATCGCCAGATCGAGGCAATGAAGCTGGCATTCGCCGATGGCCTGGCGCATATCGCCGACCCGCGCTCCATGCGGGTGTCGATCGCCGATCTGCTGTCGGATGCCTATGCGGACGAGCGCCGCGCGTTGATTGGCGCGCAGGCCAGCATGCCAATGCCGGGCGAACCTTCACGCGGCGGCACCGTCTATCTGAGCACCGCCGACCATCAAGGCAACATGGTATCGATGATCCAGAGTAATTACATGGGTTTCGGCTCTGGTTTGGTGGTGCCTGGAACCGGTATTGGACTGCACAATCGCGGAAATAATTTTTCGCTCGATCCGAAGCATCCGAATTGTCTCGCCCCCGGCAAGAAACCGTACCACACCATCATTCCGGGCTTCCTCACCAAGGCTGGAAAGGCCGTCGGGCCGTTCGGCGTCATGGGGGGCTTCATGCAGCCGCAAGGGCATGTGCAGGTGGTCATGAACACCGTCGATTTTGGCCTGAATCCGCAGGCCTCGCTGGATGCGCCGCGCTGGGAGTGGGAGAGTGGCAACCGGGTCAATATCGAACGCTCGACGCCTGAGCATTTGTACCATGCGCTAGCGCGGCTTGGGCATGATGTGGCGTGGTCGAATAACCGGCTGGCGTTTGGACGCGGGCAGATTATCTGGCGCAATGAAGCGGGCGTGCTGTGCGGCGGAACTGAGCCACGTAGTGATGGCCAGATTGCGGCGTGGTGATTGAGCCGATTGGACTCGCCGTAAAACGCTGTCATTTCGACCAGCATGTGCAGCAAATGCCAGGCTGCCAGCCCTGTGGCCGCGTCTTTCGGACCGGATGGCGTCACCCGCTGGCTAAAATTGAAAAGGCATGATGCTGATGACTGGCTTTTGCCCCGCTTCTCTAATCGGCGCCGATCCCCAAATGCATCGTTGCGATGTCAATTTTGCGGCTCATTGCCCCCTTCCTGATAGGACTGTTGGCGCAGCCAGGGGCTGACGCGATAGCGCTCACCACGGTAGAAACTGTCTAGCGCGTCGAGTACTTGAACGACCGCTGTAGTGTTCCAACCCGCCAACCACTCGAAGGGCCCGGCTGGATAATTCACACCCAGCTTCATTGCGGCATTTGCGCCGTCGGGGGTGCAGACGCCTTGTTGCACGGCATCGGCGGCTTCGTTGATCAGCATCGCGAGGGTGCGTGCCACCACCAGGCCCGGCGCATCAGCGATGCGCTGCGGCTTGAAGCCAAAGGCGCCGAGCCAAAGCGTGGCGGCGCTCGTCCATGCCTGCGATGCGCGCAGCGAGGGTGCCCAGGCCAGCGTGATGTCATTTTCAGCAGACAGTGGCCGGTCAAATACGGCCACCTCCAGGCCCAGCTCCGAGGCGGTTCGACCGTCGGTCATCCGCAACTGGGAGCCGTCCACCTCCAGGCCGAGCCAATCGCTCCCCTCATGGCGCAGAAACGGTTGGCCGGTTTTTACCAGCGCCGCGACAAAACGATCAGCCAGCGGCCCTTGGCCATGCACGCGCAGCAGCTGGGCGGTTGGCGGCGGTATCGATTCGACGGTGGCGATCGCCGGTTTGGCAGCGCCATCCGGGTAATCGAAAAAGCCATGGCCTGACTTGCGCCCCAGCAGCCCGCCATCAACCAACTGGCGCTGCACCAGGGACGGTACAAAGCGCTTGTCAAAAAAGTTGGCCTCGTAAACCGACTGTGTCACCGAGAAATTGGTGTCATGGCCGATCAAGTCCATCAACTCGCACGGCCCCATGCGGAAACCCGCAGCGCGCAGGCAGGCATCGAGCACGGCGGGCGTGGCGGCTTGCTCCAACAGTAGCGCCAGCGTCTCGGCGTAATAGGGCCGGGCGATGCGGTTCACGATAAAGCCGGGCGTCGAACGCGCATGAACCGGCACCTTGCCCCAGACCTTGGACAACTCGAAGATTGCCGCGGCCACTGCCGGATCGGTCTGCAGGCCCGCTACCACCTCGACCAGCTTCATCAGGGGCACCGGGTTGAAGAAGTGCATGCCGACCAGCCGGCCCGGATGCCGCAGGCCGTTGGCGATCGCGGTGACCGAAATTGACGAAGTGTTGGTGGCCAGCACACAGTCGGCAGCCACGATCGCTTCGAGTTGCCCGAACAGGCCACGCTTGACATCAAGTTTCTCGACGATGGCTTCCACCACCAAGCGCACCGACGCCGCCGCGTCGAGCGAGCTGATCGACTCGATGCGCGACAGGGTCTGTGTCACGCCTTCAGCAGTCAGCTTGCCCTTGGCGAGCAGCCCCTCCAGGAGCCTGGCGAGCTTTTCCTTGGCCTCGGCGGCCGCGCCTTCGCGGCTGTCATAGAGCATCACGGCATGGCCGGCCTGTGCCGCCACCTGCGCGATGCCGACACCCATGATGCCCGCGCCGACCACCAGCAGTGGGGCGCCATTCAGTGTGTTTGTCATCAGTAGGTCTCCAGGTGCAGACGACCTTCTTGTCTGAGCGCCGTGCCAACGGTGTCCCAGGACAGGCCAGACTGTTGCGCCACGTCGTGCAGCGCCAGGACCACGCCTTCTTCCATGCTCTTGAGTCCGCAAACGTAGAAGTAGCTGTTCGGCTCATTGAGCAAGAGGCCGAGGTCGGCCGCACGTTCGCGCATGACGTCCTGCACATGGCGCTTGGGTTGCCCCGGTGTACGCGAGAAGGCGAAGTTGATGTCGATGAAATCCTTGGGCAGGCTTTGCAGCGGCCCGAAGTAGGGCAACTCTTCTTTCGTGCGCGCGCCGAAGAACAGCATCAGCTTGCCGCCCTCGAACTTGCCGGACTGGCGCAGTCGGCGCCGCCATTCGGTCATGGCCCGCATCGGCGCGCTGCCAGTGCCGGTGCAGATCATCACGATGTTGGAGCGCGGGTGGTTCGGCATCAGGAAGCTGGTTCCGAACGGGCCGATCACCTGCACTTTGTCGCCCACCTGCAGGTCGCACATGTAGTTCGAGGCCACGCCGCGCTCCGGCTGGCCCTGGTGGTCTTGCAGCACGCGCTTGATGGTGAGCGACAGGTTGTTGTAGCCGGGCCGCTCGCCGTTGCGCGGGCTGGCAATCGAGTATTGGCGCGCAAAGTGCGGCTTGCCGTTGGCGTCCACGCCGGGCGGAATGATGCCGATCGACTGGCCTTCGAGCACCGGGAACGGCATGGCGCCAAAGTCCAGCACGAGGTGGTGAGTGTCGTATTCGTGGCCCACCGCCGTCACGCGCACATTGCCTGCCACGGTGGCGCTGATCGACTTCCCGGCGGCCTTCGGTCCGTAGAGATTGGTGTAGGGGTGCGCCGCCGACCAGGGCGGCAGCGTGGCGCCGTACTGGGCGCTATTGAAGCTGGTTTCGCCGCTGGCGGCGGCTGGCAGCGCCGGCGCTGCAGGCAGCTCCACGGGCAACGCATCAGCGGCCACGCCTTCGGCCGCAAGCTGCTCAGGCGTCAACTCGGGCGGCAGCTCATCCCAGCCCAATTGGTCCAGCAGGCTGTAGGCCTTGATGCGCGGCATGGTGCGCCAGTTGTCAATCGAGCCGGTCGGACACGGGGCTATGCAGTCCATGCATAGATTGCATTTTTCGGCATCGACCACGTAGTTGCGCGCGTCATGGGTGATCGCAGCCACCGGGCAGATGGCCTCGCAGGTGTTGCAGCGGATGCATATCTCGGGGTCGATCAGGTGCTGCTTGATGGCGTGCGCGCTCATGTCCATGACAGTCGCCAGGATCAGTTGAAGCGAACGTACTCGAAGTCCGCTGGTTGACGGTTGATGCCCAGCATCGGCGGCGCGATCCAGTTGGCAAATTTTCCGCTATCGACCACCCGGCCCATCAGGCTGGCGACGAAAGCGCGGTCGGTCTCACTCGGCAGCCAGTGATCCACATTGGCTTTCCACTCGGCGTCACTGAGCACACGGCCCTCCGGCGACACCTTGACTTGCGCCAGCGCACCAATGTTGCGGTGGAAGGCCTTGTGCGGCACCTTCAGCTTGAACGGGATGCCGGCCTTTTCGATCACCTTGTTCCAGCGCCCGACACCGCCGATGGAGTCCTTGATGTAGTCGTCGCGCAGCACTTCGTTCAGCGCGTTGAGCATCGGCACATCCTTCTCGACCAGTTGGCCGCCCTGCACCGCCAGCACCTTGTAGCTGCTGCCCTTCAGGATGTGGTCGTCCATGCGTTTGCCTTCCTCGTAGCGGCCTTTCAGTCCGGTGCTGTAGAAGGTGGCGGCGTTGCTCGATTCGTCAGCGCCAAACAGGTCGATGGTGACGCTGAAATGGAAGTTCAGGTAACGCTGGATGGTGGGAAGGTCGATCACCCCAGCGGCGCGCAGCTTGGCCGGCTCATCGGTTTTCAATTCGTTCATCGCCTGGCAGGTGCGCTGGATGATGCGTGAGATGCCGCTTTCACCCACGAACATATGGTGCGCTTCTTCCGTCAGCATGAATTTGGTGGTGCGTGCCAGCGGGTCGAAGCTGCTTTCGGCCAGGGCGCAAAGCTGGAACTTGCCGTCACGGTCGGTGAAGTACGTGAACATGAAAAAGCTCAGCCAATCGGGTGTTTCTTCATTGAAGGCCTGCAGGATGCGCGGATTGTCCTGCTGGCCGCTGCGGCGCGCCAGCAGCGCCTCGCCTTCTTCGCGGCCATCGCGGCCGAAGTATTTGTGCAGCAGGTACACCATGGCCCACAGGTGGCGTCCTTCCTCGACGTTCACCTGGAACAGGTTGCGCAGGTCGTACTGGCTGGGCGCTGTCAGTCCCAGGTGGCGTTGTTGCTCCACCGAGGCCGGCTCAGTATCGCCTTGCGTGACGATGATGCGGCGCAGGTTGGCGCGGTACTCGCCGGGGATGTCCTGCCAGGCGTCTTCCCCCTTGTGGTCGCCAAATTGAATCTTGCGGTTGGCTTCGGCCGGATTCAGGAAAATGCCCCAGCGATAGTCGGGCATTTTCACATGGCCGAATTGCGCCCAACCCTGTGGATCCACGCTGACGGCTGTGCGCAGGTAGACGTCGAAGCTTTGCGAATCATCGGGGCCCATGTCGGCCCACCATTTGAGGTAGTTGGGTTGCCACTGCTCGAGCGCGCGCTGCAGCGTGCGGTCTTCGCTCAGGTTGACGTTGTTGGGAATCCTGTCGCTGTAATTGATATCAGACATCGTGCTCTCCTTGATTTGTTAAACGCGGTTCCAGTCAAAGGCGACTTTTTCACCTTTGCCATAAACCTTGAGCGCACCCTTTTCGCCGACGGCGTTGGGGCGCTGGAAGATCCAGTTCTGCCAGGCAGTGAGCCGCCCGAAGATACGGGTGAACATGTTTTCCGGGCCGTTGAAGCGCAGGTTGGCTTCCAGGCCAGTCAGCGCGTCGGGCGACATCGACACCCGCTCTTCCACGGCAATCCGCACCTCGTCGGCCCAGTCGATGTCATCAGGGCTGGAAGTCACCAGTCCGAGCGCGAATGCGGCGTCGGCGTCCAGTGCCTGGCCGACCTTTGAACGCACGGCATCCAGTGCGGGCGGTTCATCATAGAAGCGGCGACCCAGGCGGCTCTGGCCCGTGACCATCGGGTACAGGCCAAAGTTGGTCTCGGTCACCGTGATCCGCGGTGCACGCGCTGCATCGTCGGGCAAGGCCAGGTGGTAGCTGCGGTCGCAGGCCAGGGCCAGCTCCAGCAAGGTGCCGGCAAAACAGGAGCCCGCCTCGATCAAGGCAAACAGGCTGCGCGATGAGACATCCAGACGGCTCAGCGTGCGGCGCAGCAGGCCGATGGTCTCGCGAACCAGCCAGTGGTTCTGGTGGGCCAGCAGCGTGGCGTCCATTGCCAGAACGGCGCTGGCATCGCCTTCGGTCCTGATCAACCAGGTACCGATGCCGGTTTCGTTGGTTCGCATCTGCAGGATGGCATCTTCCAGTTCACGCGCCATGGCCAACGGATACCAGGCGGCGCCAGCGGCCTCGATGCCGGCAATGTCGGTCGGCTGCGCGCCGCGTGGCCCCATGACGGTGAAGGTGGCGGTGCGCTTGGCGCGGTCGATCTCGACCGTCACACTCGGGTAGCGCAGTGCATCGGCCTCCAGCGTGCGCTGCAGTGGTATCAGGGTCACGCCGCGGGCGTCGGCGGGGCGATCACTCTTGGCGGCTAGCGCCAGCGCCCGCTCCTGCACCTTCTGTGCAAAAACCGCTGGCTTGGCGATCGCGTCCACCAGGCGCCAGGCCACGGCCTTTTCGCCGCGCACACCTTCGACGCTGGTGCAGAACAGGTCGGCCAGATCGTGGCGCACATGGCGCTTGTCGGTCATTCGGGTCAGGCCACCGGTGCCGGGCAGCACGCCGAGCAGCGGCACCTCGGGCAGGCTGACGGCGCTTGAGCGGTCGTCCACCAGGATGATTTCATTACACGCCAGTGCCAGTTCGTAACCGCCACCGGCGCAAGCGCCATTGACAGCGGCGAGAAACTTCAGGCCGCTGTGGCTCGATGAATCTTCCAGCCCGTTGCGCGTCTCATTGGTGAACTTGCAGAAGTTCACCTTCCAGGCGTGGCTGCTCACGCCCAGCATGAAAATGTTGGCGCCGGAGCAAAAAACCTTCTCTTTGGCGCTGGTCAGCACCACGGTGCGCACTTCGGGGTGTTCAAAGCGAATGCGGCTGACGGCGTCGTTCAACTCGATGTCAACGCCAAGGTCGTAGCTATTGAGCTTGAGCTTGTAGCCGGGACGCAGGCCGGCGTTCTCGTCAAAATCCGCCTTGAGCGTGGCCACAGGGCCATTGAAATCAAGTTTCCAGTGCTTGTACTGGGAAGGGTTGGTCTGGTATTCGACACGGCTGGGAATGCTCACGAACGGCTCTCCTTAAATTGAAGCACAAAAATGCTGGTTTCGTACACGCATCATAGTGCATATTACACCAAAAAGAGTGAGGCATTTTTATGCATTTTGCGAAAGATAATTCAAGCCGGCAGCTGCAGTACTTTTCTGACGATCTCCCGCAAGGCCAGAAACGTAGGTGCCAAGGGCTGAGCGCTGGTGTCGAGCTTGAACTGGGCCTTGGAATAAAAAGCCGCGCGGCCTGTAAGGATTCCCCTGAGGTCTTCCATCGCCTCCTTGCTGGCCGCCATGGGGCGCAAGTCACCCTGCGCCGTGACGCGCTTCATATGGTCCTCGGGGTCAGCGTGTAGCCACACAGTCGTGCAGTGCGCCAGTAGCTGGTTGAAGGTTGCCGCGTCCGATACCAGGCCGCCAGGCGTGGCGATCACCGCCTCAGGATAGATCTGGATCGCCTCTTCGAGCGCGCGCCGCTCGTACCTGCGATAGGCATTCATGCCGTAAAGCGCCTGTATCTCGGCCGTACTGCAGCCCGCAAACTTCTCAATTTCGCGACTCAGTTCAATGAAGGGGAAACCCAGGTCGTCGGCCAGCATGAGGCCCAGCGTCGATTTGCCCGCGCCGCGCAAGCCAACCAGCGCCACGCGCGGGCTGTGGCCGGCATTGCCGCCGCCGGTGCCCAGCATTTCGCCGATGCTGATACGCACGCGTTGCAGCGTGGCTTCGTCGCGCTGCTCAAGCAATTCGCGGATCAGCAGCCACTCCGGTGACGAGGTCGTCACGTCGCCAATGAGCTCACCCAGCGAGCATTGCAGGGCGCCAGCCACTTGCAGCAATACCAGGATGGAGGCGTTGCCCACACCGTATTCCAGGTTCGCCAGGTGCCGCTCGGAGACATCGGCCGCCACTGCCAGCGCCTTGCGCGTCATGCCGCGGCGCGCCCGCAGGCTACGCACTCGCTCGCCCAGCGCCACCAGGAAGGGAATTTTTCTCTCCTCTGCCTTCACGCCGTCTCCGGAATGGACGGGCTCCTTGATGGGTTCAAGGCCGGGCTTAGTCAGGCTAGGTGTTAACCCGCTTAAGTGCAATATAGTACTTGACATGGGATGGGTAAGACTTTATTGTTGATGCTTGCACAATAATTCATATTGTCAAAATGCGCAAGCAGAATCGTAACCAACTGATGCATTCACCTGCCCGATATCGCGAACAAATCGCAGAACTTGCCATGCAGTTGGCCGGGCGTCCAGTCGATGCGAATCTGGCCAATGGCCGTCCGCTCGCGTTTGTCTGCCGCCAGCAAGCCTCATTGGCGTCATCCGTTAACTAAAAAAACAGGCATGACAGAAGTAATTTCCAACTTTCTCGGTGGCCGCTGGCAGAGCGGCAGCGGCGTCGGCACGCCGCTGTACGATCCCGTGCTGGGCAACGAGTTGGTGCGCGTGGACGCGACCGAACTGGACCTGCCTGCCGTCTTTGCCTTCGCCCGCGAACAGGGTGGCGCTGGGCTGCGAGCACTGAGCTACCGCGAGCGCGCCGGGATGCTGGCCGCCGCCGTTAAAGTACTGCAAGCCAAGCGCGATGCCTATTACGAGATCGCCACCGCCAACAGCGGCACGGTCAAAAATGATTCGGCAGTGGACATCGACGGCGGCATCTTCACCTTGGGAACGTACGCCAAACTCGGCGAGTCCCTCGGCGACCGCCATTTTCTGCTGGACGGCGAGGCCGCTCGCCTGGGCAAAGACCCGCTGTTCCAGTCTCAGCATGTGCTGGTGCCGACGCGCGGCGTGGCGCTCCTGATCAACGCCTTCAATTTCCCGAGCTGGGGCTTGTGGGAAAAAGCGGCGCCCGCCTTGCTGTCGGGTGTACCGGTGATTGTGAAGCCGGCCACCGCCACCGCCTGGCTGACCCAGCGCATGGTCAAGGACGTGGTCGATGCGGGGATATTCCCGCCAGGCGCGCTGTCGGTGGTGTGCGGCAGCTCCGCCGGCCTGATGGACGCCCTGCAGACCTTTGACGTGGTGTCGTTCACCGGCTCGGCCGAAACAGCCGCGCTCATCCGATCCCATCCAGCCGTGGCACAACGCTTTGTACGCGTCAACATCGAGGCTGACAGCGTCAACTCGGCCTGGCTGTTGCCCGATGCCGGGACCGGCAGCGAAGCCTTTGATCTGCTGGCGAAAGAAGTGGTTCGCGAGATGACGGTCAAGTCGGGGCAGAAATGCACCGCGATTCGCCGTATCTTCGTACCCGAGGCTCTCTACGACGCGGCAGCTGATGCCATTGCAGCACGACTGGCCAGGACCACGGTCGGCAATCCGCGCAATGAATCGGTGCGCATGGGCGCGCTGGTCAGCCGGGCGCAGCTGGCCAGCGTTCGCGCGGGCCTGGACTATCTGAAGCAAC